>CANJQU010000001.1 GCA_947476485.1 Chitinophagaceae bacterium
ATAATCCGGTGAAAGCGGGGCTTGTTAAGCAGCCAGAAGAAGATCGGTTTAGCAGTGCTTCTTATTATTCTTTAGGCTTGGATGCACGTGGGATATTGACTTCCTGCCTGATGTAGCTGGTGTTGTCTGTCCTGCGCGAGCGTTGTTGGTGAAGAACACCAACAACGGCGGAAAGTCGGAGACATACGCCCAACGATTATGGTTATCTTTTGTTTTTAGAAGACTGTGGGCAAATGGGGGAATTACTTTCATTCACCATTTTTATTGGTTACATTTATAAAAAAAATAGTTAGTATGAAAGATGCGATTATTATTTTTGCCGTTTTGCTCAGTAGTACATCTTCGTCAAATGCACAAGTCACTTTAGCTAATTCAATTCCCAAAATACGTGGTACAGAAGCAGATTTTGTGAATCTGGCCATTTCTGGAAAGAAGTTAATGACGTTTACGTATCGGGGTAGTGGTAGTGGGGTGCATGCTGACACTCTTTATTTTTATAATTTGGATTATAGCTTATGGAAAACAATCCCATGCCCAGCAATATCAGGATACGAAGGCATTTTCGATATTTATTACGAAAATAATGTAAGAGGGGTATTTTACCCTTCTGAAACACTTTTTAATCTTGACCCCTTGCTGGAGGTTGCCGTGTATTATCATCACATTGGCACTTCGGCTGGTAAATATTTAATAATAAATGAGAATGGTGTTATTGTTGATTCTATGTTGAATGGATTGGCAATGTACAGCGGTAACTTCAAAGTCCGTAAAATTGATACTCTTGGAATTGGTTATCAGGCTGTGTTTAATACTCCAACTAGTATAGATATCTATAACCTTCCCGGCATACTGCCCTGTAATACTTGTGGTAGTGCGGGGGCGGGAGAAACAGGGATGAACGAAATAGAAAATAATTTTCCCACCAAAGCTCAACCAAACCCCTCATCGAACGAAGTAAAGATTACTTTTAAGCTTCCGGAAGGAGCTAAAGAAGGCGAGTTGAGTCTGTATAACACAAACGGTCAAAAAATAAACACATATAGAGTTGATAACCGTTTTGGTTATATACTACTTGACAATTCTAAGTTGCCCACCGGAGTATATTACTATAATATTGTGGTTAACGGAGAGGTGTCATCCACTCAAAAGTTGGTTTTAGTCAAATAATCCCCCTTCCTGTGGAAAACTTCCACCCCAAATCCTCGCGTAATTTCGTTACTTTGTAAGACGCCGAAAGAGCCTGCCGTGGGCAGGTAATTGTGCAGAAAGAATCAATGAAATTCTCCCATTTACACAATCATACCCAGTACTCCCTGCTCGATGGGGCTTCTAATATTTCGAAGCTTTATGAGAAGGCGAGGAGGGATAATATGCCTGCTATGGCCATTACAGACCATGGCAATATGTTTGGCGTATTCGACTTTGTTGCGGAGGCGTGGAAGAAGAAGAAAGTAGTGGGCAAAACCCCTGAGGGCAAGGACATAGAGGAACCGGAAGTAAAGCCAGTGGTTG
This sequence comes from Chitinophagaceae bacterium, assembly GCA_947476485.1. GTDB lineage: Bacteria > Bacteroidota > Bacteroidia > Chitinophagales > Chitinophagaceae > Nemorincola. Next base: position 1,513 of record CANJQU010000001.1, read on the forward strand.
GGTGTGAGTTCTACCTGGTAGATAACCGCCACAAACGTGCATTCTCTAAGGACGATAAAGACGTACGCTACCACCAGCTATTACTGGCCAAGAACGAGATAGGGTACAAGAACCTGGTGAAGCTGTGCTCGCTGGGCTATATGGAGGGCCTTTACGGCAAGTATCCACGTATAGACAAGGAACTGGTGGAGAAGTACCACGAGGGGCTTATAGCCACTACCTGCTGCCTTGCCGCATCGGTGCCACGCACGATATTGCGCAAGGGCGAAGCGGAAGGTGAGAAGGAGTTCAAGTGGTGGCTCGACCTCTTTGGCGATGACTACTACATAGAGCTGCAGCGCCACGCCATAGGCGACCAGGACAAGGTGAACCAGGTGCTGCTGCGGTTTGCCGAGAAGTACAATGTGCCCATGATCGCCAGCAACGACAGCCACTATGTGGACCAGGCGGATGCTAATGCGCATGATATACTGCTGTGCATCAACACAGGCTCTAAGCAGGCTGACCCTAAGTGGAAGGAATTGGGCGATGATGATGAGACGCAGCCCAAGGGTGGCCGTTTCGCATTCCCCAGCGACCGGTTCTACTTCAAGACTACGGAGGAGATGACGACCATATTCAGCGACCTGCCGGAGGCGCTGGATAATACCAATCACATCCTGGATAAGATAAAGCCCCTGAAGCTGGAGCGCGATATATTGCTGCCCCACTTCAAGGTGCCGCCGGAGTTTAATGACGACCAGAACGCCTTCCTGGAGCACATCACCTGGACAGGCGCCAAGGAGCGATATAAAGAAGTTACTGCCGAGGTAGAAGACCGCCTGAAATTTGAATTGTTCACCATCAAGACCATGGGTTTTGCGGGCTACTTCCTTATTGTGAGCGACTTCATCAAGGAGGGGCGCAATATGGGTGTGTTCATAGGTCCGGGTCGTGGCTCGGCTGCGGGCTCGGCGGTGGCGTATTGCATTGGCATTACCAATATAGATCCCATAAAGTACAAGCTGCTGTTCGAAAGGTTCCTGAACCCCGATCGTAAGAGTATGCCCGATATAGACACTGACTTTGACGACGTAGGCCGCCAGAAGGTGATAGACTATGTGGTGCAGAAGTATGGCAAGAACCAGGTGGCGCAGATAGTGACCTACGGCACCATGGCTGCCAAGAGCAGTATAAAGGACGTGGCCCGCGTGATGGACTTGCCACTGAGCGAGAGCAACGCGCTGGCCAAGCTGGTACCTGAGCGGCCCGGCATTAGCCTGAAACGGCTGCTGCGTGCCGACCTGAAAGGGGAGGGTAGCCTGGACCAGAAAGAAGGCCTTGGCGCTGAAGAAATAGAATGGGTAGGCAAGCTGCGCGAGATACTGGGCCAGCAAAGCCTGCATGGAGAGGTGCTGCGCAATGCAGAGAAGCTGGAAGGATCAGTGCGTAATACGGGTATACATGCGGCGGGCATCATCATTGCCCCAAGCGACCTTACCGATCTGCTGCCGGTGTTCATGGCCAAGGATGTGGACTCGCTCATTACGCAGTATGAGGGCAATGTGATCGAGAATGCAGGCGTTATCAAGATGGACTTTTTGGGTCTTAAAACCCTAACAATCATAAAAGATGCACTGGCGCTGATAAAAAGAAATTACGGTGTTGAAATAGATATTGATACCATTCCGCTGGATGATGAGGAGACCTACGAGCTCTACCAGGCGGGAGATACAAACGGTACCTTCCAGTTTGAAAGTGCGGGGATGCAGAAGCACCTCATCAACCTGAAGCCCGATAAATTTGATGACCTTATAGCCATGAACGCCCTGTATCGTCCGGGGCCGATGGAGTATATACCCAACTACATCAAGCGTAAACACGGGCTGGAAGAAATATCTTATGACGTGCCCGAGATGGCTGAGTACCTGAGTGATACCTATGGTATCACTGTGTATCAGGAACAGGTGATGCTGCTTTCGCAGAGCCTTGCGGGTTTCAGCAAGGGCGATGCGGACGTATTGCGTAAGGCAATGGGTAAGAAGCAGAAGTCGGTGCTGGATAAGATGAAGGGTCAGTTTGTGGAGGGAGCCAAAAAGAAGGGGCATCCCGAAGACAAGCTGCAGAAGATATGGACCGACTGGGAAGCCTTTGCACAATACGCCTTCAATAAATCGCACTCTACATGCTATGCCCTTGTGGCCTACCAGACCGCCTACCTCAAGGCCCACTATCCGGCCGAGTATATGGCGGCGGTGCTCAACAACCAGGGCAATATAGACAAGATCAAATTTTACATGGAGGAGTGCCAGCGCATGGGGCTGCAGGTACTTGGTCCGGATGTGAATGAGAGTCTGAAGGGCTTTGCTGTGGCGAAGGAGAATGTGGTACGTTTTGGACTGAACGCGATAAAAGGAGTAGGTGAGGCCGCGGTGGATGACATTGTACTGGAGCGGGAGAGCAATGGCCCTTACCTTACGGTATACGACTTCATAAAGCGCGTAAACCAGCGTACGGTAAATAAAAAATCGATGGAAAGCCTGGTGCTTGCCGGTGCGCTCGATTGTTTTTCAACGCAGTTGCACAGGGCGCAGTATTTCTATGCACCGCCTACCGACCCCATTACGGGGCTGGAAAGGCTGGTGAGGTTTGGCAACCAGTTCCAGGCCAGCTCTTCTATGGCAACCAACAGCCTGTTTGGCGAGGCTACCATGCCGGAGGTAAAACCACCGCTTATACCGGAATGTGATAAATGGGGCCTGCCCGAGCTGCTGGACCGTGAAAAAGAAGTAGTGGGTATCTATCTCAGCGCCCATCCGCTTGATGGGTTCAAATTTGAGATGGACAACTACGGCATGACACCAATAAATGAGTTGGATGCCAACCGTGGCCGCAACATACGTATAGCGGGCTATGTGACCGATGTAGGGCATATGACCACCAAGAAAGGCAGCAAGTTCGGTAAACTGACGATAAACGACTATTCAGGGCACTTTGAGATACTGCTGTGGGAGAAAAACTATGTGGCTTACGGCAACTACCTTGTGAATGGCCAGAAGTTGATGATACAAGGTGTTTACGATGAACACAGGTTCCGCCCCGGTACCATGGAGTACCAGATACAGAATATGATGCTGCTGGACGAAGTTCGTAAGACACTGACCAAGAAGCTGCACCTGTCGCTGCCACTGCTGAAGGTTAATTCGGAGTTCGTGACCTTTATGGAAGAAAACCTGAAGAAGTATCCCGGTAATACCGAGCTTATTATCCATATTGCAGACTGGGATGGCAGCGAGGTAAGGCTGAAATCGCAAGCCCGCAAAATAGAAGTAAATGACGAACTGATCCGCTACATACAGGAACATGAAGAGGACATACGTTACTCACTTGACAAAGTCTGAGTAAAATCCCGATAAAAATTTACGCTAAATTAATTGGCGAACGCTGTATAGTACTGGTCCTGTACAAGAGGCAGGTGCAGGGAGTCGTACCACTCGGCGCCTGTAGTAGATTTCATATAGAGGTTAGAAAAGCTGTCCAGCGGGAAATATCCGATCTCGTGGTAGCTTTGGTATTCATACGGCGGGCTCACGATGAAGTCAACTTCATTAGGACGCCGCCAGTTTACCCTGAATTCCTTCAGCAGGGAAGAAGAGCTGTCGTTAATAACACGGAGGAAGAAATAGGTTTGTGGAATATGGAGGTCAATTGTGGTTGTGCCGCTCTGCGGGAATAAGGTAAATAACGAATCCCACCTGATCATCCGGCCATACTGGCCCTGTGTGGTAGCCAGGCCTTGCAGCGTATCGCCATATCCACCCTGAAAGCCTTTTGAGCGTCCGGGAGGTACGGTATATGCAACGTTATTGAGTGTGAGGGTAATATCTGTAAATCCGTGGTTCCAGTATTCAATGGTAGTTTTTACACGTATCTCGCAATGGTCTCCTTCATAACCGTAGGTGCAACTACAGTATCCGTTCACGCAGGTGCCACCATTCTGGCAGGCTACATTGCTGCAGCGGTCTTTGTTACAGGAAGTGTAGATGGCAGCCCCGAATGCCAATAGGGTAATGATTGCCGTAAAAATGACCGATCTAGTTTTTTTCATTGTCATACCGTTCCAAAAGGTTAAGTTCAAGGCATATAGCCCTGCAAGAGCATAAAATTAATAGTTTCTTTCAAAGAAACCACAATATTTTACGTACATACTTAAATGCGGGAGGATTTTTTTAACAGACTGTATTACAAATATTGCAATTTGGAGGACATACATTCCGCTCTGAACGCTGTCCGGGTTCATTTTTGTTAGCAGTATGTGGATACTTTATACGCCTATATCTCTATTCTATTCGCCTGCCATCGCTTATTCACGTAACTTTGTATTTCATTTTTCAAAAACAAAAACAATGGCAGCAGTATTCACCGATTCAAATTTTGACACTGAAGTTCTTAAAGCTGATAAGCTTTCCGTAATAGATTTCTGGGCGCCCTGGTGCGGCCCATGCCTCGCGTTAGGACCAACTATCGATGCTCTTTCGAAAGAATACGAAGGAAAAGTAAATGTAGGCAAGGTGAATGTGGACGAGAACCCCAATCTTTCTATCAATTATGGCGTTACCAGCATACCATGTGTGCTTTTTATAAAAGGCGGCCAGGTAGTGGATAAGCAGGTTGGCGCAGCGCCAAAGAATGTATTTGACAAGAAGATACAAAAGATACTGGGCGCGTAAGGGCCTTAAAGTAATAGCGTGAAAGCCATTCCGGGTTCGGGATGGCTTTTTTTGTGCGAAATTTTGAGACTGATTGCCACCCGTAGCGCACTCTCGTCGAGCTAACCGGGCCATAATTTTCACTTTCTCAACTAATTATTTTTGTTACCTTGCTACTTACAATATTTTTAGCTGAAATGAAGATATTAGGCGCGATCACAGACCCGGTGGGTGTTCCGAAACCCAGTACCGCTTTCGACCGTTTTTTTGTATCCCTCATCCGCGATGAGCGCGATCTGCCGTTTATATACCTTACCTTGAAGATCTCATTTACACTGATACCGCTGGCTGTGATACTCTTTTGGCCGGGCGTGCCGGCAGCAGCGTGGTGGGTGGCCGCAATACTCTATCAATTCCTTAATAATGTGACGTTCAAAGGCCCTTACGGCCTCATGATGCATTGCACCAGTCACCGGCCCTGGTTCAAGTCGCAATACGGTTTCCTTAACTATTATCTGCCATGGGTCATCGGCCCGCTGTTCGGGCAGACACCCGAAACCTATTACACGCACCACATAGGCATGCACCACCCCGAGAACAATATGCCGGAGGATGAAAGCACAACTATGCCCTACCAGCGTGATTCTATCAAAGGGTTTGTTCACTACCTGGGCACTTTCATTTTTATGGGCATGTACCACCTCTGCAGCTACTTTGTGCGTAAGCGCCGCAAACGCCTTTTTTACCGCTCGGTTCGGGGTGAGACGCTCTTCATAGCCATGTGTGTCGGGTTGTGTTTTATCAACTGGCCGGCAACGCTTGTGGTTTTTATACTTCCTTTTTTTACGTTCCGCATCATAGCCATGACCGGCAATTGGGCGCAGCACGCATTCATCGCGCCCGACGACCCCGGCAATGCCTATAAAAACAGTGTAACCTGTATCAATACAAAGTACAATGTAAAATGCTGGAATGATGGCTACCACATCAGTCATCACCTGCAGTCAACCATGCACTGGACGGAGCATCCGGCTTACTTCCTGAGCACCCTTGATGAATATGCTGCAAACAATGCCATTGTCTTCGATGGTATCCACTTCCTGCACGTCTTCATCTACCTGATGCGCAACCGCTACGACCTGCTGGCAAAGCATTTTGTAAATATCGGTAACCGTTTCTCATCTGATGAGGAGATCATAGCTTTTCTTCGCTCACGCACGGGCAAAATAGATATGAGACCATTTATGGCGCCGGTGGCTGCATAGCATGCCGAATCTTATTATCTTAGTACTTTCTAAAGCCATAAAGACATGAAGCGTATATCCACATTGTTCACTGCTTTTCTGATCGCCGGCAGTTTCTCCTCTTTCGGGCAAGCGGTATCGCCTGCAAATACAAAAAAGGTGGCCGCTGTTTTTTCGAAAGATGTGCAGCCCCCCGACCTGTCAAAATATAGCCTTGCTACTTTCGCAGGGGACAATTTCTGGCGCGAAGAAACACTCTTTGGCAGTGTTGCCGGGGTGGTATGTGTCGTTCCGGGTTATGCGGGCGGCGGCAAAACCTTCCCCACTTACAAGGACGTGGAAACCGGTACTACCGGGCATGTGCAAACGGTGAATATTTATTACGACAGTACGAAAGTTTCCTATGCCACACTTCTTGAAGTATTCTTTGATTCACAGGAAGACCCTACACAAGCGGCAGATGAAGGCCCGCAGTATCGCAATTATATTTTTTACAGGAGTAACGTCCAAAAGAATTTAGCGCAGCAAAATATTGATAAGCTTACCAATTCGGGTCTTTATAAGAAGCCTATCGCGACGGAACTCGTACGTTTTACTCTGTTCTGGCCCGCTGCAGAAAACATCCAGCATTACTTTTATACCCATACTGACGAGCCGTATGTAGCGAAATCAATAAATACGATCGCGAAATACCAGAAAGCGCATCCTGCGCTAATAAAGCCTGACCACAATTTTTCGAAGGTGCAATAGGAGCTTCACACAAGAGAGATACCATTAGCATCGGTAGTAAGTACATCGCTCATGTAGTTGAGGAAGGGCCGCATTTTTTTGAACACATTGCTTGCTTCCTTTGCGAATCCGTGGCTTAGTACCTCGTCATCGGTAAAGTCGTGCTTTAGGAGAAACTGTTTGTAGCGAAGTAGTTCTATAGCTGCATGATCTTTGTCGTAACCGCGTGGTGCGGAGATCAGCTGCTCGCCTTCCATCTTGCTGAAAGTTTTTATGAGCGTTTTATCGGCAAGTATTTTTTGCAGGTATTCGTAATTGGCTGCAATGTCCTGGCGTATACGCTGCATATCCGCTGTTGAAGGTCCCCAGAAGCCACCGGCAATAAAGGTTTTGCCAGGCTGTATATGAAAATAATAGCCCCCGCGCAGCTTTTTGGTGGCCCTTTTAAAACCGCCGTTCCAGTGTGTGTTGTATGGCGTTTTATCTTTTGAGAAGCGAACGTCTTTATATATCCGGAACAGGCTTGCTTTGCCTGATGCGGTTTCGATATTATCATGCTTATTCATTTCTGCCAGCAATGCCCCTGCGAACTCAATGATGTTTTCATGAGCCTCGGTGTATTTCTCCTTGTTGGTATTGAACCATTCACGGGTATTGTTCTTCGAGAGTTTTTTAAGGAAGTCGATGCTCTCTTTTTTGATGGTAGCGTTAGGCATAGTTTGATTTTCGTGTGCAAAGGTAATGAATGAGCCAGCGCAGGTAACTGTGGCGAAGTGTGTGTGTAAAAAAAAGTGCCTTCCGGTTGCGGAAAGCACGATAACAATTTTATTTCGGGTAGAATAGGCTACTTCTTTGGCGGTTTAGGCAAAGAGTCTACGCTGATAATTGGTGTGGTGCGGCCCATGTGGCAGGTCACGCATTGTATCTGCTCCAGCGGATCGCCCATGGTTTTGATCTTGCCAAGGTGGTCTGCATTTATTGCGGCGGTCATGATCATCATTTCGCGGGCAACATTCTTTTCTTTCTTGTCGTCTGATGCGAAGTCCCATTTTGGATGTTCCTGCCCGGGAACTGCAGTAGCCACGTGGCAATAATTGCAACGTACACCGAGCGCCCTTGAATAGTTCCTCATGATGTCATGCAACTTCTCCTCAGAAATGTCTTTGGGCAGTATTTTCAGGTTAGTAGGCTTGTCATCATCGTGTTTCTGTACGAAACTTTGAAGGAATAGCATGCCGCAGCAAAGGACAGATACGAGGGCTAGTTTTTTATTTATGCGCATAAAATGATTTGTAAGCTAAAGTAAGTAAAAAGTATTGAAAACGCTTTTTACGAGGCATAACAATTTGGCTCTCCTCAAGTTGCCCCGACCTTCAGGCCGGGGAGTGGTTATCAAAAGCTACAGGCTTTAGCCCAAACAAAGCAAGAAATGTATGGCTGTTGTTTTTGGGCTAAAGCCTGTGATTAGCACTATTGCAGACCCGGATCTGAAGGTTGGGGCAACTTTAAAATCAGTCAGTTTAAGACTATATATGCAGCTTAAAATACTCCAGCGTACGTTTCAGCCCTTCGTGGCGGTCAACCTTTGGTTCCCAGCCAAGTATTTCTCTTGCCTTGGTGATGTTTGGCTTACGTTGCTTAGGGTCATCCTGGGGTAGCGGCTCGTATACTATCTTGGATTTTGAGCCGGTCAGTTTCAGCACCTCTTCGGCAAACTCCAGCAACGTTATCTCTGATGGGTTGCCGATGTTCACAGGCATTACATAATCAGAAAGCAGGAGCCTGTAGATTCCCTCTACAAGGTCATCTACATAGCAGAACGAACGCGTCTGCGAACCATCGCCATATACGGTAACATCTTCACCACGCAGCGCCTGGCTCATGAATGTAGGCAGTGCGCGGCCATCGTCGAGGCGCATGCGCGGGCCATAGGTATTGAATATGCGGATGATGCGGGTCTCCACCTGGTGGAAAGTATTGTAAGCCCTTGTAATGCTCTCCATAAAGCGCTTGGCCTCATCATATACACCACGTGGACCAACAGGGTTAACATTACCCCAGTACTCTTCTGTTTGCGGATGTACCAGCGGGTCGCCATAAACTTCAGAAGTAGAAGCTACAAGTATACGTGCGCCTTTAGATTTAGCAAGACCCAGTAGGTTGTGCGTGCCAAGTGCGCCTACCTTCAATGTCTGTATCGGCATCTTCAGGTAGTCTATAGGGCTGGCGGGAGATGCAAAATGAAGGATGTAATCGATGTCGCCGGGTACATGCACGAACTTGGTAACATCGTGGTGGTAAAACTGGAACTCCCTCACAGGGAACAGGTGCTCGATGTTTTTAATGTTGCCGGTAAGCAGGTTATCCATCCCTATTACCTCATAGCCTTCTTTCAGAAAGCGGTCGCATAAGTGAGAACCTAAAAACCCCGCTGCGCCTGTGATCAGTATCCGTTTTGCCATTGTTTAGTTGTTAATACTTAGTAAGAGTCCTGGATTTTTTTTCGGTTATTGTGGAAATATACTTTTTCGTCTAAGGCAGACTTATTAACTTATCAACCTATCAACTTTTTAACATTAATCCCTTGTCGCCCTTTCCCTGATGATTGTATCGTGCGGTGCAGGCAAGGTGTCATGTATCTGTGGGTGCACGATCTTTCTGCCAATGCTTTCATAATACACGCCCAGATCTTCCATTTTTTCGAGTGAATAAACGTTGCGGCCATCAAAGATCGCGGGGTGCTTCAGTGCACTGCAAATGCGTTCAAAATCAGGATTTCTGAACTCGCTCCATTCTGTCACCACGATCAGTGCGCTAGCGCCGGTCAGCGCATCATACTGGTCTTCTGCATAGAATATTTTGTCGCCGAGTATCTGTTTTACGTTGTTCATAGCCTCCGGGTCGAAGACGCGCAGTTTTGCACCGCCGGCCAGTAGCTCATTTATCAGTTCCAGCGCCGGTGCGTCGCGGATATCATCGGTTTCAGGCTTGAACGCAAGACCCCATATCGCAAATGTATATTCGGAAAGGTCGCTGCCGAAGTAGTTCCTTACCTTTTTGCCGAGCACCAGTTTCTGGCGCTCATTTACCTGCATTACTGTGTTGACAAGCTGGAAATCATAGTCCATTTCAAGGGCTGTGAAAGCAAGCGCCTTGACGTCTTTTGGAAAACAACTGCCACCATAACCAATGCCCGGGAACAGGAAGCGCTTGCCGATACGGCTGTCACCGCCCATGCCAATGCGCACCCAGTCTACGTTTGCGCCGGTTTTTTCGCACAGGTTGGCCATTTCATTCATAAATGATATACGCATTGCCAGGTAAGAATTGGCCGCATATTTCGTCATTTCAGAGGAGCGTTCGTCCATGAAGTGGATAGGATTGCCCTGCCGCACATATGGCTGGTACAGTTCGTCCATTACCTTCTTTGCCTTTTCAGACGAAGTGCCTATAACTACGCGGTCGGGCTTCAGGAAGTCTTCCACAGCTACTCCTTCACGCAGGAATTCTGGGTTCGATACTACGTCAAATAATTCGGTGTCCAGGTGTTGCGCCAATACAGCGTGCACTTTCTCTGCCGTGCCAACCGGTACGGTGCTTTTGTTCACGATCACAGTATACTTAGTGATGATCGTGCTCAGCGATTTGGCTACGTCCAGCACATATTGAAGGTCCGCAGAACCATCCTTGCCCGGAGGGGTAGGGAGCGCCAGAAAGATCACCTTTGCGTCCTTTATGCCATCGGCAAGTGATGTAGTGAAATGCAGTCTTTTTTCCTTGATATTACGCTCAAGCAGTATGTCCAGGCCGGGCTCATAAATCGGTGATGAGCCTTGCTTCAGGTTGTTTATTTTTTTTTCGTCTATATCTATGCAGGTGACTTTATTGCCGGTTTCTGCAAAACATGTGCCTGTAACTAATCCTACGTATCCTGTACCGATGATCGCTAATTGCATTTTATTATAATAGATTGAGGCGCAAAAGTAATTATTATTACTTTTAACGTGAAATAAGAATTTTTGGAATATTTTTTGCAGTATTAAACCTGCAAGGCCAAAAATAGTCTTAGTAACGCAAAAATTATCTTTGCTAACCATAAAATAATAGACCGATGCGCAATTCAAGATTTTTCCTTTTTTTCAATACAGCGCTACTGACCGTGGCAATATTCATTTTTATGGCATCCTGCCATAGAAAAGCCAAGGATACATTAACGAATACCGACGATAATGGCGGATATGCTTCAGATAATGTGAAGATGGAACAGAACAGCAGCGACGTTGTTTCTATGGCCGATATTGCAGCCGCAACGAACAGTGGTTCTGGTCTGCGTACCAGTGGCACCACGATCGGTGGCTGTGCGACGGTAACAAATGACTCTGTGGGGGCCATACATACCCTTACCATTGATTTTGGCACTTCAAACTGTACCTGCCTTGACGGAAAGAACCGCAGGGGCAAGATAATTGTTACCTATACCGGCCGTTATAAAGATGCCGGGAGTACACATACCATCACCTACAACAATTATTTTGTAAACGACAACCAGCTCTCCGGCCTTAAGACCGTGACTAATATGGGCACCAACACGAGCGGGCAGGTATACTATACAGTAACAGTTAACGATACATTGAATTTGGGCGCAGGAAACGGACAGATAGTATGGGCGGGCAGCCGCACACGCACCTGGCTTTCCGGGTATGACACACATGTCTGGAGTGACGATTCTTACGAGATATCCGGAACAACTACGCTCACACGGGCGAACGGTAATATGTTTACGATGAACATTATCACACCCTTGAAAGTAGCTTATGGCTGTGCATGGATAAAATCAGGGAAAGCAACGGTTACCCGCCCGAGCGGTGTTACTGCAACGCTGGATTATGGGGATGGTAACTGCGATAATGAAGCACAGCTTACCATCGGTACGCACACCTATAACATTACGTTGAAATAATTATTTGGTTATTTTTCTAATAAAAGGCGGAAATGTGTTCCGCCTTTTATATTTTGTGCTATAATCTGTATGCAACATTAACCACTATTCGTATATTAGCGGCAAAATTCATTATTACTAACCATTAAGAAGCCCAGTTAAACAACCATATTGAACTATGCAATTCAATTTTAATTTCAAAAGGAGCTCGTTTTTTGTACTCATGTCTGCATTCCTGTTGGCTTCTTCTGCCATGGTATTCCAGGCTTGCCAGAAAAGCAATGACAATAACATTGGCAATGCTGACGACCAGGGTGGATATGCATCCGATATATCCCGGATCGAGTGGGCAAATGATGATGTTATCTCAATTGCAGATGCAGCGGGTTCAGTATATAATGGAGCTTATATGCGCTCATCAAAAGCCACAGAGATAGGCGCATGCTGTACAGTAGGTACAGATACAGATGATGTGGCAGGTATGCATTCGCTGGTTATTCGTTTCGGATCCGATGATTGTGTATGCCTTGATGGCAGGAAGAGGAGAGGTACGATTATCGTGAAATACATGGGTAACTATGCTGATGCCGGCCAGACCCACACGATCACTTTCAACAACTACTATGTGAATGAAAACCAGCTTATGGGTACAATAAGCACTGTGCGTGTGGACACGACGATCACAGGAAACTGGTACTACAAGGTTTCAGCAAGGGACTCTATGGACGTGAATCCGGATCCGCTGAAAAGTCAGTATGTTGTGTGGTACGGTTCGCTTACACGCAAATGGATCCAGGGTTATGGTACCGGTGACAGGAGCGATGACATATTCTCGATCTCAGGAAGCGCTATGTTGACCAGGCAGAATGGTAACCGTTTCTCTGTTGATATTACAACCCCTTTGCAATTTGCTTTGAACTGCAATAATTGCGAGTCTGGAGTGGCGAATGTGACGGCGCCACAAGGTGTGCGTATACTTAATTACGGTGCCGGCACCTGCGATGATAATGCCCAGCTTAATATTGGCGTACATATTTACCAGCTTAAGCTGGTTCCGTAGTGAACTGATAAGAACATTTAATTAAAAGGCGGGTCTTCCCGCCTTTTGTTTTTACAGGCAGGACTGTAGTATTTCGCATGCAGAGCGGATCTCTGCGTTTGTAATGGTAAGCGGCGGTGCAAAACGGATACATTCCGGGGCAAACAGGAACCAGTCGGAGAACAAGCCTTTTGCAAGGCAGCGCCGCAGGGTTTCCGAAACAAGGGCCGGCGTTTCTAATTCTATGGCCATCAGCAATCCTTTGCTTCTAATGGCTTTTATTGAGGGGTGTGTCAGCAATGAGCGACACAACTGTTCTTTTTCAGCTACCGAGGCAACCAGGCCTTCATTAAGCAGTACATTCATCCCCGCCATGCCGGCAGCACAGCATACCGGGTGCCCGCCAAAAGTGGTAATGTGACCAAGCACTGGGCTATGTGTCAATGTCTGCATCAGTTCGTGAGAGGCGATAAACGCACCCATGGGCATGCCACCGCCCAGCGCTTTGCCCAGCAATACCACGTCAGGGGTCACGCCATAGTGCTCAAAGCCCCAAAGCTTGCCGGTGCGGCCAAATCCGCATTGTATCTCATCGAATATCAACAGTGTTCCTGTGCGGGTACATTTTTCACGCAGTTGTTTCAGCCAGTTTATATCCGGTTCGATCACGCCTGCTTCACCTTGTACGGTCTCAACGATCACGCATGCAACCTGTTCGTTTATGCCCAGTAAAAGCGCTTCGGAGTTGTAATCGTATCGCCATACGCCCGGCAACAGCGGACGGAACGCATTTCTCCAGTATTCGTCGCCCATAACACTGAGTGCCCCAAGGGTATTGCCATGGTAGCTGCGGTTGCAACTAATTATGTCTGTGCGACCGGTTGCGCGACGTGCCAGCTTAAGGGCGCCTTCTGTAGCCTCCGTGCCGGAATTAGTAAAATAAACACAATCGAGGCTGGCGGGCAGGTGTTTCGCAAGTAGCTCTGCATACTTCACCTGTGGGCTCTGCACCAGTTCACCATACACCATGACGTGCATATATGCTTCCGCCTGCTTTTTTACGGCATCAACCACTGCAGGGTGGCTATGGCCAATATTGCATACACTGATGCCACCTATCATGTCCAGGTAATGCTTACCATCCACATCATGCAGATAGCTGCCCGATGCCGACACGATCTCTATGCCTACAGGAGTAGGTGATGTCTGGGCTACATGTTGCTGGAAGAGCTGGCGGTTGTTCATGCTTGTTTATTTAGGAGCGTATGGTAGATGTCGTAATTCTCATCATCAAAACAAACGAAGATGATCTCAGTCAGCGCATCCGGATGAACTGCATTAAAATCATTAGTTGCTTTTAATGCTATTTCAGCCGCATCGTCCTTCGGAAAATGGTACACCCCGGTACTGATATTGGGGAACGCAATGGTTTTTATGCTATGTTCCAGGGCCAGCAGCAGGCTATTGTGGTAGGCATTGTAAAGCAACTGGTTGTCGGAGCTATTGCCGTGCCATACCGGCCCTACGGTGTGAATAACGTAGCGGGCAGGCAGCTTATAGCCGTTCGTGATCTTTGCTTCCCCGGTTTTGCAGCCGTTCAGCTCGCGGCATGCTTCCAGCAGTTCCCTTCCCGCTGCGCGGTGGATGGCGCCATCTACGCCGCCTCCCCCAAGCAGGGAAGTATTGGCCGCATTGACAATAGCATCAGCGGCTATTTTTGTTATATCTCCTTTCACAAGGCTGATCTTTACCATACTAATGCGTTATACCGGTTTTAGATTGAGTTCAGCCGCTTTTTGCAGCAGCAGCTCATAAGCCGCCTCGTAGTTATTCGGGATAATACCATCCAGTATGGCTTCCCTTATAGCGGTTTTGAGCACGCCTACTTCACGCGATGGGGTTAAGTTAAACAGCCGCATAATGTCATCGCCGGTTATAGGTGGCTGCCAGTTGCGTATCTTATCGCTCTCCTCCACTTCTTTTAGCCGTTGTTTCACTAGTTCAAAGTTCTCCAGGTAGCGCTTTACTTTGGCCTTGTTCTTAGAGGTAATGTCGCTTTCGCACAGTATCATCAGGTCTTCCAGGTTTTCGCCGGCATCAAAGAGCAGGCGGCGCATGGCCGAGTCTGTAATGTCTTCCTTAGTCAGGCTAATGGGGCGCAGATGCAGCAGTACCAGTTTGGCCACATACTTCATATGTTCATTGAGCGGCAGTTTCAGTTGCTTGAAGATGCGTGGCACCATACGTTCGCCTACTACTTCGTGTCCGTGAAACGTCCAGCCGTGACCTTCTTCATAGGCCTTTGTGGCAGGCTTGCCTATATCATGCAGCAGGGCGGCCCAGCGCAGCCACAGGTCATCGCTTTTTGATGCCGTATTGTCAATTACCTGCAGGGTATGGTAAAAGTTATCCTTATGTCCTTTGCCCTCAATGATCTCAACACCTGAGAGTGCTGCAAACTGCGGAAAGAACTCCTTCAGCAGCCCTGACCGGAACAGCAGATCAAGCCCGACTGAGGGTTTAGCGGCCTTCATGATCTTGTTGAACTCATCTATGATGCGCTCCTGGGATACGATCTTTATCCGCTCCTTATTACGTGAAATGGCTTCGAAAACCTCGGGTGTAATTGTAAAGCCAAGTTGTGTAGCAAACCGTATTGCCCGCATCATGCGCAGCGGGTCATCGGAGAATGTTATATCCGGTCCCAGCGGTGTGCGGATGATCTTGTCTGCAAGGTCGTTGATGCCATTGAACGGGTCTATCAGCTTGCCATAGTCGTCCTTGTTGAGGCTGATAGCGAGGGCATTTATAGTAAAATCACGGCGGAGCTGGTCATCGGCAATGGTGCCGGGCGTTACTTCCGGCTTGCGTGAGTCTGAGGTGTAGGACTCTTTGCGGGCGCCCACAAACTCCACATCAAAACCATTGAGCCGGAACTGTGCGGTGCCGAAGGTCTTAAAGTAGTTCACCTGTGGCTTTTGTGGCAACATGGCTGCTACAGCATGGGCAAGCGCTATTCCATCCCCTGTGCATACAATATCTGCATCCTTCGTAATCCTGCCAAGCAGGTTGTCCCGCACAAAACCACCTATCAGGTAGCAGCTCACGCCCATGCCGGCTGCGGCCTCACCAACAAGTTCAAATAATTTAAGTTCTTCTGCGGAGCAAACAATATCCATGATAGGGTACAAAGATAGGTTGCCGGGTTATAGGTTCATAGTTGAATGCCACGATAAATTAATGTATGACGAAGGTTTTGAATTGCAATTGCTCCCCGATAAAATATCTTTACACCTTTATACGATCCGGTATGCAAATGAATTTGAGTGAAGCGGTGTTGCAGAAGGTGTCTGTACACTATATTGGGAATAAGGGGAATGGGCAGGACCTGGTGACATCTAAGAAGCCGCTGAAGCTGGAAGTGGATGATCTGCGCATCATCAAAGATGCGTTCATGGCTAAGTTCACTGCCGAACTGGATAAATACTCTTTCCACCACCTTTCTTCGCTGGACTATAATGAGGTCTACAATTACTGCCTGGAGACGCTGGCAGAGACGGCAACTTTTCATAAGAACTCGGTGAACATTGCGAAGCACCTGTATGAGGCCACCATGCACCCTAAGATAAAGACCGGCGAGCTCTATGTATGCCATTATGAGAATTGCCTGGTGGATGGCGCTTTTGTGGAAGCGATAGGTATCTATAAAACCGAGACAAAAAACAACTTCATTGACCTTGCTATCGACGATCATGAATTCTCGCTGACCATGCGCGAGGGTGTGGACGTATCGAAGTTTGACAAGGCTTGCCTGGTGCTGCCCACCAACGCAGAGAAGGGCTTTGATGTGCTGATCTATGACAGCGCCAACAGGGGCGAGGAAGCGGTGTTCTGGCGGGAAACCTTCCTTAGCGTGATACCGCAGGCCACAGAATACTTCCAGACGAACCAGTTCCTGAATGTGGCGAAGCAGTTTATTGCCAAGCAATTGCCAGAGGAATACGACATTGCCAAGACCGACCAGATAGACCTGCTCAATAAGTCGGTGGAGTACTTCAGAGCCAATGAGTCGTTTGATAAGAAGAAGTTTGAGAAAGAGGTGTTTGATGACAGCGGCATGATCAAGGCGTTCCGGAAGTTTGAGACCAACTATGCCGAGATGAATGACCTGGAGCTGCCCGACCAGTTTGATATCTCTACGCTTGCTGTAAAGAAGCAGGCGCGGGTATTCAAGAGCGTGCTGAAGCTGGATAAGAACTTTCATGTGTACATACATGGGGATAAGAGCCTGATAGAGAAGGGTTATGACGAGCGGGTAGGGAAGAGCTTTTACAAGATATACTTTGATGAAGAAGAGTAGCCCGGCTAGTATTTAGTAGCCATGAATACACAAGTATCGTTTATCGTGCCGGTGGTGATACGGGTCAGTACCAGGGTAACGCCGATGATGGTTCCTACTTGCTGCACTGTATATCCGTTGCCGCAACTGTCGGTGTAAACGGTTGCCGGGAAAAGGATTGTGTCACCATATGCGGTGCCGACGAATGTGATCGACCTGGAGCAGAAGCCGGTGTCTGTGTGGCCGGTATAGTATACGGAGTTTACATTATCTACGGGTGAGGCAATGTTTATGGTATGCGTCTGTGAATCGCAGGAGTTGATGCCGGTCCACAAGCCATCGAATTTGCCGCCATAGTTTATGGGCGGGCCTTTTTTGTGGCAGGAGAAAATGACGATCAATGCTGTGCAAAGTAATAATATGACCGGCAGGATACTTTTTTTCATAAAGCGTATTCGCAAATAATGTGCAATGATAGTTTTTTTTAGTGGTAAGTCGTAGGTCGTGAGTCATTTGTTAAGTGTTCCGGTTATTACCTGATTGGCGCGTGTGTTCTTTCTTTTGGGTGGCTCCCGATATGCATCGGGATAGACGCCAGAAAGAACCAAAGAAAAGGCCACTTTTTTTGAATCGCATCCGCGCAAAAAAAGATAGCTCTACTCTGTGGTTGTGGGGGAATTCTATTTGGCCCCGCAGCGCGTGCGGCCTGATTTGGCTAAGAATAACTATTGAGGGTGTGTTTAGTGTCTCCTGTTTGGCAATGCCCCATTCTGTTTACTTTTTTTTGTACTTTAGTTCGACTTCGCTCACTATGACAAAAGGGGCATTTTGTTTTTTGGTCATTTTGCTGTAATCCTTTTCTGTGGCTGGTTTTGGTTGATTTATTAAAAATATTCTGCATTTCCCATTATTACCCACGTGGGGCATTGCTTGTGCTAATGTTGACACTTATTACCTGATCAGCGTTACCTTACTTTTTCTTTGCTTCGCTCCCGATATAAACAATCGGGACAGGCACCGAAAAAGTAACAAAAAGAAAGGCGATTTTTTTCCAAAGGCTCCGCCGGAAAAAAAATAGCTCTACTCTGTGGTTGTGGGGGAATTCTATTTGGCCCCGCAGCGCGTGCGGCCTGATTTGGCTAAGAATAACTATTCAGGGCGTGCTTAGTGTCTCTTGTTGGGCAATGTCCCATTCCGCTCACTTTTTTTTGTGCTTTAGTTCGACTTCGCTCACTATGACAAAAGGGGCATTTTGCTTTTTGTTCATTCTGCTGTAATCCTTTTCTGTAGCGGTTTTCGGTTTATTTATTAAAAATATTCTGCATTTCTCATTATTACCCACGTGGGGCATTGCTTGTGCTAATTTTGACACTTATTACCTGATCAGCGTTACCTTACTTTTTCTTTGCTTCGCTCCCGATATAAACAATCGGGACAGGCACCGAAAAAGTAACAAAAAGAAAGGCGACTTTGGCCGAATCGCTCCGCGCGGCCAAAGATAGCTCTACGCTGTGGTTGCGGGGGAACTCTATTTGGCCCCGCAACGCGTGCGGCCCGATTAAGCTGAGAATAGCTATTTAGGGCGTGTTTTGCATCTCTCGCCTGGAATGCCCCATTTTTTTACTTTTTTTATGTCGCTAAATGGGGTATTTCGTTTTGGGTAGTTATGCGGTAGTCCTTTACTGTTGCTGGTTTTGTTGATGTTATTAGGGGTATTTTATATTTCCCGTTCGTGCCCCATTCATGCCCCATTTTTACCCACTCCGTAAGTTCGTGCTGTTGTGTTCAATTTCAAACTTATCGTTGCCGGGTGTGCGAAATATCACATTTTGCGTGAAAAAAAAGTTTGCACAGGTTTGTGTTGATAATCAAGCTATTAACTCGAAAAAATATCACATTAATATCACAAAAGTATCACACGACTATCACTCATCTAATTTCAGCGTAGCCAGGTGTGGCTAATCTTCTCACAAAGCAAAAAACACTATTGTAAAAAGTGCAAGAAGTGGATAGAACCCGTCTTTTGCGGCACAAAGGTAGGAAGCAAAATAACACGACCCAACACCTTTTAGCTATAGGTATTATTGGTTTAGTTATAGTTCGATGGTGGGCGCGATTGCATGTTATTGCCCCCTTTCGGCAACGCTCAGGGCAGGCTATAGCCGGCTGCTTTGTAGTTATGTTTGATTTCCCGCGTAAATTTACGGGAATGCTCGTATTTGCCTGCCTGGCGGGAGTGTTCTTTCTTTTGGGTGGCTCCCGATATGCATCGGGATAGACGCCAGAAAGAACCAAACCTGCCTGCCGGCAGGCAGGGAAAAGGCCACTTTTTTTGAATCGCATCCGCGCAAAAAAAGGTAGCTCTACTCTGTGGTTGTGGGGGAATGCTATTTACCCCCGCATACATGCGGCCTGATCGGGCTAAGAACAAAAATTGGAGGCGTGTTAGTGTCTTCATTCCGAGGTTTACAGTATGCTCAGACGTGTGGATGGCAAGTTGGTAGTAAGTTAAATGTTATTGCCCCCCTTCGGCAAGCTCAGGGCAGGCTATAGGCAGCCGCTTTGTAGTAATAGAACGTTCCTCCGAGACACGGCGCCCCACTTCGGCCCTTCGACTGTGCTCAGGACAGGCTAAGCTCAGTGCGGGCTATAGCGGGCGCAACCTATACGCGAGGGATGCTCGCGCACGGCAATCCGGAGATTGCGCTCCACTAGGGTGTAGTCGTGAGACATACGCCCAACGAACGAGTCTTGTTATCTCTTTATTTTCTGAACACTACGGACAACGGGGAGACATACGCTCAACTATGATGTTTTGTTATCTCTTTATTTTCGGAACACTCGGGACAACTGGAGTAGGAGAGTAAGTTGAACATCGCTATTTTTAGACGTTTTAATGAACAATAGTTGTCTCGCTTTATTCATTTGCTGGAGTTAACAAGATTACCATTTTCATCATAAACAATTTCCCATTCTTTATTTTCGAACTTGAATTTTACTTGGTAGACATGCTTAGTCATATCAGGTTCCTTATTCCACTGTACGTCAGATGCTCCTGGATATTTCGCACTGAATGTGGTTTTCACAGGGGACGGAACTTCAGAGTCAGGTGTATGCCCTTTCATCTTTGTCTGAGTATCCTCAGAACAAGATTGGAAAATTACCCAACCAGCGACAATGAATGAAATGCAAAGGATTATTTTTTTCATGGTTATCTCTTTTTTACTACAATGTAAAGTTCGTATGGGCCTTGATCTTCTGAAATGACATGCATCATCAATTCTAATGACAATGGTCAATCGAAGTGACCTAATAAATTAGCGACACAGCATACTCTTCTTAAAGAAATATTATCTCGCTTGCCAAACACCTTACAAAACATTGGTTTGTGATTTATCTCCTATTTGAAACTTAGTTTATGAACCATAAACTTTCTTAAACAAATCCATTATTTCTCTTATCACGTCTGCCGAGTGCTCAATTAAATGCGTTGTATCTATTTTGACCTTTTTGACATCTTCATCCTGTTCAGGAATCAAATTATCAAAAGTGCGATTGTCATATTTCTCGTTCAATTTGCCTAACCCTTTTTTAAACAAAGTATTTTTATTCAGAAAATCGTCCTGATCCTTGTAAGGATACTCAAATACATAATCCATGTTGGTGTTTTTTTGGAGACTACAGATTTACTTTAACGTTGTAAGTATATTCACAAATTAAGCAATACTGAAGTATAAGCCGTTTGAAAATACAATTATAAGCAAGTTGTTACTAATTATCCCGCCAATGATACCCCTATTAATTTGCCGATTCCAAATGTAATAGCAGCGGCTATTAGCCCGAATATCACCTGACGGAAACCGGAATACCAAACACTCTTGCCTGTAAACAGAGTTATCGCTGACCCTATCAAAAACAATCCGGCGGCACTACAAACCACACTGATCACAATAGCCGTCATACCCTTCGTAAAAAAGAAGGGTAAAACAGGTATTACCGCTCCAATAGCAAATAATATAAAGGAATATACAGCTGCTTCCATCGCTGATCCCTTTAGCTCTTTGGGGTTAATGCCCAATTCTTCTTTTACCAGCACCTCGTGTGCGTGAGCAGTATTCTGCATTATTTCAGAAGCCATTTTATGCGCCTGCTCCACGGGAATGCCCTTTGCCATATAGATAAGTGCCAGCTCTCTTTCTTCGCCTTCCGGGTTAGTTTCTATTTCTTCCTTCTCCAGTTGCATTTGGTTCTCATACAGTTCCTGTGAGCTTTTCACTGATATCCATTCTCCCAGAGCCATAGATAAGGCCCCTGCAAGCAAACCCGCCACACCCGCCAATAGAACACCATTTTGCCCTGACGTAGCACCTGCTATACCCATTACAAGGCTAAAATTAGACACCAATCCATCATTGCCACCTAATACTGCAGCACGTAGAGCATTACCGCCAACCGAACGGTGTTTGCTTTCAAACTTGGCCAGATTTGACCCGGTTACTTTTGATTCATTATCAAGTAACGAACGAAGTATTTTGACATGATTGGTTTCACTGCCTGTAATAATAGCCCCGCTCTGCTTCTTTGCGTGTATTACTGCGTTGGATATGCTTTTTTCGATATCCATCAATACGCCAAGCACATAATCATAGCCAAAGATCTTGCCTATTCTGTCAAGTGTTTTGGCTCGGAGTGAAGGTGGAGGTAAAACAGAACCGGTATTTAGTTTCTTCAAAAAAGCCTCTGCATGACCCTTCTCGATATCACTCATTTGCCTGAATACATTTGCTACTGCCGTATCCTCTTCTACTTCTGCCAATCTTTTGTATAAGAAACAGGCATCTACTTCCGTTTGAAGATTTTTGTTTTGCGACATCTGGTGGTTTTATGATGTTTAAAGATACCATTACCCCTTTTTGCCAAAAAAGGGGTAATGGTTTAATGGCTAATGGGTTTATAATTAGTCTTTTTCTTTCTCACCGTTTGCGGGCATAGCACCATTGGCTGTACCGGCGTTTAACTCGGTATGTCTGATTTGTCCTCCCAAATAGCCGGTGCGGGCAATCAAACCAAAACTAACCAGAGCGATCAGAAGCGTGACAATAGCAACACTTCTTGTCAATGGGGATTTCTTAAGGGTAAGAACTATGCCTATAAGTGCAGCTACGCCCAGGACTATTAAGGACACGAGAGATACCATCGCAAAATCTTCGTGTGCGTCAATGGCAGTCTTTGCAACACCCTGAATATTCTCGACAGTCTCTTCTGCGGCTTCTCCTGTTAAGTAAGCTATGCCAGCCCCAATGGCTGAAATAATGAATAGATTGTACGCCGCTATTGCAGTCTGATTACTTTTGGTCCAAATCCCGTGCAGGAGAACCAACCCACCTAAAATTGAGCCGAAAATCGGCAGGTGTGTTATTAGCAGGTGAATGTGTGTCTGATTCATACTTGTGAATATTTAAACACAAGTTCGCCATTTGGCTACCCATTAAACCTGATATTAGTCATCATTACGTGTGATTTTGATTTATTGTGCTATAGGGCATTGGTAAACGTACTAAGTAACTACTCACTGACCCAAAGCTTTGTAGCCTTTAAATTCCATCCATTCAAACAGGCTAATAGAAAGTAGCATCCAAAGAGAACCTATCAGGTAGCCAGCGATAATATCGCTCAAGTAATGAACGCATAAGTACAGCCGACTAAACCCAATGGTGAGTATAAAGAACATCCCAATCGAAAATACTAATACTCCAACTTTGTTAGAGCGTAATTGACGGATCAGAAGATAGCATACTAACCCATAAAATGCCACAGCAATTGTAGTGTGCCCACTGGGAAATGAAAATGAACTTTCTGTATAAAAAGCAAACTGATGTGGGCGATCTATCTCAAAAACACGTTTACTGAGATAGATAGTTAAACCACTCCCGATCAATGACACTACAATAGCAGCTGCCTGGCTGGTGTATTTTTTAAAAAATAGAACAACTACCAAAATTGACCCTATAACTGCAACTGTGCTGGTATTACAAAGTCGTGTTACAATGTATAGCGATTCAGCGATTACACTGTTCCTGTAAGAGAATAGTAATCTTGCAGTAAATGAGTCGACGACAATAAACTCTTTAGAATTTATCACATCATCTGTAAAATCAAAAACAAGCAGCAAATTGATGGAGAGTACCGTAACTAAAAAAGTTAGTGGAAGACCTGAGAATTTCTCTACTGTAGTACGAGCTAAAATTATCCTGGCTGCATTAGGATACTTCAGTGTAAACTTCCTGGCGATTTCACTAGACAGTATATATCTGTATAATTTTGAACCAATATTTTGCATACTAAAATCCCATTTACTCCTTTGATTAGAAAAATCAATACCAGGCTTCGTATAAGGCTGCGGGTGACCGGATTCGAATGTTTTCGTAAATTAGCCATATAAAAGTATAAATAGTAAGTGATGAAAGCTACTGTCTGGCACGTCTCCTGGCAATCCACTTTTTAAACTCGATTAACCAAAAAACGATACTCGATGCAACTATTGTGACACATAATTCAAAGAAACTTAGTGGCTGAGTGTGAAATACGTCATTCATAAACGGCACATAGATTACAGCCAATTGCAGCAAAAAGGTCACTAATAAAGCCCCGATCATTGGCTTGTTGCTAAATACACCTATCTTAAATAAGGATTGCCACTCCGAACGGATTGCCATGATATGTCCCATTTGTACAAGGCATAGCACGTTAAAAGCCATTGTTTGCCAATGTAATATCCCATATTGTATGGCCCATGCCTGCATTGCGATTGTAGCGGCACCAATTAACACGCCGACGAAAAGAATATGAAATATCATCCCTTTTGTAAAAATCGCTTCACCAGGTTTTCTGGGAGGACGCTTCATAATGTTTGCCTCCGCAGGTTCTGAGGCGAGAGCCAGACCTGGTAGCCCATCGGTGATAAGATTGATCCACAAAATATGGATTGCCTGAAATGGTATAGGCAGACCAAAAGCCGGAGCAATAACCATCGCCAATAATTCCCCTGCATTCCCGGCCATGATGTATTTGATAAATTTCAGGATGTTATCAAATATTTTTCTGCCGAAACTTATGGCATTGACAATTGTTGCGAAATTATCATCCAGCAAGATCATATGAGCCGCCTCTTTTGAAACTTCTGTTCCACTGATACCCATGGCAATACCAATGTCGGCATTTTTAAGAGCCGGTGCATCGTTCACGCCATCCCCTGTCATTGCAACAAATTGCTGCTTATCCTGTAAGGCTTTAATGATCTTTAGTTTTTGTTCTGGATTCACCCTGGCATATACTCTGATCTTTTCGACAATCTTCTCAAATTCGACCTGAGTCAGCTTAGACAGATCCGCGCCATTTATGGCCAAATCACCGTCGGAATTAATTATACCTATGGTCTTCGCTATGGCTTTGGCTGTCAGGATATGGTCGCCTGTAATCATTACCGGAATAATCCCGGCTTCCTTACATTGCATTATTGCATCTTTTGCTTCTTCACGAGGTGGGTCAATCATCCCTACAAACCCGATAAAGAGTAGCGAACGTTCAACGGTGTCCGTGTTCAGTTTTTCAGGAAGTGAGTTGAGTATTTTTACAGCATATCCTAATACACGAAATCCCTTCTCTGCCATTTCGTTAGCTTTAGCTTCAAATCCGGGTGTAAGTGCTTTCTGGCTGTCGTCCAACTTCTGTAGCAGCACATCAACAGCACCTTTTGTAACTGAAATAATTACGTCTCCTGCCTGATGGATTGTTGTCATGCACTTTCTATGGGCGTCAAATGGCAACTCAGCAATTCGTGGGAATTTATTTTCAGCCTCAGAACGTATGACCTGCTGGTCAATAGCATATTGGACCAATGCGACCTCGGTAGAGTCACCGAGCCATTTGCCATCTTCACTTTTTGAAACATCGTTGTTCAGGGCCATGGCATAAAGCAATGCACTTCTTTCGGGAAAGACTGAGGCCGCATTGCTGTCAGGAACCTCAAAAATCTCCTGAACCGTCATTTTATTCTGAGTCAGCGTTCCTGTTTTATCGGAACAGATGTAGGTTATCGAACCCAGCGTTTCCACGGCGGGCAGCTTCCTGATTAATGCATTCCTTTTAACTAATCGTTTTGCGCCAAAAGCCAACGCGATTGTAATAACTATAGGCAAGGCTTCTGGTATTGCTGCGACCGCCAATGAAATAGATGTAATGAGTATAGTTAAAGCAGCCTCACCTCGTAACCAGCCAACAAAAAAATACAACGCACAGAGAACTAGTATAACTATCGATAACTTTTTACCAAAGCCAGAAAGTCTTTTCTGCAACGGGGTTAATGACTCTTCAGTTTGCACTAGTTTTGCAATCAATGCCAACTCTGTATTCATCCCTGTTGACACCACATAGGCAACACCCCTGCCATTTGTGACGATGGTCCCTTTAAATCCCATGTTTGACCTGTCACCCAGGGAATATTCCCCCTCTGGTAACTGGTCAGCATTCTTTTCCGAATTGTGGGACTCACCGGTAAGACTTGACTCATCAATTTTAACTTGATGGGTCTCGATAAAACGAACGTCAGCCGGAATAATATTCCCTGCTTCAAGTAAAACAACATCACCCGGAACTAAATCAGAAGCCGAAATATCGATTGGATTGCCTTCACGTAACACCCTTGCATTAATAGCTGCCAAACTATTTAATGCCTCCATTGCCTTCCCAACCCTGTATTCCTGTATAAATCCAACAATGGCATTGATGAAAACAAGAGCAAGTATAATGATCATATCCTTTGTGTCGCCTAAAATGCCCGATACTATTGCTGCTACAATAAGTATGACGATCATAAAATCGGCAAACTGGTGTAGAATTACATGTAGGACTGTAGTCTTTTTCTTAGCTTCAATTACATTTTTGCCGTATTCAGCCCTACGTTGGCTGGCAGCAATGTCGTCTATGCCAGATGGAGATGTACTCAGTAGTTGTGAGATGTCGGATAAAGGAAGTAAATGCCAGTTCATCAGATTACATTTTTATGGTGATGATCACTGTTGTGTTGAATTTTTCGCTTGCCCCGATAAAGTTTGCCATAACATAGTTCTTTTAAATATCGTACCACAATTACATATAGTTTATTGGTTTGCAATGCATAATATTCAGGTGGATCAATCTCGCTGTTATGATATTCAGAGGTGTATTTTACGAAAATCATTTTTTTTTCAGACTTATTCTATGATGATAAAGACTGAAAATCCTGACAATAGTCATCGAATGTGATCCAAGTCAACCGTAGTTTTGAAATAATATCACAATTCCTGCGGAGATTTGTGAGTTAGCAGTAAGGTGAATAAAGAACCGAAGGCACAAGAGTGCGACGCAACAGACGATGATAGTAGCAATCTTGCTTGGACCCCCTCGTATCTAGTTCGGTGTCCCACACCCTTGGAGGTGTGGGACACCTGTGCTCATTCTCTCACATCAAGTACATCCCGCAATGCATTTCCGAGAATGTTGAAGGCATATACGAGGAGCATGATGGCGATGCCGGGGATGATGGCGAGGAGGGGGCGGTCGGTGAGGAGGAAGTTGTAGTGTTCTTTGATCATGAGGCCCCAGGAGGGGTGCGGGGGCTGCACGCCGAAGCCGAGGAAGGAGAGCCCGGCCTCGACGAGGATGGCGGAGGCGAAGTTGCTGGCGGCGATGACCATAAGGGGGCCGGCAATGTTGGGCAATATGTGGCGGAATATGATGCGCATATGGCCCAGGCCCAGGCCGCGGGCGGCGGTGATGTACTCCATCTCGCGCAGCACGAGCACCTGCCCACGGATGAGGCGGGCGGCGCCTACCCACATGCTGAGGCCGATGGCGATGAATATCTCCCAGAAGCCCTTGCCAATGGTGAGGGTAATGGCAAACACGAGTAGCAGGGTGGGGATGGCGTAGAGTATGTTGATGATCCACATGACCACTTTATCTATGAGGCCGCCGAAATAGCCGGCTATGCAGCCGAGTATGATGCCTATGGTAAGGGAGAGCAGCACGGCCACCATTCCAACAGCCAGTGTGACGCGGGAACCTACGAGCAGGCGGGAGAGTATGTCGCGGCCATAGCGGTCGGTGCCGAGCCAGAAGGTGCGGGTGGTGATGAGGTGCTGTTTTACGTAGTCCTGTTGCGCGGGCAGGGGATCGGTAAGGTGATTGGGCGGAAGGAGGGCGGAGAGCGGGTAGGTGAGGGTATCCTGCAGGCCATCGTCGATGTAGTGCACGGTTATCAAGTTCCTGTTAGCGAAATAATAGTTGTTGACAGGTGATAGGAGATAGGGGGATTGAGCGCCGGTGAACCATTCGGTGATCTTGCTATCGTGGCGCTGCGGGCCGGTTTTGGGGATGTGGAGGAGCAGTTTTTTGAAGCCGGGTTGTTTGGCGCCGAGCTCTATGATCATGCGGTTGGCGGATGGGGTGGAGTCGGGGGCGATTATGTAGGCGAGTATGGAGGTGAGGCAGGTGAGGGCGATGACCAGCAGGGCGATGAGGGCTGAAGGGCGCTTCAGCAGTTTTGATAAGACAGATATTTTGT
Organism: Chitinophagaceae bacterium; assembly: GCA_947476485.1. Classification (GTDB taxonomy): domain Bacteria; phylum Bacteroidota; class Bacteroidia; order Chitinophagales; family Chitinophagaceae; genus Nemorincola. The sequence continues at coordinate 29,094 of CANJQU010000001.1, forward strand.
TGTCGCTCAAATTTTAGTTAATGTTTTATCCGGCGAGTATTGCGCGAGTCAACCACCCCAGCCAAAAGGCCATTGCTTCGCTATGTCTTTTGGCATGCCCCTCCTAAAAACAGGAGGGGAGGTGTGTCGTGACCGGTGTAGCGGTTTTGGTGTATGGTAGAGACGCAATGCATTGCGTCTCTACGAAATAAGGGTCTGCATTCTACAGGGACACCTATTACAATCCATGTTCGCTGACGAGGTAGATGAGCTGGGCCATTACTGCTGCGCCGAGTTTCAGTTCGCGGTGGTTCACTTGTTCGAATACGTCGTTGTCGGTATGGTGGAGGTCGAAGTAGCGCTGGGAGTCGGTGATGAGACCGGCCAGCGGCACATTCAGCCTTTTCTTAAGTGGGCCAATGTCGGTGCCGCCTTCATCGCGCGAGAAGTCGTATACGCCATAGTCGAGGAACAGGTCTTTGTATTTCTGTATGTTTTGCTTCTGTTGGTCGGACATCTCCAGCCCTATGCCACGTGGCGAGAAACCGCCGGCATCGCTTTCTACGGCCAGCACATGGTTCTCGTTGCGGGCTTTGGCGGAGTCGGCATAGGCCTCGCCCCCTTTGTTGCCGTTTTCCTCGTTCATGAACAGAACAGCCCTTATGGTGCACTTAGGTTTCAGGCCCAAGGCTTTGAATGCACGAATCACCTCTATCGATTGCACGCAGCCTGCGCCATCGTCGGAGGCGCCTTCGCCCACATCCCAGGAGTCGAGATGGCCGCCCACGGTGATGATGCGCTCGGGTGTTTCGCTGCCTTTTATTTCGCCGATCACATTGTATGAGCGTACGGGCTTTGGCATCATGTGGCATTCTGAGGTCATTTTTGCCATAGCGGTGCCTTTTTCGCAGGCCCGTTCCAGCAGATCGGCGGTTATATTGCCAAGAGCCATCTCGGGAATCTTTGCAAAAGAGTCGTTGTAGTGCATGCCGCCTGTGTGCGGAAAATCGTCGACACCGGTGGACATGGAGCGGATGATAACACCCGCTGCGCCACGTTTGGCCGCTATGCTGGGGCTAGCCCAGCGGTACTTGACGCCATCGCCATAGCCCTGGAAGGTGAAGACAAAATCCTGGCGGAAGCGGTAGTCGAAGAATATGATCTTGCCCTTTATCTTGCTGTCGGGCAGGGCCTTGAACTCATCGAAGTTGTGTACCATTACGATCTCTGCTTCCAGCGGCTTGCCACCGGTGCCCTGGCTGTTGCCCAGGGAGCTGGCGCGCACTTTTTTGTATTCCTTGCCCATCTTCAGGTAGAGGCTTTCCTTGCCGCGGTACCAGTAGGGCACATCGGCGGCCTGCAGCCATACTTTGTCGGCCCCGGCTTCCTTCATGGCTTTCTCGCCCCAGGTAACGGCTTTGGCGGCCGCCGGAGAGCCGCTGATGCGGTGCCCCACGGTTTTGCAGAGCACCCTTAGATTTTCGTAGCAGGTGCCATGAAGCATAATTTCGTCAGATATTTTGCGCATTTGCAACGAGTCCTGCGCGTGCGCATGTTGCATACCCATGCAGGCGAGTATGGCGAGAAGGCGTAATTTCATTTTATAAATGTAATGAAGGAAAGCTGATAAAATAAATGCTAACTTCCCTTGCAGAAAAACAATTTACAAGCAGCACAATGACGGTGAGATCTTTCATTATTTGTTTTATTCTTCTATTGCCATTTTGGGTAAATGCACAGGGGATTTTCGACACATCGATAAAACCGGCGGATGCCCTGCCGCAACGCTATGTGCCGAAGCTGAAGGGCAAGCGGGTGGCCCTGGTCATTAACCAAACCAGCAAGGTGGGCAATGTGAGCCTGCTGGACCTGCTTAGGGACAAAGGTGTGAATGTGGTGCGGATATTTGTTCCGGAGCATGGTTTCAGGGGCAAGGAGGATGCGGGCGCACATATTGAAAGCTCGGTGGACAGCGCTACAAAGTTGCCGGTGATCAGTCTCTATGGCAAACACAAAAAGCCGACGACCGAAGACCTGGCCGATGTGGACGTGGTGGTCTATGATCTGCAGGATGTAGGGGTGAGATTCTATACCTATATATCTACGCTGCAGTATGTGATGGAAGCCTGCGCGCAAAACCACAAACAACTTATAGTACTGGACCGCCCAAATCCGAATGGTTTTTATGTAGACGGCCCGGTGCTGGATACTGCGTTTCGTTCGTTTGTGGGCATGCAGCCGATACCAATAGTATATGGTATGACCTGCGGAGAATATGCGAAGATGCTGGTGGGTGAGCGCTGGTTTGCAGGAGCTGCAAAGCTTGAGCTGGTGGTTGTGAAATGTGCGCACTACTCTCATGATAAAAAGTACGAGTTGCCTGTAGCGCCATCTCCCAACCTGCGTACCATGGCTGCCGTTTATGCCTATCCATCGCTCTGCCTGTTTGAGGGTACAGTGGTGAGTGTGGGGCGTGGCACAGCATGGCCGTTTCAGCAGTATGGCAGCCCGGTTTTCGACAGTATGAAATACACGCATAGTTTCACGCCCCGCAGCAGTGAGGGTGCAAAGGCCCCGCCATACGAGGGACAGCGCTGTTATGGAGCGCTGGTGGGGAAAAGCGAAACAGAGGTGCTGGGTTTGATGGATAACAAATTTAACCTTGACTGGCTGATCCGTGCTTATGCATGCTACCCGGACAAAGAAAAGTTCTTCAATGCTTTCTTTGTGAAATTATGCGGTACAGCGCAACTGAAAGAAGATATTGCTGGTGGAATGAGCGAAGCGGTAATAAGGGCTAGATGGCAACCCGGGCTGGAAGCATTTATGAAGATCAGGAAGAAATACCTGTTATATGAGTAGGCGGAGCAACGGGATAAAAATATTAACCTGAAATTGATGTCCTGGTTATTGGGATGTTATTTGTGAACTGCGCAAACGCAATAGGGGAGCGGTTTTAGGTAGTTTTAGCAGTTTTTATAGAAAAAAATTAATTACTTTGTCCTTACTTTGGTGGAAATACTTTAATTTAGTTCCGTTATTGTTTCATTTTAACCTCAAAAATTCATTTGATATGAAAAAGTTGATTATTACTTGTTTATTGCTTTCGTCCGCTTCAGTGGTATCATTTGCTCAGTCAAATGCTGCACCTCAGCCAAACAGGAACGCTCCGGGTGGTCCTAACAAGCCTGTGATGAATTCACAGCAGATGGCAGAGCGGAGGACAAAAGCAGATGTTCAGCAGTTTGGCCTCAACCCCGAGCAGGCTAAGAAAGTACAGGCTGTAGAGCTGGATTTCTTTAGTGCTATGGAAAAATATCGTGCAGCAGGCCAGCAGCCAAACATAGGCCAGATGGGCAATCTGAATGCAAGAAGGGATGCGAAAATGAAAGAGATATTGACACCTGAGCAATATGCTAAGTTCGAAGCGGGAAGGAATAAAGAGCGTGTTGCTCCGGCACCTGCAAACGCAAACCAACCAACTGCAGCTCCAACAAACTAATCAGAAGTATTAGCTAAATAAAGAAACCGCCATTAATACTGGCGGTTTCTCTGTTTATGTGCGGTGTAGCGACCGATGTATCTTGTTTACTGGCGATAATTAAGATCTTTTACCACACGCTCCGGCAGCTTTGGCAGCATGTGGCGTGGCAATAGAAATGAGGTGAGCTCTGCAAGCTCCTTGAATACATAGTGGCTGTCTGCAGCGCCACGCAGATACTCTGCACCGGAGCTGCCCCCTGTGCCCACACGCTTACCGATAGTGCGCTGTACCATGTGTATATGCCTGTGCCGCCACATAGATAGCATTTCATCGATCTCCAGCAGCGTGCTCAGCAGGTCATAAGGTAGCTGTAAAAGCGGGTGGTCCCTGTAAAGCATAATGAACAGTGCATTGCGGCTGGCATCAGCGCTGAAAGACCGCCCTTCAGGATAGGTTGCATCATCTATGAAGATGGAGTCGAAGATCCAAAGGTTGGGTTGCTCTACGGCCATAAGGCTGCTTTCATACACATCGCGGTAAGTATGCCAGAAGGATGCGTCGTTGCCCTCCCAATATTCTTTATTTTTAACAAAGGGCATTCTTTCCAGCCAATCATTCAGCAATACCAGCAATGATTTTTTGTGTTCCGAATCTTTCACGCGGTCGATATCCTCCGGAGTGAGCTGAGAGAGGTAGTAAGCCTTTCCGTGCCGGTGCTCATAGTTAAGGCCCAGTGTAGCTTCGATCATTTTGAACTGTATGCTCTGGAAGCCGGATGCGGGTCGCAGCAGGTCGCGGAAGTCGAGGAAATCGAGCGGGGTCATGGTTTCAAGCACGCCCATCTGTGTTACGGCCACCTGGAGTATGGCACACACTCTTTTCAGCCGGTGCACGCTGTTATAGATATCGGGGGTGTTGTTATGTACTTTGGGCTGATTGAAGATGTCCCTTACGATTGAGAGCTCATGCAATATCTGTTTGAACCATAGCTCGTAAGTCTGATGGATGATAATGAACAGCATTTCATCATCGGCTTTAATGCCTTCTTTGGCGCTTTCGGGATGTTGGGCAGTGAGTATTTTGTCTAACTGCAGGTATTCTGCGTAATAGACCGGTGGACGTTCTTTCTTTTCCATGGGGTTAAATTACTAAAAGTTATTGGAAGCTTTTAAAATCCATATAATTAATTTGCTATAATACACCCTTTATGACAATAAGCGAAATGCTGCCGATAATGGCCCAGAGCAGAACACCCTGCAGGATAGGCCGCCAGCCTACCTGGCGGATGGTTTTTAAGGAAAGACCTGAGCCAATAAGAAACAATGTGATCACCAGTCCTTTTCTGCCAAACATGAAGGCATATTCGAACAAAGTGCTGCCGCCCAGCTTGTTGTTCAGGAATGGAAGGTAACGCGGGAGATAAGTAGAAATAAGAATGGCGAGCATAAAGTAGAAGATGAACCAGGGTATCTTGATCTTGCCGGTGCTTTTCTGAAAATACGCTGTAGCGAGTGAGATGGGGATGATCCACAAGGCGCGCTCTAACTTGATGGTGGTTGCTATCTGCAAAGCTTTTGGACTGAACTTGCTGGCAGCGCCAACCACTGAACTGGTATCGTGTATGGCTATAGCACACCATGTGCCGAACTGCTGGTCGGTGAAATCGATGAGATGGAGGCCGATCCAGGGGAAGAGGAATAAGGCTATGGAATTGAGGATAAATATAGTGCCGAGCGATACGCTGATCTGCTCATCATTTGCTTTGATGATCGGTGCAACGGCCGCAATGGCGCTGCCCCCGCAGATCGCAGTGCCATTTGAGATGAGCTGCGATATCTTCTCGTCTATTTTTAATTTTTTACCGATGAAATAACCTGCCAGCAATGTAACGCCTATGGTTCCCACAGTGAAAAGAAAACCTTCTTTGCCAGCTTTCATAGCCTCGCCAAAGTCTATCTTAAAACCAAGGCATACTACGGAGACCTGGAGCAGCAGGGTAGTGGCTTTTTTGTTGAGGTGAATGAAAGGGTGACCGATCACCAAAGCGATCGCAAGCCCCATAAGCAAAGCCAGTGGCGGATCTACTTTAAATGCTATGCAGACAACCAGGCATAAAACAAAAATTACTTGCTTTAATGTATTGGGCAAATTGAGTAAAGTTGTCTTCATTAACAGATATTTGCACGATATTTATAAAAGATAACTGGGCCAAAGATAATACTATGACCAGCAATTTTCTGCCAATTGTGAGCAAAGGTGCAATAGACATTGCGCTGGCATCAAAAGACAACGACCATTTATATGATCTGTTGGTGCAACCACTGCATGAAGAGCTTTACCAGCGTGGTACATTTGATTTCCTGGATGAGCTTTCGGATGGTCAGCAATTATTGCTGACTTATGACTATCTGCGGACGCAGGTGGGGCAGGGGGGATTCATTCAATTCATACATAACGGTTATGTGGGACTGCTTCCTTCTATGATAGAGCAGCTATACCTGGTTGGCGCCAACGATATGGCCCAGGTACTGGATGATGTGCTAAAGGTATATGTGCTAAACAGGGATATAATGAACAAGGCCAAATCTGTGCAGGAGTTTGCCCAACTATATGACGAACTAAAAGAGTTTGAAGTAATTGAAGAACGGTACAACACCGTGAAACTGGAGTCGATAAAGAAAATGCTGGAGTATGCGGCTGGGCATTTAAATGAATTTGTGAAATCCCCAACGCCTTAGGCTAAAATCTCAGCTAAGGATTTAGATTTCAAGGTGGAACATTAGATACCTTCGGCATCGTGTTTCCGTTGTTGTGTTTTGCTATAGATATGTGATCCCCTTGGGATCACTGATGCCTGAACGTGATAGGGATCTACCCCTGATCTTCTTTTTTGATCCTTTTTAATACAATATCGAACTTGAAATTTTGATGTGAAATGTTGATGCTGTCCGGCACACCATCTTTATAGTTGAGCATCTGCACTTCCACAACCGGTTTGGTTTTGGATGATTTTTCGATCCGGATAAGCTTTGAGCAGCCATCGGTGATGTAGTAGTCGTTTCCTTTTTTGTTGGGGATAGCGGTATAATTGTATATGGAATCCTTTAGTAACACTGCGTTTGAAAGGTCCTGGTGTAGTATTACCAACTCCAGATCTTTGTGGAGGGCTTTAACGATAACCTTTTTATCAAGTTTAGCCATTACATAATGCTTAATGAACCGGTTGTCTTTGGTAAAGGCGAAATCGAAAAATTTCACACCCATTTCATTTGTGAAAACCACGCGGGTGCTGCTGTCGGGCATAGCTTTGAAAAAGAGTATGCCGCTGAAATGGTGTGTGGTAACGTCTACGCCGGCGCTATAGAGCGAATTGGAAAATTTCGGGGTGAATTTCCTGATGCAGTTAACATCGCCGGTGGCTGGCTTAAGATGATTGTACTGAGATCTTCGGGCGTGTGCGGGTGAACACAAAAAAGTTAATGCCGCTATTGAAAGCAGAATGGCGGTAGGTTTACTGTCTTTATTAGTCAACAGAGAAAACCGCATCGGCGATGGTTGAGTTTAGTTGTTTGTGCAGGAAAGTGATCACTGTATTATCGCCTGACTGTTCCATCATTTCAAGTCCTGTGGCCGAATAATCTTTTTTGTCTACGATAACATCGATGGTTTTGAAAATGCCCTTCAGGTTCTTTGACGTTGGAGTAAGCTGCACAAGATATGATGATGGGTTTTCAAAAATGGCTGTGGTAAAGTTAGTATTGGTGAGTATCGTGCCCTGTACGCAGTCTATCATCATCTTATTCACCTGGTCGAACATCTTGTTAGACTTTGATGAAACTTTGTTTTCCTTGCTGCCATCTTTCGTTTTTATGTTACTGCCATTGATCACCAGCAGGTAGTAGGTGGGCTTCTTATATTCCATGCGCACTTTGTTTTCGCGCTTGAACCAGAACTGGCCGGTAGAAACGATTTTATCCGATAACATGCTCAGATTCTTGGTCTGTGTAAAGTCGCATTGTATGGACTGAGTAGCCTGCGATGCTTTGACGAATTGTTTGCGGAACTCATCGGCATTTGCTACAGGTTTGTAGCCGGCATGTTGGGCAGACACCTGTAATGTGTAAAGGCAGCAGATAAGCAGAATGAGTTTATGCATATGCACTAATATTAAGCATTTTATCGAGCCGGGTTATTGTGTAGCCGTTGCTTTCGATCTCTTTTATTAGTTCTGGTAGGATAGCCGCAGTTATCTCCATAGAATCATGCAGCAAGATAATACTGCCTGGCTTCAGTTGACCAATAATACGTGATGTTAACTTTTGTTTGTCTTTTATGCGGGTGTCGAATGACCGTATGTTCCAGCCAATGGAAGTATAGCCGCCTTTCTTTATTGCCTGCGCAAGGCTAGGGTTCATAACGCCATATGGGGGGCGGAAAAGTAATGGTCTCAGGCCTACAGCTTTTTCCACTTCGCGATCCATTTGCCGCATATCTGCCAGCATTTTTCCGGCGCCAGACATGTCGAACCAATAACCGTGGGAATAACTGTGATTACCAATGACATGCCCTTCGTTTTTTAAACGGTTCATTATAAGCGGGTTGCCGGGGATGTTTTTCCCAATGCAAAAGAAAGATGCCTGTACATTATGCTTTTGTAATGTATCCAGTATGTTTTCCGTGTATCGTGCGGGGCCATCATCAAAAGTGAGGGCAACCAGTTTTTTGCTCGTTATCGCTTTGCATTTGGAAGGAATGAAAAAATTCAACGAAAGAGTGATGCACGCAAGAAATAACACAGAAAGAAAGAAGAGTGTAACTAAAACAACACAATACCAGGGCATTAGCGGCGCACATATGCCCGCTATCACAAGACCAGCGATATAAAGAGTTTTTAATTTCAACTTGCCCAAAAGTTATAATAATTAAACCACTGTTCGGGGTATTGTTTTACTTTTTGTTCCAGTTCTGCGATATAATCGTTCAACGCATCGGGTATGGCAACCTGTTTATTGGCGGTATAGGTTTTTGGCGTAGTTGCTGAAAGGTGATAATGTTTTGCGTTCTCTTTAGCGCAGAATACGTAAGACACAGGTACTTTGAAAGTGGTTGCCAGCACAAACGGCCCCATGGGAAACAGGGCATTTTCGCCAAGGAACATACCGCTTACCGTCTTACTTCCGGCAATGAACCGATCGGCATGGATGGCTATGAGCTCATTATTCTTTAGCGCATTGCTGATCTCATAGACATGGGAGAGGTCGTCCTTAATAGTGATGATACTCATTTTGCGGTCGTTCATCACTGATTCGAGATACTCCTTAATCTGCTGTTGTTCATTGTCCACCATCACAATGTTTACTTTTACAGGAAGGCGCTTAAAATAATAACCCGCCAATTCATAGTTGCCTATATGTGCACTGATAAGAATGCCACCTTTGCCACCAGCCATGATCTCCTCGATATAATGCTCTCCTTCAAACTCAAATGTGAATGGTACTTTGAGACCAGACATTACAACGATCTTATCTATCAGCGTTTGTCCAAACAGGTAATAGTTGCGATAAACGCTGCGGCTCAATGACCAGCTCTTGCGCCCAAGTTTCCTGAAGTAATTGCGGATGTGCTTATTGGATGGTGAAAACAGGAAATAGTAAAACGCAACAAAGCGAAGCAGAAAATAGGCGGGGCCAACTCCTGCAAAACGTAAAATGCCAATAAATATGCTGTAGCCTAGTTTATTTCCTTTAGATTTTCCTTCCCAGGACTGCGTCATATCAGTTCCTTCACCTTTGTGTGCGCGTCAATGTAATTGTAGAAATCCTGGAAGGTAGCGATACCGTTAAAATCTTCGGGTTTCACTTTACAGCCGAAATTAGCTTCTGTGATAGCTATGAGGTCAATATAATCCAGGCTGTCGAGATCCAATACCTCTTTCAGCGTTGCGTCCGGTGCAATAGATGAAGCATCTACCTCAAACTCTTCTACTAATAAATTATTGATTTTCTGTATAATACCACTGTCCATAGCGCAAATATAAAATATTTATTTTGAACTAAGAAAGGCGTTATAACAAATTGCAAAAGGTTGGATCAAAATCAGTTTGTATTTATGTTGTGCCATATACGGCTGTTGAAGTGTCGAATTGAGTACAATCCCAAAGGGATTGCATGTCTATAGAAAACAATAAGGTCGGTAATTGGGCGATGCCGAAGGTATCGAATGTTATGATGCTGAATTATTGCTTATTCTATCCATTCAAACAAATACTTTTCCTCATAAGGAATATTGAATGCTTTTAGAAAGCCAATATACTCTTCTTTGAAAGTTTTGTTTTTATGATGTTCTTTTTGGTTCATTATATAGTCTATCACATTGCTGAATTGCGAATGGCTATACGAAAATGCACCATATCCCTCTTGCCAATTGAATTTATGCTTCAAAAATTGTTGGTTTTTTATGAACTCGTTTGATGATTTTTTGATCTCGCGTACGAGGTCTGACAGGCAACAGTATGGTTTCATTCCGATCAGAAAATGAATATGGTCTGGCATACCATTTATTGCAAGCATTTTTTGTTCTTTTTTCTGAACAATACCTGTAATGTACTTGTACAACTCTTCCTCCCATTCGGGTCTGATAAGGTTATTTCTTCCTTGTACGGCAAATACGATCTGAATATAAATTTGTGAAAATGTTCCTGGCATAGTTCGGATATTGTTCAGCATAAAGGTAATAATGGGCTGCATAACATGCGATGCCTTCGGCATCGTTGTGTGTTCCGTCGTTCATACTATAGACGTGCGATGCCCTCGGCATCGGGGCACGCAGCGTAACTTTTGCTATAGATATTCGATGCTGTCGGCATCGTTAGATGGTGTATGTATTTTGCTATAGACATTGGATGCCTTCGGCATCGGGTACGTGGTGTAGCTCATGCTATAGATATACGAGCCCCCGGCATAGGTACCGGGTATATGTTTATTGCAATCGACTTTGGATACCGTTGGTATATTCCATTATGGGAAATGAGTTCAATCCCAAAGGGATTGTATGTCTATAGAAAATAAAACAACTGATGTATGCGATGCCGAAGGTATCGAATGTTATGATGCTGAATTAAACCGATTACCCCTTCCATTTTCGAACGATCAGCGAGGAATTCGTTCCCCCGAAACCAAATGAATTGGAGAGAAATACATCAAACTCATGGTCGAGCGCATTGGTAACAATATTCAGTGGCGCGGAATCTTCGTCCGGATTTTCGAAATTGATATTAGGAGCGATGAAGTTGTTCTCCATCATCAGCATCGAATAGACAATTTCGCTGGAGCCTGCCATCCAGCATTCGTGACCAGTCATGGATTTAGTGGAGCTAATAAACGGCCTCGAAGCGCCAAACAGTGAATTGATTGCCCGGGCCTCACTGGAATCGCCTGCCTTTGTAGACGTGGCATGTGCATTGATATAACCTACGTCCGCGGGTTGAATACGAGCATCAATAAGGGCTTTCTCAAGTGATTTCAACGGCCCTTCAACTGTTGGGTTTGAGATATGAGAGCCATTGGATGAGAAGCCGTACCCGATCACTTCACCCAGTATTTTAGCGCCCCTTTTTTGCGCAGATTCCAGACTTTCGAGAATAACTGTGGCTGCGCCGCCGCTTGGTACCAGCCCGTCGCGATCCCTGTCGAAGGGGCGTGAAGCCTTTGTCGGGTCGCTTTCCCGTGTTGAAAAAGCAGCTATGCTGTCGAAGTAGGACATAGAATAGAGATTTACTTCCTGTGCGCCACCACAGATCACGCAATCCTGCATGCCGTTTTTGATAAACATATAGCCAAGGCCTATCGCGTGAGAACCACTGGCACAGGCGGCACTTACGGTGAAGTTGATGCCCCGTATCTTAAAAATTGTGGCCAGGTTCATATTCACAGTAGAGTTCATGGTCTGAAATACATAGCCGGAGCCAAGCATCATTGTGTCCTTTTTCTCTCGAACTATGTCTACGCCCTCAATAACCGGTTTAGCTGAGCTATCATTACCAAAGAGCAGTCCGATCTCGTGCTGCTCGAGGTAATCAGCGTCTATACCGGCCATTTGTAATGCCTCCTGGGTAGATACATAGGCGAATTCAGCTTGTTCCGGCATCATGAGGCGTGCGCGGCGGTCAAGTACGCCCTTCAAATTCGGACGGTTTACAAAGCCGGTCAGTGCAGAAGCATAACCAAACTCTTTTCTTTCCGGTGAGAAAATAATACCGGATTTTCCTGCGCGTAAAGATTGTTTTACTTCGTCAAGATTTGCGCCGATGCATGAATATATACCCAGGCCTGTTATTACTACTCTGTTCATTCTTAGGTTTATCGTTATCTTTTTTTAAAAGTAAGGTTCTTTATTAAAAGGTCAAAATTAGTGAGTATTTGGCAGCACCCAACAGTGAACTCTAATTTTATGGGATGGAGAACTAAGATGATAATTCATGTTTAATTGTTAGTTTTGGCTTGATTATGATCAACGTCAGAAAGCAAATTCTATATTGGGAAACCGGTGCAGATGAAGAAATGCTGAATGCTAAGATCATGATCGAAAATCACCGTTTTCTCGCTGGCTTGTTTTTTTGCCACCTATGTCTTGAAAAAATATTAAAGGCCCACGTGGTAAAAGTGACCGAGGAGCATCCGCCAAGGACTCATATTTTGGCATCGCTTGCAGATATCGGTCGGATCAAATTTGATGAGCTGCAGGAACAAATAATATATGAGATACAGACCTATCAATTAGAAGGAAGATACCCCGAAAACTATCCATCAGAACCAGACCCGATCACAGCACAGGAATATTTCGAACAAACAATAATTTTGCACAAATGGCTCAAGGCGATGTTATAAGGCTTTTGCAATTATATGTCCGGTTGCTCAATGAGGCAGGGTTAAAGATACAGAAGGCATTTTTGTATGGCAGTTTTGCACGAAATGATGCGAAGGCTGACAGCGATATAGATGTGATGCTCGTGTCTGATAATTTTGACAGCAATGATGTAAAAATAAAAGCAAAAGCATGGCAACTTACCCGCAAAGTTGACCTGCGGATCGAGCCGTTTACGATAGGAACAAAGAGATTTTTTTCTGATGATGATTCTGCGCTTGTCGACCAAGTAAAAAAAGAAGGGATCGAAATTGCTTTTTAACAACTGGAAAAGATAGGTTAAGTATATAGGCCAAATAGCGTTGTGACTCTGATATTCATAAATGATGACCATAGCCCCAGATATAATTATTACTTTTACGCACTGATAATTGATATTAATAAATAAAATAAAGCTTGCATGATATATATCGGGGGAAAAAATCTCTCTTTAAATGATTTTTCAGAAATAGTTTATAAGAAAAAGGAGATCGGGTTAGATGAGGCGGCTGTGAATAAAGTTGGCGTTAATTATAAATTCCTGCAACAATTTTCCACTAACAAACTGATCTATGGCATAAATACCGGCTTCGGCCCCATGGCGCAGTACAAGGTTAGTGAAGAGAATTTGCTCCAATTGCAATACAATCTTATCAGGAGCCATTCATCGGGCGGTGGTAAGCTGTTGCCTCAGCACCTGGTAAAGGCGCTGATGATCGCGAGACTGAACAGTCTGATGCAGGGTTATTCGGGCGTGCATAACGAGGCTGTTGAATTGTTGCGGGAGCTGATCAATAAAGATGTTACTCCCTGCATTTATGAACATGGTGGCGTGGGAGCCAGCGGGGACCTGGTGCAACTTGCTCACCTGGCTTTGGTGTTGATAGGTGAAGGCGAAGTGATCCATGATAGCAGGGTATGCACTACGGCAGAGGTATTTGCCACGCTGGGTATAAAACCATTATCCATCCACATACGGGAAGGGCTGGCGATACTTAATGGTACGTCTGCGATGACAGGTGTGGGCATGGTTAATATTATCCAGGCGCAAAAGCTACTGGGCTGGTCGGTGTTGTTATCGGCTATGACCAATGAAGTCGTGGCGGCTTATGACGACCACTTTTCTTATGAATTGAATATTGTAAAGCAACATAAGGGACAGAATAAGATCGCGGCCACGCTCAGGAATATTCTTAGTGGCAGCAAGATGATCCGTAGCCGTTCGGAGCATTTATATAATCCCGAACAGCTCGACCAGGAGGTCTTTGAGGACAAGGTGCAGGAGTATTATTCACTTCGATGCGTGACGCAGATACTGGGACCCATATACGACACTGTCTGCCAGGCTGAAAATGTGCTGGTAAACGAGCTGAACTCGGTGAATGATAACCCGATCATAGACCACGAAAACAAGAATATCTTTCACGGCGGCAATTTCCATGGTGACTATGTGTCGCTGGAAATGGATAAGCTGAAGATAGCGATAACAAAATTGTCGATGCTGTCTGAACGGCAGTTAAACTACCTGCTAAACGACAAGCTGAATGGGAAGTTTCCACCTTTTGTAAACCTCGGAGTGCTGGGTTTCAATTTTGGAATGCAAGGGATGCAGTTTACCGCTACGTCCACAGTTGCGGAAAACCAGACGTTGTCTTTCCCTATGTATGTGCACAGCATACCTAATAACAATGACAACCAGGATATAGTGAGCATGGGCTGCAATGCGGCGTTGATGACCAAGCGGGTTATTGATAATTCGTTCGAGGTGCTGGCGATACAGATGATGACGGTGCTTCAGGCAATAGATCATTTAGGTTGTGCAGCAGAGCTCTCACCAAAGACAAAATTCTTTTATGACGAGTTGAGGGCGATATTTCCAAAGTTTGTAGAAGACGTACCGAAGTACAAAGACCTGGAGCGGGTAAAAGAGTATTTTGAAAAATCTGATCCCGTAATATCGTTCGAGGAAGCATAATTATCCATTGTCCCGATAAGGATAGTGTTAAAACAGGAAACTATGAAATGTGCGTTAGTAACCGGTGGGTCAAGGGGAATTGGCAAGGCCATCTGTATAAAAATGGCAGCCATGGGCTACTATGTGCTGGTGAATTATAAAAGCAATGAAGGCGAGGCGAACGACACCCTTTCGCGCGTCAGGGAAAATGGCGGAGATGGTGAACTGCTGCAGTTTGATGTTTCAGGTAAAGAGGAGATACAGGCGGCGCTGAGCAAGTGGATAACGGGCAACCCTGAAAAATATATTGAAGTGCTGGTGAACAATGCGGGCATTAAGGATGACGGACTGATGCTGTGGATGAAAGATGAGCAGTGGGATAATGTGATCAAGACCAGCCTGGATGGGTTCTTCTATGTGACGCGGACGGTATTGAACAGTATGCTGCTGAAAAAGTATGGCCGTATTGTAAATGTTGTTTCTCTTTCCGGCTTAAAGGGACTTCCCGGGCAGACGAATTATTCAGCTGCTAAAGCGGGAGTGATAGGAGCAACCAAAGCGCTGGCGCAGGAAGTAGGCAGGAAGGGCGTTACCGTGAATGCGGTAGCTCCGGGCTTTATTAAAACGGATATGACCAGCGGACTTGATGAAAAGGAAATGGCAGTGCTTGTGCCGGTAAGGCGATTTGGTACGGCTGACGAAGTCGCGCACGCTGTTGGGTTCCTGGCATCGCCGGAGGCAAGCTATATCACAGGGCAGGTGTTGTCGGTGAATGGCGGGCTGTATTCGTAGTTTACAGTTTACAGTTGGCATGGTTCGACTACGCTCACCAAGAAAAAGATATTTTTTAAGAGATAAAGATCGTTTGATGAAATTTTTTAGCAAAGAGACAAAGACTGCGTTCAAGGCAAGAGAGATGGCGCAGTGGATCGCGTTCGGGCCGGTTATTTTCCAGTCGGCGAGGATATTGAGGAATACTGGCATCCTGACTGCCATAGAAGAGAGTGGGGCAGATGGGCTCTCGTTATCCGAGGTCGCCGCAAAGGTGAAGCTGCCGGAATACGGTGTGCGGGTGCTGCTGGAGTCTGGGCTGAGTATGGGACTGGTACTTGTGAACGACGAGAAATATACACTAGCAAAGACGGGGTACTTCATTTTGCATGACGAGCTAACAAAGGTGAATATGGATTTTGTGCAAGATGTTTGCTACAAGGGTCTATTCTCGTTAGATAAGAGTATTGAGACAGGTAAGCCGGAGGGATTGAAAGAACTTGGTCCGTGGAAGACTGTTTATGAAGGACTCTCCCAATTGCCGCCGAACATTCAAAAAAGCTGGTTCAGCTTCGATCACTATTTTTCCGATGATGCTTTTCCGCTTGTTTTGCCGCATGTATATAAAGATGGCATAAAGAACATACTGGACATTGGCGGTAATACAGGCAAGTGGGCGACCATATCTGCAAAGTATTCTCCTGATATTAAAGTGACCATAATGGACCTGCCTGGCCAATTGGGCATAGCAGAGTCAAAAATAGAGAAGGAAGGGCTTAAGGGGCAGGTGTCCTTTCTGCCAGTGAATTTGCTTGACGAAAAAGTGCAGATACCCAAGGGGTTTGACGCCATATGGATGAGCCAGTTCCTGGATTGCTTCTCTGAAGATGAGATCGTTTCGATACTTAAACGTTGTTATGATGCACTGGATGAGCATGGTTGCGTGATGATCATGGAGCCATTCTGGGACCGGCAGCAATACGAGATCGCGGCATTTTGCCTGCAGCAAACTTCACTTTACTTTACTGCAATAGCCAACGGCAACAGCCAGATGTATAGCGCTGCAGTATTTGTGAAATGTATAGAGCGCGCGGGTTTTGAAGTTGTAGAAGAAACAGATAATATAGGTCTTAGCCAGACGCTGATGAAGTGTAGGAAACGCAAATAATTTAACCAGGAAATTTATTCCCTGAATATGAACAGAGAAAAAGTAGACGTGCTTGTTATTGGCGCGGGCCCATCGGGAACTGTAGCAGCCTCGATCGTAAATAAAGCCGGGTATAAAGTGAAGATCGTGGAGAAACTGAAGTTTCCGCGTTTTGTGATAGGGGAGAGCCTGCTGCCACGTTGTATGGAAGCGCTCACTGAAGCGGGATTTGTAGATGCGGTAAAGGCAAAAGGTTTCCAGGAGAAATTCGGGGCTAAGTTTGTGAAGAATGGCAAGATATGCGACTATTCATTTGCCGACCAGTATACGCCGGGCTGGAACTGGACCTGGCAGGTGCCGAGGGCTGAGTTTGACAAGACCCTTGCGGATACTGTAGAACAAATGGGTGTGCCTGTTTCGTATGAGACAACGGTGACTGGTATTGTTTTTAATGGCTCTGATTCTGTAACAACGGTAGAAGATATAAACGGAAATAAAAGTGAGATAGAGGCGCGGTTCATTATAGATGGCAGCGGTTATGGCAGGGTTATCCCAAAGCTGTTCAACCTTGACAAGCCATCGAACCTGGCTCCGCGTAAGGCGCTGTTCTCCCACATGGTGGATGTTAACCGATCGCAGGTAGATGAGCCTAACCGAATAACGATAGTGGTGCATCAGCCGGGAGTATGGATCTGGGTGATCCCTTTCTCCAGCGGTATCACCTCGCTGGGCTTTGTAGGCGATCCGGAATTTTTCAAAAAATTTGAAGGAGATAATGAAGCGCAGCTCAGGGCGTTGATCGCATCAGAACAGTACCTGGCCGAAAGATTTAAAGGTGCTGAAATGGCCTTCTCTCCGAGAGTGCTGGAGTCGTGGTCTTCAACCACCGATAAGTTTTACGGCGATGGCTTCGTGCTAACCGGCAATGTAACAGAGTTCCTTGATCCGATATTTTCTTCTGGTGTAACGTTGGCCACTGTATCCAGCCAACTGGCTGCGCACCTGGTAATCAGAAAGCTGAAAGGTGAGGCAATAGACTGGGATAAGGAATACACGGAGCAAATGATGCAGGGGATAAACACCTTCCGCTCATACGTTATGGCCTGGTACGAGGGTACACTTGATACGATCTTCTTTGCCGATAAACCAGACCAGGCGATCAAGAATAAGATATGCTCAGTGCTTGCCGGATATGTATGGGATACGACAAATCCATACGTGAAGGATCATGCTACCGCATTGACGAAGCTCGCCCGCTTAATTGAGCTCGAAAAGAAATTCAGCACGCAACCATAAAATAGTTCAGGAACTAGTAATCAAACGCCACACCAGTATAATTGTGTGGCGTTATTGCTTTTAGTTCTTTCTTTACTTTTGCGTTTACCTTTAGGGTGTCGATAAATTCGTGAATATCCAGCTTAGTGATGCTGGCCTTACCACGTGTAAGGGCTTTGAGGGCCTCATATGGCTGAGGGTAGTTTTCACGCCTTAATACGGTTTGTATTGCCTCGGCAACTACCGGCCAGTTACGGTCCAGGTCTTCGTGCATTTTTTCTTTGTTCAATACGAGTTTGCCGATGCCTTTTTCCAGTGAGCGCAGGGCCAGGTAACTATGGCTCAGCGGTACGCCGATGTTGCGCAGTACGGTGCTGTCTGTGAGATCGCGCTGTAAGCGGCTGATGGGGAGCTTAGCACTCAGGTGCTCGTAAAGTGCATTAGCGATGCCGAGGTTGCCCTCTGCATTTTCGAAATCTATAGGGTTCACTTTGTGCGGCATGGCGCTGCTACCCACTTCTCCGGCCTTTACCTTCTGTCTGAAGTACTCCATGGATATATACTGCCACACATCGCGGCAGAGGTCTATGAGTATGGTGTTGATGCGTTTAAGTGTGTCGAACTGGGCAGCTATATTGTCGTAATGCTCTATCTGGGTAGTGTATTGCATACGCTCCAAGCCCAGCTTCTTCTCCACAAAATCATTACCGAACTGTACCCAGTTGATATGCGGGAATGCTACATGGTGGGCATTAAAGTTGCCCGTGGCACCGCCAAACTTAGCGGCAAAGGGTATGTTTAATAGTTGGTCTATTTGTCCTTCCAGTCGCTCTACGAATACCATTATTTCTTTACCAAGCATGGTGGGCGATGCTGGCTGGCCATGTGTGCGGGCCAGCATGGGCACATCCTTCCATTCCTGCGCCATGTGATAAAGCGCAAGGTGGGTATTCAGCAGCAGCGGAAGGTATTGCTCCTCAAGAGCATCCTTCCAGAGCATAGGTACTGAGGTGTTGTTTATATCCTGCGAGGTGAGCCCGAAGTGTACCCATTCAACGCTGTCGCCGGCGCCAAGGGCTTTTAGTTTGTCTTTCAGGAAGTATTCAACTGCTTTTACATCGTGGTTGGTAGTGCGCTCGGTAGTCTTTATCTCCATGGCATCAGCCTCGGTGAAGTTCTCATAGATCGCGCGGAGCTTAGCAGCCTTTATACCGGCCGGCAGCTTTATCACTTTTTTTTCAGCCAGGAACAGGAAGTACTCTACCTCTACTTTTACACGATAGCGGATAAGACCATATTCTGAAAAATAAGGGGCCAGTGAAGCAAGCTGTGAGCGATAACGCCCGTCTATAGGGCTAATGGCTGTTAAAGCGGTAAGTTCCATGCCGCAAAGATATAATAAACCTGAAACCTTCTTTATTTGCCGTACTTACTTTTCATTTCATCATAAAGTACATCAAATCCTTCGCTCGCAGCATCGGTCTGTGCATTTGAGAATAATATGAAGGCGCGATCAAGACCGGGATAAACATAGACGCTTGTGAGAAATGTGCCGGGATTGCCGGTATTGTGCGAGAAATTTTGCCCCTGTTCATCTTTATGCCAAAACCAGCCAACTGAAAATCGTTTGAGACCGAAGTGAAGGAAATGAAATTCTTCCCTGGTTAGTAGCTCTGACCTGCCGGCAAGGCCGCTGAGTTCGAGCTGTATGAACTTTATATAGTCTGGCAGGCTAACACATATGTTGCCGGCTGGCAACAGCCAATTGAGCTTATAGTTATCTCCGGGAGGTTCGGGAACAAGGGCGGCATTGTGGCCCCAAGGCTGGTTGATGTCAGTGTTGTTTGGCTGGCCGAAATGGAAATTGATGCCGAGCTTAGTCCCGAGTTCTGTTACCAGTTGCCTGTATGTCTTTCCGGATGCCTTCTCTAACATTAAACCAGCGGCGATGTAGCCCAGGTTTGAAAAGTGGATGGAATCCTTAGCATTAACCGGCTTGCTTTGGAAGAACCATTTTGCAAACTGGTATAGTTGCTCATCCTCGTTTCCGGTGAACTGTCCTTTTACAGGAGTGTCATTGGTATAGGTGTAGGCAAATAACCGGCTGCGGAAAGTCAGTAGATTCAATAGTGTGAGATCGTGATATTCTTTCCTGCTTTTAGCTTTCAGTTCCGGGTAGAGATCGAAGAATTTGGTATCCCATTTTATCTTGCCTTGCTTCACAAGCAATGCAGCTATGAAGCCGGTGATAGCTTTTGTATTAGACCCAATGCGGAACAGATCTGATGTCTCCGCCGGTGTGTTTGTGCCCCATTTTTTAGTCCCTGCTACATCAATTTCGTATACGCTGTCTGCGGAGATAAGTGCATAGCCGAGTTCGGGTATTTTATATGCTCGCCTGATGCTGTCGGCAAAGTGTTTCAAGGGTTGGCTATGTGCCGGACCCGTATAAGTGAACAACAAACAAATTATTAATAACAAATGCTTCATCCGGTTATTTTCTTTCGTAGTAGGAGAAAAGGTTTTTCAATGACCATGTGAAGTATTAAAGCCCCGGCTAGGGAGGCGAGAAAACAAATTACGAACATCAGGTTCCCGTTTGCGGCAATTCCATGTTTTGAAAATAGCTGCTGCGCAAGGTGTATCACGCCTTTGTGAACCAGGTAAGTGGCGAACGACCATGCAGCAAGCTTTTCCGTTATCAGCGATCTAAAGCGGTATAAAAAGCATGACGGACTTATAGCCGCAATTACCAGTATACCATAACCAAGAGATACCAATGGAAAGCCAAAGATCGATGCCGCGTATGAATGTGAGTCCTCGCAGAGAAAGTATGCGCAGGTTAAAACGCCAAGGCTCACCAATACAAGCACATTGCCATATTGCGCAAGGCGGGTCATTACGGTCGGTAAGAACTGGAACAAGGCAGCGATCGTGACACCGGTCAATATGCCATCCAGCCGGCCCCATGTGGGGTAGTATATCCATTTGTACCAGGCTGCCGGGAAAATATCTTTGCCAGACAATGGCTCGACAAAGTGGTTCCAGCAGAAAATTCTTGCTGCAAAGCCGAAGATGAATAAACCCGCTATCAGGAATGCGCCCTTTCTGCCGAATTTGAAATAAGTAAGTGCAATGAGGGTTAGCGGAAACAATAGATAAAACTGTTCTTCAATGCACAGCGACCATGCATGCGAAAATGTGCGGGTTTTCGAAATGTCAAGCCCGATGTTTTGTGTAAATGTCAGGAACTTCCATAGCGGGGGCAGCGCCTCCCACTCCCGGAAATAAGGGATGCAAAAGTAGATAGCCACAACAGTGAGATAGGCAGGTATTATTCTGAAGAAGCGACGGATAAAGAAGTCTTTAAAACTAATTTTCACGCCATGGGCTATTTTCAAAAACAGTTGTGAAGAGATCAGGTAGCCGCTGAGCACAAAGAATAAGTCAACGCCTGTCCATCCGAATTTCCCGACGGGAATGATCCAGTCCGGGTGCTCGAAGAGGCGGTAGTGGAAAAGCAGAACCAGCACGATGGCCAATGCCCGCAGATGGTCCAGTCCGGCAAGTTTTTTATCAACAGAGTTTATTGGGTTGGCTGGCGAAAGAGGCATAAAGTAGTAAAGCTAGTATCGTTGTTTTGTTCTTGTACGTCTTCGGCTTTATTATTTTCTATCTTTAGTTTAATGAATGCTTCACAACTCCTGTTCCGTATCAGGGCTATGACCCTCCTGTTTGTTGTATCGCTGATATTGAGTGGTGCAACCGCCATACCCGTTTATTCAGAGATGAAATGGCTGATGGCGACTCATGTATTCAGCCAGGATACGGCCATAGGGGCATGGCTATGGAAGGTATGGCTTGGCGTGAAAGAAGTAAACGACAATAACCTCTTCTTATTCTATGGTTATGACTGGCTCGCATTCGGGCATATAGTTATTGGTATGGCGTTCATAGGTCCCTATCGAGACCCCGTGCGCAACAAATGGGTGATAGAGTGGGGTATGCTGGCGTGTATTGCCGTCCTGCCGTTGGCGCTTATTATGGGGCCATCACGGGGAATACCTTGGTTTCACATACTGATCGATTGTTGTTTCGGCATCATTGGGATCATACCGCTTTATGTGGTACGTCGGTGGATAAATCAGTTGGAAAAGATCCGTTGATGTTTTTTTTATTCGGTATTGAGTAGAGACGCAATGCATTGCGTCTCTACAGGAAGGTTGCGTTTTACGTCATTATCCCAATTCAATGACAATAAATTCCCAACCCGCCTGCCGGCAGTTAGGTAGCTCCCCACACTACTTCACCTTCACCTCCTCACCGCGCTGCTGTGCATTCATGGCCTGTACGGCCGTATTAATGCTTTGCTGGGCTATGATGTAGTTCGGCTTGAGTTTCAACGAGGTCTGCCACTGCTGAATGGCCTGTGGTATCTGCTTTCTCATATAGTAGCACACGCCAAGGTTGTAGTATATCTCTTCCAGCTTGGGATAGTTGGGATAATAGAGGTGTACTTTGTCCAGGTTCATCTTGGCGCTGTCCGGCTCTTCGAGTTTCAGGTAGGCCACAAAGCGGTTCATATAGCCGGATACAAATGTATTATGAATGGTCACGGCTTTGTTGTAGTACTCGAGGCCACGGTGCAACTCGTCTCTTTTTATCACTAGATTCTTTTCAGACTCAGCTTTGTTGATGAGCGAAGATGCCACGTTTGCATTCACCAGTACACTGTTTGGGGCTTCGACAATGTCGTGGTTAAACAATGTTTCGTCACTCTTCCAGTCCATGTTGCGGGTAATAGTCTTGAAGCCGCAGAGGCCGATGAGGGCCACCATTGCTACGGCCAGTATGGCTTTGCCGGTCATTGCCGGTTTTATCATGGCAGTTCCTTTGTAGAGGAGGTATGCCACCGCTATGCAGAAACCTACCGATGAGTGAAAGATAAGACGTTCGCCCATTGTACCGCCGATATTGAAGAAGATGTTACAGATAATAAACAGGTTGAGCAGGTAGAAGGTGATTGCAAAGCACATAATGCGCACTGTTTCCATGCTCCACTTCTTCGCGGGTTCCCCGGCCTTTGGCGCTGAGCCGAACAGGCGTCCGAAGAAGGAGAATACCATACCTATGAGGGTGCCGTGTATCAGCAGGGACAGCCATACCAGTGGATTTGAGAAGGTTTTATATGGTATAGTGTTATAAGAATAGTCGGCAGAAAGATGGTCGGGGAATATAAGCAGCTTCAAATAGTTGAGCGTAGTAGCTATCTGTGTTGCGAGCTTCTCGTTGGCATCAGCCACCTTTGCATAGGGGTTGTTCAGGATGTCGCTGTCTGAGTTTTCGCTCATTGGCGCCACTATCTGCAACCTCATGAAGATGTAGACCACCATGACCCCCATAAATGGCAATGAGGCTTTGATGCTATCCCAAACGGAGAACCTGTTGAACAGGAAGAATGAAAGGGGGAGCAATGCGATGAGTGTAATGGCGTACTCCTTGGCGAGGAACGCAAGGAAGTAGCTGATCATTCCGCATACCAGCATCCACATTTTTTTGTGCTCCTGGTATTTAAACGCCAGTATGAATGTGAGGCAAATAAACAGCAGGGACATGATCTCATCACGGCTTTTCACGTTGGCCACTACTTCGGTATGAATAGGGTGTATCACAAACAGTATGGCTGCCAGTAATGCAAGTATATGGTTGTGCTTAAAGACTATGTACCTTAAAAAATAGAGCAGGGTGATGACGCATAGCGTAAACCAGATCACGTTGAAAAAGTGCCGGATGTGCATATGCTCAATAAACCGCCGCTCAAAAGGCGCTTTCATGTCGTAGCTGAAGCCGGGATTTATACCGTTCGGATGCGTTTTGAAGCTGTCCATCTTGTCCTTGGGAATAGCGCCGAAAAATTGCTGCTCTATGGCGAACGTAACAATGGACAAAGGCCTGTAACGGCCGCCGCTCAACTGGTTGGACGAATTGAACTGCTTGTAGTAACTATCAAAAGCATCTTTGCTGAGGATATCCCAAATGCCAGCGAAACCTTCATAAACATACTCATTCTTTACGATCACTATTGTGTCATCAAGTGCGTATTCGTTTTTCGAGGTATTGATATAGAGCACGAAGGAGAGAATACCTACGATCGCTGCCTGTATTCTGAATGTATAAAGCCATTCAGGCAGTAACGGGTCCTTTACTTCCGGCTCAGGCGCCATCGCTGCGTTGATAATATTTGCCTGCTTCTGTGACATTACCGGAGCGGGCCTTTTTATATTGTTATTTACTTTCTTAGCCATTATTTGTGAGTGAAAGTCAAATATAAGGTAAGTTGGGAAAATAATGGAATAGAGTTAAATGCTTGTGTAATCCAAGTAAGCCAGTCAGTTGCACGCTTTTCACATTCATATAAAACCATGTTTCCAGTCTGGCGCGTGTATACTTTCTTTTGCTTGGTCAGAAGAATGTACTAGTGAAAAGACCACTTTTTCGAATCGCTCCGGGCAAAAAAAAAAGCACTACTATGTGGTCGGTGGGGAATTCTATTTAGCACCGCAGCAGAGTATGCGGCACGATCGCGCTAAGAACATACGTCGAGGGTGTGGGTTTGTTGCTCGTTTTCCTTATTTTTTTGTTGCTCACTTCCTGTTCACTTTTTGTAGTTTGTTTATATCATTTTCTATTTCTTTCAGGCTTTGTTCGTGTGCTATTATATTTTGTTGCGCTTTATATTTGACCAATTCATCGTTTGATTTTTGCAATGCCATTTCGTGGCTTATTTTCCCTGCATGAGTGAGGAGTTCCCTGCCATTCAGTTGTAAAATACTATCAAGCCTGCTTATCCAGTCATTCATATACATTGGTGTGCGTTGCTGTGCCATAGTTTCTGCAAATGCCAGGTATTGCTCTACCAGTAGCCCTAACAGTTTTATTTCGTCTTCATTGAGGTAGTTTTTAGCTATGGAAATATCTGATCTGGTGATTTTTTCGGGTAACTTCTTGTCACAGGATCGCATCCCGAGCAATGGCAAAGAAGCATCAACTCTGCGATAAACCAGTTCAGCAGCAGTTTGGGAACTTATCGCCCAAAGCAATTTATTCTGAACCACTTTAAAAAACTCAATCGTTTTTTCGTCTTTGGGGTCGTAATCAATACTGGTTGTATAGATGTCTTTTATTTTCTGATAAAAGAAACGTTCCGAAAGACGTATTTCACGAATGCGACCCTGTAGTTCATCAAAGTAATTCATGGAATTACCTGATTTGAAACGGTCATCGTTTAAGGCGAATCCCTTAATGATATACTCTTTTAGTCTTTGGGTTGCCCAAATGCGGAACTGGGTTCCTTGCGGTGACTTTACCCTATAACCAACAGATATTATTACATCTAAGCCGTAATGATTAGTGTCATAAGTTTTTCCGTCTTCCGCAGTATGTCGGAAATTCCGACATACTAAATGTTCCTCCAATTCTCCTTCTTTGAATATATTTTGTATGTGTTCAGTTATGGTACTTCTCCCTTTGCCGAATAATTCAGCCATCTGATTTTGAGTAAGCCACACAGTTTCCTCCTCAAGCCTTACATCTATTTTGATGTTGCCTTCCTGATTTTGGTAGATAAGTATTTCGCCTGTGTTCATGCTTCCGTTTTCGTAAGGGTTTTCACAAAGTTAGTGCCATACGTGATGTGTTGGTAAGAAAAAATCCGACAAATTGTCTGAATCGGAATTTGCTGAACCTGCCTGACGGCAGGCAGGTTTTAGAATTTGACGTGATACGTTTTAACCGCGATCGCAAATCCCTGGCCATGGCATTCGGATTGGAAATGGAACGGATAAAGGACTCAAAATCGCTTCTGCAATGAAGAGTGGATATTTGATGTAGCGCCTATTCTCATTGCTCTCGGTCATGCAGCCGCGGCCGGCAAGCAATGGCCTACCCAAAGCAAGGACTAACCAAACTTACGCCTGTGGCAAATAGAATACCACCATACAAGAAAAAACGTAAGTAGCAAGATCTGGCAAACCTGTTTGGGAGTGTCACACGTTATATCCGCTACCCCCTGAAAACGCTTATAATTGAAATCTTCATTGCTATATCTAAAACGGGCAGCCATACCCATTTACACGCAATAGGTTATGCTAAATGTCCAAAACACAATTTGAGTATTCCGTAAAGTAAAAGCGGAATTACAGCGATTGCGATACAAGCAACAACTATTGCCAAAATAAATTTGAGAATGAGTTTAAAGGTGTAAATAATAAGTTACCTTTTCTCCAGCTTCAGCACCTGCTGCTGTGTAGCGGAATTAGCTTTGAGGATGTAGAGACCGGCAGCCAGCCCGGGGATGGTAATGGTAAATGGGGTATTGTAACCTTTCTGCAAATGATAAGTCACCGAGAAAACACGACGACCTGCCATATCTGTGAGACGGAAATCTACGTTGCCTGAGACTGCCGGGGAAACGGCCAGTTTTAGGCCCTCGTCAAACGGATTAGGGGTAGCCAGCACCCAGTTGTCGGCGGTGAATGGAGATGGTGTATCCAGCACATTCAGCATCTGTGAGGTGCACTCAAAATTGGGGATGCCGTACCCGATTTGCGGTCCCGGGCTGGTATATCGACTGGCGCATTTAATAATTGCCTGCCTTATCTGTGCCGGGGTTGCGGTAGGGTTCCCCTGCCAAAGGGAGGCTGCCCAACCTGCTATCTGCGGAGTAGAAAAAGAGGTGCCGTTCTCGCTGCCATAGCCGGATGCGGTAAATACATTAGCCGGCTGTCCCACTGCGCATACATCGGGCTTCACCTTGCCTGCTGCATTAGGTCCGTAACCACTTGTTGCGGCGTTGATAAGGGTGCCAGGGTCTACGGAGCCAATGGTCAGCGCACTGTCGGCATCGCCGGGTGTCAGTATCTTATTCCATGAGCCGGCACCTTCGTTGCCTGCCGTAGCAACTACAAGCATACCTTTTTGTGTAGCCATGTTGGCCGCTCTAGCCGGAATTGTGGTCTTGCCGTCAAACTCTGTCGCGAAATTGAAATTGTCGGCCGCATTGTTGAATGTGTTGTAACCAAGCGATGTGGTAACAATATCCGCGCCAATGCTGTCGGCCCGCTCAATGCCGCAAAGCATGTTGAGCGTTTCTATGAGTTGCTCGGAGTTGTCGTCTTCCGTCACATAGAGCGCATATGAGGCGAGCGGCGCTGAGCCTACAAAGGTATCGGGCACATAGCCAGCCATTGTAGAAAGTACGCTGGTGCCATGCGTGTCGTAAGAATATACAAAGTTGCTGTTAAGTGTGAAATTATGCTCATCCAGCACCCGTCCGGCTGCTCTGAGACTATCAAAACCAGGATGCGTATCGGTACCCAGGAAGCCGGCATCCAGCACCGCTATCAGTTTGCCTGCACCGGTATAGCCCTTGTCATAAAGATAGTTGCCGTTTACTACATCGGTCTGGAGCCACGTTATGCCATAAAAAACATTGTCGGCAGAGGCAGTCCTCTGCGCTACAGCGCCCGCGTTACCGGTAGCATTAGTGTGCCGGTGGTGTAAAAAGGTGGAGTAATAGCCAACCAGTTTCGAGCTGCGAACGAATGCCTTGCCATCCAGAGCATGTATCTGTGCGGAGTCGGAAAGCAGTATGACACAAAGATTCATCCAACGGGATGTTGCGTGCAGGGTACCTCCTGTAAGGGCGATTACACTGTCTATGTAAGTGTGGTTGACCGGAAGGTCGGTGCTGTCAACGGATATTCCCTGTGTCGTGCGCCTTGTCAACGCTCCCGGCGAAAGATAAGCTGACGGACTGCTGAGACTGTAAGGGGTATTGTTCTTATCGGTGAAATTGACCTGGTAAGCATATTGTTGTGCACCCGCGGTAACAACCTGCAACAATGCAAGAGCAACAAACAACTCCACCCGCCATTTCATAATTAATTATATTCTATAGCCCTCATGATCACAGTAAACCCATTCCAGCAACTGGCATTATTTGCATTCCAGGTATAGTGTGTCCATTCTTTGTACACCATGCCCACATTGTACGCATAAACTTCCTTAGCAAAAGTGCGGTAGCCGGCAACGCCAGAGTCAACATTGGTGTAGTTGACATTCTCGTTATTCTCCAGCACCGAAACAGTGTTGTCGAAGTTGACGCGGCCATTGAAATAAGAAAGGTGGTAGTCCTGGTAGCGGTAGTTCCAGTTCTTAAGGTAAGAGAAAGTTGCATCGTTCACCTGGGCATATTTGTTGCCCTTCCATACATAGCCATTGCTGATCGGGAAGATGAGCTTAACATACTGGGTGCGGTCCTGTGTATAAAGCAGGCTTTGGGTAACCGGGGCCGTAAGGTCTAATATTGGAGTTTGGGTAGGTGTGATCAGAATTACACTATTCGGTTCCCAATATCCTCCGGGATAGGGACGGGAATAAACATCCATTATATAAGAAAGCCTGTTGTCGGCATCCCTGAAAGTATCGTCGATAGAGTATTTGATCTGCGATTTGATCTCGTAGCGTGCGCAGGTATCGATCCCGAAATAATTACTCCCAGTACCAAAAAAGTAGACTGAGTCCACCTCGTAGGTCACATAATGGCCTAATTTGATCGGAAAATAATTGAGTGTTGGGTCGGAAGTGTTTTGCTTGCTTTTTTTACAAGAGAAGGCAGCAAAACAGATAGCTACCAACAATACACCAGATAAAATCTTTTTATACATAATACGCCGGCTACAATATTTCACGTAAATATAAATAAAGAATCGAAATAAGCTAGAAATACTTACAAAAAAGGTGTGGATAACGTAAGTTGATAAGTGATAAGTTGATAAGTGATCGGTTGGCAAGTTGATGGGTGATGAGGTGAAAGGCGATATGTTGATATGTGTTCCTCTGCCGAAAACGGCTTTTCAACCCATCAACTGCTCACTTTTTACATTTTCTGAATGATGCCGCCTGCAACCACATCATCACCTTCGTATATTACTGCAGACTGGCCGGGGGCTATGCTGCTTACCGAATGCCTGAAGCTAACGTGAATGCCGCCATCGATATTAGTGAGTACACTATCGGTGCCCGGGTCGCGGTAACGGATCTTGGTTATTGCCTCCATATTATCGGGTATGGAAGCATATTTTCCCATATTGAGACCACGCACCATCATTTCGCTCTGCTGCAATTCATGCACTTCGCCCAGCACCACCGTATTCGTTTCGGGAAGGATATTAGTTACAAACATGGGTTTGCCCAGGGCCACTTCCAGTCCTTTTCTCTGACCAATTGTGTAAAAAGGGTAACCACTGTGTTTGCCTACCTTAGTGCCGTCTGTTAATATAAAATCGCCGTCTTTTACCCTTTCTTCCAGTCCGGCTACGTTCCTTTTCAGGAATCCACGGTAGTCATTATCAGGGACAAAGCAAATTTCGTAGCTCTCAGCTTTTTTTGCCAGTTCGGCGTAACCCATATCGTGGGCAATCTGGCGCACTTCGGTTTTAAGCAGGTCGCCAAGCGGGTATATGCTGCGGCTCAGGCAGTCCTGGCCCAGACCCCATAGTACATAGCTCTGGTCTTTAGTGAGATCCCTTGCCTTTGAAAGCACGTGCCTGCCATTTTCTTCGCGCACCTTTACGTAGTGCCCGGTAGCTATGAACTCACAGTCCAGCGAATTGGCGCGTTTCAGCAGTGCAGACCATTTGATATGGGTATTGCATAGCACGCATGGGTTAGGTGTGCGACCGGCTATATACTCCTCTACGAAATTATTGACCACATGGTCGCCGAATTCTTCCCTGATGTCCAGCACATAATGTGGAAATCCATGTTCCACTGCAGCCATCCGTGCGTCATTGAATGAATCGAGATTGCAGCAGCCGGTCTCTTTCTTACCGCCGCCTGCCGATGCATAATCCCATGTTTTCATGGTGATCCCTACCACCTCGTAACCCTGCTCGTGGAGCATGAGGGCGCTAACGGTACTGTCTATACCACCGCTCATTGCCACCAAAACCTTTCCTTTCCTGCTCATAACAAGGTGCGAAGGTACGAATAACAAAAGAATTAGGGATTTGAAGTGCTTATAGGCCGATAATCAGCGGTTAGGTGATCCCTGTCACTCAATTGGGACGGACCGTTTGTTACTTTTGCAAATTCAATAGCGGAATATGGCATATCAACGTAAAACATGGCGTGAGAAAATGAACAACGGCCATTTATGGAAGGTTGAAGTATTGGATAAGAAGTTTGCTGATATGCCCGAAGGTGCCACGATGCTGGTGGCCACACCCGTGATTGTGGCTGATTATATACGCAACATACCGAAGGGAACGGCTACTTCGTTGCAACAAATGCGGAGAGACCTGGCGGCTGAATACAATGCGCAGTATTGCTGCCCGGTAACATCTGGTATTTTCTTGAGGATAGTGGCAGAGGCCGCTTATGAGGATTATTTAGCTGGTATGCCATTGAAAAAGATAACACCATTCTGGCGTGTGATAGACAGCAAGGCACCGGTAGCAAAGAAACTGACATTCGGCACCGAATTTATTAAAGAGCAGCGGACCAAGGAAGGTTTGCCGTTTTAGTAAAGAAATACCGCTCAGTACATATGCTGCTGCCTGCTTTTGTTTTGCCAGCCGGCGTCACTTTTGTATTCTGTAAAATAGATGACGAGTTGGGCATCGCTCTTATAGTCGGTGAAATATATCTTCTTTTTGGCGTCACTTTGATATTCGGTAAAATACCAGATGCCATTATTACCATCTGCATCGCTTTTGTACTGAGTTTTATATACTACCAGGTCCGCATCGCTTTTGTACTTAGTAACATATACCTTCACATTCGCATCGCTGGAGTATTTTGTGGAATACACAACCTGGCCGATTGCGCTAAAACCGGGTAGTAAGATAACAGCAATAAAAACAAATATGTGCGAATACTTTTGTAGTAACATAGAATTATGTTTTTTTGTGACCTAAACTCTGTCCCCTCTTAAAAGTATACACTATGAGTGAAATAAAAAAATATGCAGTGATAGTTGCCGGCGGCCGCGGCATGCGCATGGGTGCTGCCGTACCTAAGCAGTTCCTTCCATTGTTAGGTAAGCCGTTACTATGTTATGCTATACAGGCTTTCGCAGCTACTATTCGTGGTATCAACATTATTCTTGTTCTGCCTACAGATCAGTTGAACAGTGCAAAAACAGTGCTGAAGTCATACCTGGGCAACATTGATGTGACAACGGTTGCCGGTGGCAATACGCGTTATGAAAGCGTTCAAAACGGACTGGCAAAAGTGAATAATGACGGTGTGGTGTTTGTGCATGACGGCGTACGGCCGCTGCTCTCCCCAGACCTGATACAACGCTGCTACCACCAGGCAATGGAAAAAGGCAGCGCTATACCTGTGGTGCCGGTTATGGAGAGCATCCGGATAATTGAGAACGATAGCTCAAGGTCTATTAACCGTGAGCAGCTCCGTATCATCCAGACGCCACAGACATTTCTTACCAAGATCATTCTTCCCGCATTCCGGCAGGACTACCAGCCTTCGTTTACCGATGAGGCGAACGTTGTAGAGTCGCATGGCACAACCGTGCATCTTATCAATGGGGCAATGGAGAATATAAAAGTTACAACCCCCGAGGATATGCTTATTGCTGAAACCTTGCTTAAGGTAAGTGCGTAGTAAGTTGATACGTTTGGCTTAGGGTTTCTTTTCACCGAACCTTCGTATTTTTATGCATGACCCGGTTGGTTAGTACCGCACTACCTTTTAGCCCTGTGAAGCAGATACAGAGGAATATTTTATATTTTTTGCTGCTTATTGCTGCAAGCTCGTTGCACGGCTATGCCCATGCTCAAAGGCTGGATACAGGCAGTATTTTCAGCCAGCCGATACAGATGGATGAGGTTATAGTGAAAAGCGGCTTTGACGTAAACGCATTCATTCGCCGGGTTCAGACCGACACCACGTTTTACAAGGCATTCAGGAGCATGCACCTTATTGAATATAGCGCCGTAAATAGCTTCCTGGTTTTTGACAGAAAAGAACAGGTGGTGGCATCTATGGATAGCAGGACAAAACAGTTGAGGGCCAATGGCTGCCGTACCACCAAAGTGCTGGAGCAAAAAACTACAGGAGATTTTTTTAAGCGAAACGGGGAATACAACTATTACACCGCCGAACTGTTCGCCTATCTTTTCCTTGCCCCAAGCCCGGTATGTGGCGAGAACGACATTGTCGCAGGTGCGATGGACGCACGGGGAAAAGGACAAAAAGAAAAAAGCAAGTACGAACTGAAGCAGCTTATATTCAACCCCGGAGCCAAGGTAAGCGGGGTGCCTTTTATGGGAGACCGTGCATCAATATTTGAGGCCGGGGAAGCGGAGAAATACAGCTTCAAAATAGAGCAGCAGGAATATGAAGGGCAAAGCTGCTATGTATTCAGGATCATGCCAAAATCGGGTTATGAGCGGGCGGTTATTTATGATGAATTGAGCACATGGTTCAGAAAAAGTGATTATAGTATTGTGGCGCGGGACTATACACTGTCCTATCACACGCTGGTCTATGATTTTGATGTGCGCATGAAGGTGCGCACTAAAGAGATTGGGGGCAGGCTATATCCCACGAGCATAGCTTACGATGGTAACTGGCATGTGCTCACTAAAAAAAGAGAGCGGGTGAAGTTTACAGTGGAAATAGCCCCCCAGGTGCAATGATATTTTTTTTCGAACCCGCATCAGGCGGGAGCTGAGTGAACGTTGCGTATTGAAATTTTTTACCGGAGTTATACGTATTTTTTTGCCGCGGTAGGATTGCTTAGTGAAACGTTAAATCGGAATAATTTGCGCTCGTTTTTCTCGGGTATATACTTAACTTTACGTAACAATTTCTAAACAACTTATGAATAACTACAATCAACAGGAATTCTCTGACTATACAGTTATAAATAGTCAGCAGGCTACCGGCACGGGCACGGTTGCCAAAAAATTTGTTGCAAACGTCTTTGCATGGATGTTCGTAGCATTGGGGATATCAGCTCTTTTTGCGGTTCTTTTTACTTACAACGCGGATCTGCGCAGCGTGATGTTTGAGACACACATGCTGAGAAGTGGTGTACTTGCGACCGGAATGACCGGGCTGGGTATGTTTATTTCTTTTGTGCCGATCGTATTTGTGCTGGTGATGTCGTTTGCTTTCCAGCGCCTGTCTGCACCGCTGCTTACGTTGTTCTTCCTGCTGTATGCTACAACAATGGGAATGAGCCTCAGTGTCCTTTTGTTCGTCTATACTACGAGCTCTGTGGTCGGCTGTTTTGGTGCGGCATCTGTAATGTTCGGTGTCATGGCATTTATGGGCTATACTACTGAAAAGGACCTCACTTCGTTTGGGCGTTTATTAACGATGGGCCTTATAGGCATACTGGTTGCCAGCCTCATTAATATGTTCATGCATAGCTCTGGTATGAGCTACATCATCAGCATAGTGGGTGTGGCAGTATTCACGGGCCTTACAGCCTATGACACGCAAAAGATAAAGCGCATAGGTGCAGGTCTTGAGTATGAAGGTACATCTGCAAATGACACTAAGAAACTGGCGCTTATGGGTGCGCTGAACCTTTATCTCGACTTCATTAACCTGTTCATCATGTTGGTGCGGCTTTTTGGAGACAGAAGGAATTAATGAATCCGGAGTTCTAAAACAACAAATTGCAAAGTATCGGGCCGTCTTAACAGATGGCCTGATTTTTTTATACGATTAGAGAATGAATTTATTGCAGTAACATCAACTTTTCAACCTTTTAACATACATCCATGCTCAACCTGAAAATAATTATCGCCAGCACACGCCCCGGTCGCAAGGCACCGGCAATTGCCAACTGGTTTACTGAAATAGCAAAAAAGCATACCGAGTACAATGTTGAGGTACTGGACCTGGCGGTAATCAATCTGCCTTTTCTTGATGAGCCTGAGCACCCGCGCCTTCAGCGATACCAGCAACAGCATACCAAGGATTGGAGCGCTACAATTAGTGGCGGTGATGCCTTCGTGATCATAACTTCGGAATACAATTTTAGTTTCCCGGCAACGATAAAGAATGCTATTGACTTCCTTTTTAAGGAATGGCAGTATAAAGCAGTGGGCTTTGTAAGCTATGGCGGTGTAGCCGGAGGCACGCGCGCAGTGCAGGCTCTGAAACAAGTGGTCACCGCAGTAGATATGATGCCGATCTCAATGGCTGTACATATACCTGCATTTACAAAGCACATAGACGCAGACGGTAAATTCATGAATGACCCGGGCCTTGATAAGTCTGCGGATGGTATGCTTAATGAGTTGTTTAAATGGGCTACGGCGTTGAAGACGATGCGGGGGTAGAGCGCAGGCGCGTCTTTTCCATTGTATACCTTTATCTTTGCTGGCTTTATTTCTATGCCTGAAAATAATTCACAACATAAGGTATCCCGTATCTACCAGGTAATTCGTTCTGCGATACGTGGAGATGAGTACGACTATACTACCATAGACCTGCGCAAGGCGGTGATTCTACTGGCCATTCCTATGATGCTGGAACTGGTGCTGGAGTCTGTGTTCGCGATAGTGGATATTTACTTTGTGAACCGCATAGGTGTACATGCGGTGTCCATTGTAGGGCTTACTGAGTCTGTCATTACCATCGTTTTTTCTGTAGGCATAGGGCTTAGCGCCGCTGCCACAGCCATGGTTTCGAGGCGGGTGGGGGAGAAGAACTATGATGAAGCTGCACATGCCGGCGCCCAGTCTATTGTGCTGGCCATAATAACATCGGTGGTATTGGGTGTACCCGGTTTTATTTTTGCCGGTAGTATACTCCGGCTTATGGGTGCCGAGCCGGCAGCTATTGCAGAGGGTTTGCCCTATGCACGCATCATGCTTGGCAGCAACGTGGTCATCATACTGTTGTTTCTGATCAATGGTATATTCCGGGGCGCGGGCAATCCGTCGATAGCCATGAAGAGTCTTTGGATAGGCAACCTGTTCAACATTGTACTGGACCCATTGCTGATATTCGGCATTGGATTTTTTCCTCACCTTGGTATTAAGGGTGCCGCAATAGCAACTACTACCGGCAGGGCCATTGGGGTATTGTACCAGTGCTATCATCTGTGGAAGTCGACCGGGGTTCTTAAAATGAAACGGTCGCATTTTACTCCGGATATCGCGATAATCAGAGGGCTTGTAAAGATCGCCTCGCCGGCCACGTTCCAGTTTATCATAGCCTCGGCAAGCTGGATTTTCCTTGCTTCTATGGTTGCCAGCTATGGCAGCGAAGCATCGGCCGGATACCAGACCGCTATAAGGCTGGTGGTGTTCTTCATTCTTCCCGCATGGGGCATGAGCAATGCGGTTGCTACACTGGTAGGCCAGCACCTTGGCGCCAAACTGCCGGAAAGGGCTGAACAGAGTGTGAAGATAACCGCATGGTATAATGTCGCATTCATGACGGTTGTTACCGTGATATTCCTGTTTTTTTCGAGGCCGCTTGTGCAGATATTTATACCGGCCGCAGAGGTTGTGCAAACGGATTATGCCGTGCTGGCGCTGCAGATCATCAGCTCGGGTTATATTTTTTATGGCGCAGGCATGGTGATCACGCAGGCATTCAACGGGGCGGGTGATACACGTACGCCTACATGGGTGTATTTTTTCGGGTTTTGGGTATTCCAGGTGCCATTTGCCTATATGATTCACAAGTATACCGGCATCGGCATTGCCGGGATATTTATAGCAGTACCGGTGGCAGAGACGTTAATGTCAGTTGCTGTATTCCTGCTGTTTAGAACAGGGAAATGGAAAACAGTTAAGGTCTGAATTAATCGGAACCGGGTGCCGCTTGCGAATTCAATCAACTTCGTCAACGCCCGGGAGACTTCCGGTTTCGTTCGTTGCGCTCTCTACACTGCGAAATGGCTCACTTTTCGGCAGTATACAATGTTGTCACACCAAAGGTCAGTGCCCGTGCTTTAGCATTTTTAAAGCCACATTGTTGCAGTATCTCGCAAAACCGATTGCCTTCGGGGAACGCCATTACAGATTCGGGAAGGTAGGTATAAGCCTTACTGTGTTTGGACACCAGTTTGCCGAGCGTTGGCAGTATGTATCGGAAATAGAATTGGTACAACTGTTTGATGCCCGGCCGGGTGGGGTGGGAGAACTCCAGGATCACAACTTTACCTCCCGCGCGCAATACGCGGCACATTTCGGAAAGGCCGGCTTCCAGGTGCTCAAAGTTGCGCACACCATAAGCGCACATCACGGCATCAAATTCTCCCGTGGCGAAGGGCATTGCTTCGCTGTCTCCGGTATTTAAGGATATTGTCTGCTGCAGGTTCAGCTCAGCAATTTTCTTACGCCCCACTTCCAGCATTCCTTCTGATATATCTACCCCTGTTATTTTTTTCGGCTTTATGGTTTTGGCGGCGGCGATGGCCATGTCCCCGGTGCCGGTGGCTACGTCCAGTATGGCTTGTGGCTTTATTTGTGCTACTTCAGCAATGGCTTTTTTGCGCCAGCCTTTGTCTATACCCATCGACAGAAAATGGTTCAGGAAGTCGTAGCGGCCGGCTATATTATTAAACATCTCGGCTACTTGCGCTTTCTTGCTTAAATTTGAGGCGGTATCGGGCACTATTTTGGCGGCCGGGTTGCTAACTGGAGTAGATTGCATTATTGCAAAAGTACGGCATAAGTGGTTTAACCGCAAAGGCACAAAGGCGCTAACGCCAATGTTTAAGAGAACTTTGCGGCTCCGCGCCTTAGCGGTAAAACGAAAACATGGAAATAAAAACAGCGAAATATATT
This sequence comes from Chitinophagaceae bacterium, assembly GCA_947476485.1. Taxonomy (GTDB): domain Bacteria; phylum Bacteroidota; class Bacteroidia; order Chitinophagales; family Chitinophagaceae; genus Nemorincola. Next base: position 65,453 of record CANJQU010000001.1, read on the forward strand.
ATCAGTAGCCCCAAGGTTGAAGGCTGCCCAAAGCCGGATATGCCGGAGTATGCCTTTATAGGCCGATCCAACGTGGGCAAGTCGTCGCTGATAAATATGCTCACTAACCAGAGCAAGCTGGCCAAAACGTCTAATACCCCCGGCAAAACACAGCTCATCAACCACTTCCTTATCAACAATTCGTTCTATATCGTAGATCTTCCCGGATATGGTTTTGCGAAGGTATCGCAGAACACCCGCTCCACGTGGGAGAAAATGATAGCCGGTTATCTGCAACAGCGCACCAACCTGGTGACAGTGTTTGTGCTGATAGACAGCCGTCATGAACCGCAAAACATAGACCTCGCATTCCTGCGCAAGCTGGGAGCATGGGGTGTGCCGTTCAACGTCATCTTCACCAAGGCCGATAAAAGCACCCAGCGCGAGGCCGCAAAGCATGCCCGCCAGTTTATTGAGGCCATGAAAAAAGAATGGGAGTTCATACCACGCAGCTTTATTACCAGTGCTATAAAATTCCTGGGCCGCAAAGAGATACTCGCCTATATCGATGAAATGAATAAGGACTTTAAGCTGGAAGAAATTGTGAAGCCGGAGAAGGAAGGATAATGTTCGAGATTGGGTTTCAACTAAGATTTATAGACCAAACACAGTTTTGAGGTATGTTTATTGAAAGCAGTTTTGAAATTATCTATGAATCGGGTGATGGTTTTGTAAAGCGTCATATTGGAGTTAATACAAGCGCACCGGATTACACGCTCATCGAGACCATTGCAAAAGAAAAAGCGAATAAGGGCGATAGGGTGGAGATATTACCTGAGATTCACCAGATGGAAACTGCACTTCGCGCAATTCTTCTGAAAAATGTGAAGGAAAATAAGAATCCCGACTTACGAATTAATGGACAATACGTCGAAGTAAAGGACCCGATCATACCTTATGGAAAAAACTCTATTGGTAATATCATCAATCTCGCAGCTGCCCAAGCAGATAATATAATTGTAAATATTGACGATGATAATGTTTCTGAATTCAAATTATACAGAATTGCAAATGGTAAGCTAAAGCAGATAAAAAATTTGCAATCAATTGAATTCAGGCATCGAGATAAATACCTTGCGTTTAGTAAAAGAACAGGCGGCTGACGCCGCCTGTAGGAGTGATGCCTCGCAAGGCTTCACAATACAAATATACAATTTTCTTAAAAAATCAGCGCAAAAGAAAAATACCAGCTAGCATCGATGAAATGAATGGTCGTTAAGCTGGAAGAAATTGTGCAGCCGGAGAAGTTGTCTGAACCTTGATTTATTTGATTATCATGATTAACTTGATTGGTGAATAATTTTGTTCTTTCTACTCCTTTCTATTATACCTTTAGTTTACTAAAATTTATCATTATGAGTAGTGAGAAAGCCATTCTTGCGGGAGGTTGTTTCTGGGGTGTGGAAGAATTGATCAGGCATCAGCCCGGAGTTATTTCCACGGTGGTGGGTTATACAGGCGGCGATGTGCCCAATGCCACTTACCAGAATCATGGTACACATGCCGAAGGCATAGAGGTAACCTTTGATCCCGATAAATTGTCTTATCGCAAGCTGCTGGAATATTTCTTCATGATACATGATCCTACCACGAAAAACAGGCAGGGTAATGATAAGGGGACTTCATACAGGTCGGCTATATTTTACAACAATGAGAGCCAGCGGGAAACTGCAAAGGCATTGATAGCTGAAATGGATGCCTCGGGTAAATGGCCTGGAAAGGTGGAGACTGAAGTAGTGCCGGCAACTGATTTCTGGAATGCAGAAGCTGAGCACCAGGATTATTTGCAAAAACATCCTTACGGATATACATGCCATTTTGAAAGGCCGAACTGGAAGCTATAGATATTAATCTCGACCGCCAGTTATACACCTTGTGCATACTGATCGTAATGCATCGGTAGGGGTTGGGTGGATACATTTGGGTGGCAGATGTCAGCGGATAGCGCTCATGGAATGATTTTTTTAGCGACTTCGTATATTCGAATAAATATAACACCCCATGAGCCAGAATACTCCATACATCCTGATGCTGGAGGACGATAGTGACGACCGTCATATCACCCAGGTTTTTTTTACCGAAAAAGGATACAATGTTGGGCTGGAGTTTATGACCGACCCTACGAGGGTTTTACCTTACCTGGAGACCCTGCTGGTCAAAGACCTCCTGCTTCCGCGGCTTATTTTACTTGATAAGAATGTGCCATTGCTGAGCGGTATTGATGTGTTGAAGCAGATCAAAGCTCACCCTGTGCTGCGATCTATACCTGTGGTGATGATCAGCGGCTCTTCCAACCAGGACGAGGTAAATGAGTGCTATCGCCTTGGTGTCAACTCATTTATTACCAAGCCATTTACCAACGACCTGACTGCAAAAACAATAGATTCATTTGTGAGCTATTGGTTTGGTACGGTAGATCTGCCGGTAGTGGCGAATAATGTATTGCATGAATTTCATTAAGTGCAGATATTCTCAGACGATCTTAATGCTACCTGTGACGTGATTTTTCAAAGTGTCACGGAGAAAGCCTTTTAAACTTAAATCTTCGTCAAGTTCAGGCCAATGAATACCGGTGCCTTTGCCAATGAGCTCATAGGTATTCAATGCAGATGCAGATGCATTGTAAAGGCGGGGATACTTGGATATTTTCTCCTGTAGTACCGTACCTGTATTGAGAATTATTAAAAGAATATCCATATCGGGATGCACATCAATCTCCCTGATCCTTATTCCTTCATCGTAAATGAGCTGCTCTAAGGAATCATAACTATTGACTAAAGTATCCATGCCATTGTGTTTTAAATTTCTCCAAATATTCAAATACAATAATTGTTATTTGCTTTATTTCCGCATTCGTAAAACCATTCAAATAAGCAACCTTTGATATTGGCTCCAACCATATTTTACCTTCTGCATCTCCCTTTTTTACGTGAATGTGAGCAGGCTCATTTCCTTCATCAGAATAAAAAAGAACCTGAACCCATCTTTGTTTAGCACGGTTGGTATTAGTCTAAATTACCTATTATTAATCAAATTCCCGAAATCACTTCAGACATGAAGTTGAAGAGGCATAGTTATATGAAGGACGGACCAGTATTTCGTTAACTATCATGCAGATATCATTCTCCACAATACATAGCGCATTTACCCCATCCGATTATAAGGAATAAAAATAAATCAGTATTTTAGTTGCATTAGTTACCCCAAAAATTGAGTTCATGGAAATTACTCTTAATCCGGTTGCCACTATACGCAACTCCCGCATCGAAGCTACAGACGACTACTGGGGCGAAGTAATAACAGAGATAACGCTGGCAGACCATATACCTACAGAGGCTTTTGAGAATATTGAGAAATATTCCCACCTGGAGGTGATCTTTTACTTCGATAAGGCGGAGGAAGAGAATATGGTGTATTCCGGGAGGCCACGGGGCAACATAGACTATCCGGTAATGGGGATATTCAGCCAGCGCAAAAAAGACAGGCCAAACAGGATCGGGCTAACGACTGCGGAACTGATAGCGCATAATGGCCGCAGCATTATTGTAAAGGGCCTTGATGCCATCGATGGCACACCTGTGCTGGACATTAAGCCGGCGGTCAAAGAGTTTGAACCCCGTAAAGAGGTAATGCAGCCTATATGGGTTGCCGACCTGATGAAGGATTATTGGAAATAGTATCAGATATTATTGTGTGCTAAAACCGAGAAAAGAAGCTCTGGCGGAGGCCATAGGTGTCCCACACCTTTGAGGTCTGGGACACCTACGTCAAATGTAAAAAGCCCCAAACTCGCGTTCGGGGCTTTCCTGTATAATGAAGCAACTATTTAGATCGTGTAATGTGCAACCTGGCCTGCCTGGGCATTTGCTGGAGCAACATAGGTTACTGCCTTTGCAGCCTTTGGCGCAGCAACTGCATGAGCGGCCTTGCCGCCGTGTATCTTGGCAATGGTGGGTGCAATAACCAGCGCCACGATAGACATCAGCTTGATGAGGATGTTCATTGATGGGCCGGAAGTATCTTTGAATGGATCACCTACAGTATCACCGGTTACAGAAGCCTTGTGTGGTTCTGATTTTTTGTAGAATATCTCGCCGTTTATCTCCACGCCTTTCTCAAATGATTTCTTAGCGTTGTCCCATGCACCACCGGCATTGTTCTGGAACATACCCATAAGCACACCGCTCACGGTAGCGCCTGCAAGGAACCCACCAAGAACCTCAGGGCCCATCAGGAAGCCGATAGCGAGCGGAGAGATAATGGTAATAGCGCCTGGAAGCACCATTTTCTTAAGTGATGCATTGGTAGAGATCGCAACACATTTGTCATACTCTGGTTTGCCGGTACCTTCCATAATGCCGGGGATAGTGCGGAACTGGCGGCGAACTTCCTCAACCATTGCCATTGCGGCCTCACCTACGGCGCGAATAGCGAGGGAAGAGAAGATAAACGGTATCATACCACCTACGAACAAACCAGCCAGCACATCAGCATGGTAGATGTTGATAGCGTTATGCAGGTCAAAGCCATTCTTTTCCACAACTCCTACGTAAGCAGCAAACAGTGCCAGCGAGGTAAGTGCGGCAGATGCGATCGCAAAGCCTTTACCGGTAGCGGCAGTAGTATTACCCACGGCGTCAAGGATGTCTGTTTTCTCACGTACTTCTTTAGGCAGTTCGCTCATTTCGGCAATACCACCTGCGTTATCTGCGATCGGGCCGAAAGCATCGATAGCGAGCTGCATAGCTGTAGTTGCCATCATACCTGCTGCGGCAATAGCTACACCATAAAGACCTGCACAATAGTGCGCACCATAGATACCTGCGGCAAGCACTAATATTGGTAAGAATGTACTTTCCATACCTACGGCAAGACCACCGATGATGTTGGTTGCGCTGCCTGTAGATGACTGGCGGATAATGCTGAGTACCGGGCGCTTGCCCATAGCTGTATAATACTCAGTGATCATACTCATTAAAGTACCAACGGCAAGGCCCACCATGATAGCGCCGATTACGCCATTCCTGGAAAAATGAATATCCCTTAATATCATATCTTCAGGCATCAGGTATGTTACCAGGAAATAAGAGCAAATTGCTGTAAGTACTATCGACCCCCAGTTGCCCATATTCAGTGCGTTCTGTACGGCTTTAGTGCTCAGGCCGGCGCTTTCTGATATCCTTACGAACAATGTTCCGATCATTGACAGCACAATACCTGTACCCGCTATCAGCATAGGAAGCAATATTGGAGCAAAGCCGTTGAACTGGTCTACAGAAACAGTTTCCTGTCCGAGTACCATCGTTGCAAGCACGGTAGCAACATAAGAACCGAAAAGGTCTGCGCCCATACCAGCTACGTCACCCACGTTATCACCCACGTTATCTGCAATTGTTGCTGGGTTACGTGGATCATCTTCCGGGATGCCTGCTTCTACCTTGCCCACCAGGTCGGCGCCTACGTCGGCAGCCTTGGTGTAGATACCACCGCCCACGCGGGCAAAAAGAGCGATGCTCTCCGCGCCCAGCGAAAAGCCGGTCAGCACTTCGATGGCCAGTTTCACATTATCACCGTTGGCAACACTGGAAGTAGCAGTGAACACCTCGGGGGCAAATATTTTCAATAGGACAATGAATAACCCACCCAGTCCCAGTACTGCGAGGCCGGCAACTCCAAGACCCATTACAGACCCGCCGCCAAAAGACACCGCCAGCGCTTTGCTGAGGCTGGTGCGTGCAGCGTGTGCGGTACGTACATTCGCCTTAGTAGCTATGCGCATGCCGATAAAACCTGCGAAAGCGCTGAAAAAAGCACCGATGACAAAGGCCACAGCTATGATCCAACTGGAGCTGCTATAGCCCATCACTGCCAATAACAAGGCTGCGATAACAACGAAGTAAGCAAGCACTTTGTACTCTGCTTTAAGGAATGCCATAGCGCCTTCGGCTATATACTGGGCAATTTCTTTCATGCGGTCATTGCCGGCGTCTTGCCTGGTAACCCATGCGCTTTTCAGGAAAGTGTAAAGCAATGCCAAAATACCAAATGCAGGTACGAGGTAAAAAAGATTCATAATTTGAATGTGTTGTTAAATTTGAGTGTGCAAATATAGGAGTTTGTTGGTAAAATCATAAACCATTTTATAAAGTAGCGCCTGACCCTTGCGGGCGCCCAAAACACAATACAGAACAATAGATCTGCGTCCGAAACCTAAATGCTCCTCGGGTTGTTTTTTCCAGTATTGGCAATTGAGAATCCTGGGAATTGCAGGTGAATTGGTATATCATTATAGCTATATAATAGGATAATGAACCGGAATATATAAATTAGCGTTTAGTTCGCTTATGTTTGGCCGTATTGTAAAAAGAACAATAATCGTATTCACCCTGCTCCTTATCGGCCTGATATGGGGTGTAAATTATATTGTCAACTCGTCCACAAAAAAGCAGATGTTCTATGATGTGGCCTCGATACCTAAGAACAAAGTGGGGCTGCTGCTCGGCACAGCAAAATATAATGACAAGGCAAGAAATATAGTAAATATCTATTACCAGAACCGGATAGACGCGGCGGTTGCACTATACATGGCTGGCAAAGTAGACTATATAATAGTGAGCGGCGACAGCAACACCATCTACTACAACGAGCCGGTGCTGATGCGCAATGACCTCATAGCCCGTGGTGTACCGGCAAAGAAGATATTTATGGATAATGCAGGATTCCGTACGCTCGATAGCATATTACGTTGCAGAGACATCTTCGGTCAAGAGCAGTTTACGATCATTTCGCAGGCATTTCATGATCAGCGCGCACTGTATATAGCTAATCATAAAGGAGTGCGTACCGTAGCTTTCAGCGCTCAGGACGGCGACACCTACTGGTTTTCTATACTCAGGGAGAAGTTTGCACGGGTGAAAATGGTTTACGATCTTATCCAGAATACGCAGGCTAAATATTATGGGGAGAAGGTAGAGATAAAGTAAAACCCAATCTCACCCCTGCCCCCCTAAAGGGACTATTTTATAAAAACTAAGAGCATTGATAGGACTGCATTTCAGAGCTTTTTTGTTTTTAAGGGGACGGCTAAGGGGGACGCTTTAATTAACGTTATTTGATCTTCGAAATTGGCAGACGCATTGTGATCAGGTGGCAGCATTCGCAAGGATATGTTGGTTCGAAGCTAGTCCGGGGCACCAAAACCACAAATCAAAACCTCATTCCTGCCAATGGCTTGAGGTTTTTTTTTATTTCGGACGTTTTTTGGGGCGTTTTGAAACAAACAAATGCAACTAATTTGAGGTGTTGGTAGAAAATAAGTAGGCTGTTAAGGCTTCTTCGCAATGATTTTACTTTTAGGATAAAAGAACCGACAGTATTTTCTAACAACATTCACTATGTCTCTTAATGTTCCGTCAGTAGCTAACACTTGTAGCAAAGTAAGCCCGGTAATTATGTTTTTTTGTAAATCACTGTGCTTTCCCACAAAAAGCAAAGGCCACCCTTCCGGAGCAATCTCTGATTTTGAGTGTTTTTTTTATTCTCAAATCAGCACATTTTCAAATTATCGTTTCTCCATCACAAAATGGAAAGCCTTATGTTCACTCCCGTTCCTTATATTAAGAATATACATGCCATCGGCAAGGTTGCTGCCGTTCAAGACTATTTGCTCATGGAGACTGCCAGCAATTGCTGTAGCCTTACTTGTATAAATAACCTGCCCCAGCATATTGGTGATCTCTAGGTATACAGGCACATCCTTATTTGAGCCTGTTGTGCCAACCACGGTAAATGCCCCGCTGTTCGGGTTGGGCAGCAGCCTGATCTCAAAAGGCAATGCCGTTACTTTCAGTTCTGTTACGATTGCCGATACTGCACCGTCATTACCCATTACGGAATGCGTAATATTGGCAATTCCCGCAGCAATCGCGCTTACCATTCCGTTGCCGTCTACAGTAGCTATACTATTGTCGCTGCTCACCCAATTGCCGCCCATAGCTTCATCAGCTATGCTTACAGTCGATCCAACGGTTGTAATAGCAGAGCCTCCATAAGTATGCGGTGCAGGGTTATGAACAGTGATCGGCTTAGTAGCTAAAGCTGTACAACCACCGCCAGCATAAGAAACCGCATAACTTATTGTAACCGTGCCCGATGTACCTACACCAGTCACATTACCCAATAAATCAACACTGCCTAATGCGCTGTTGCTGCTGCTCCAAACGCCTGATGGTGTAGCATCAGACAAAGTGATGGCAAGGCCATGACCTACGTTTGTAGCGCCCAATATAGGAGCAGTGGTCACCAGCGTATTTACCGTAACTATGCGTGTTGTTATACAGCCATTAGAGCCATTATAGGTAACTGCAGCAGTGCCGGTAGCAACCCCGTAAACACGGCCGCTGGCACTAACTGTCGCTGTGCCCGCAGGGGTTATTGTCCATGATATTCCTGCCGTAGCATCAGATAAGAACGTTACCGCACCTACGCCGCACACATTCAGGTTACCCAATATTGCAGTTGGTAATGCTTTTACAGTTACATTGTAGGTCTTGTAACATCCGTTGGTAAGCGTATAGGTAACCGTAGCAGTTCCTGTGGTATTACCCAAAACACTTCCTGATCCTACAACCGTGATATTAGAGCTCATTGAGCTCCATACCCCGCCCGCCGTGAAGTCGGTCAGTTGTATGGATGAGCCGGTACAGACACTGGTTGGGCCTGCAATGTTAGTCGGGTTAACATTTACGGTAATTATTATGGTTGCTCTGCAACCCGCAGGGGCAACCAATGTATAATATATTGGCAGTGTGCCCACGATAGTGCCGGAAACTACGCCTGTGGCGCTTACTACTGCTACTGAGGGGATTCCGCTGCTCCAAGTGCCACCTGCGGTAGCATCGGAGAGAGTCGTAGTGAAACCCAGGCATAGGCTGCCGGTGCCGCCTATGGCAGCCGGCAACGGGAATACTGATACTATAGCTGTAGCCGCTTGTGCGCCCACCGTATAACTGATATGTGCAGTGCCTGCACTCAGCCCGGTAACAATACCAGTGGCCGAAATAGAGGCTACACCTGCATCAACAGGGTCTACGCTCCATGTGCCACCTGCGGTCGCATCAAAGAATGGCACGGTGCTGCCTGCACACACATAGAAGTAATAACCGGTAATGGCCGCCACGGTAGTTGTGGTAGTTGAAGTGTCCACTGTAACAAGCTTTGTAGCTGTTGCCGTGCCGCAACTACTGGTAACAGCATAAGAAATAGTAACAGTTCCGGCGGTTACCCCATGTACGGTGCCGCCGGCTACGGTGGCATGGCCATTGCTGGCGGTCCAGGTGCCGCCAGGTGCCGCATCAGTAAGTGTTATGTTGCTGCCTGCTGCCACGCTGGCCGCACCGGTAATAGTGCCCGCACTTGCCGCTGCATTTACGGTTACTACGGCAGTTGCTGCTGCGGTAGCGCAGCTATTGGCAACGGTATAAGAAATAATGGTAGTGCCTGCTGCCAGTGCTGTTACCACGCCACTTGTGCCTACGGTGCCTATAGCGGTATTGGTGCTACTCCACGTGCCACCACCTGCTGGGTCGGTAAGTGCTGCTATATTACCTGTGCATATTGTGGCTATGCCAGATATAGTCCCTGCGGTTGGCAGGGAGCTCACTGTAACAATAAATGTGGCGCTGCACCCAGACGCAGGCAAGGTATAATAAACAGGTGCAGCACCTGTTCCTGCTGCTGTTACTACCCCCGCAGTGCCAATGGTAGCCACCAATGGTAGGCCGCTGCTCCAAACTCCACCTGTTGTAATATCTGATAATGTCGTTGCTCCACCCGGACATATTACTCCTGTGCCGGTTATCGCAGCAGGTGAAGGGTAAACAGTTACTACCGCCGAGGCATAAGACGTACCAATGGTATAACTAAGTCTTGCTGTGCCTGCACTTATTCCTGAAACAACTCCGCTTGCTGATACGGATGCAACTCCCGCATCAGCCCCATTAATGCTCCATGTGCCTCCCGGGCTAGCATCAGAAAAAGCAGCCGTTGCAGCTGAGCATAGATGAAAACTAGAACCGGTAATTACAGATGCAGGCCCAAATCCTATGCGTGTAATATCTACTTCAATGCCATGGAAAATATCATCAATACCATCCGTATTCACAAGCAAGAAATCCGAGCCCAATATTCCACTTTGATTTATAACCGGATGGTGTAACGTCACTGTTGTTGTTTTCCATTGATTGTCACCAACTCCCGTCATACTTAATGCTGTTTGCAAGCCTGAAGAATCATAGTATTTTAATGCCCATGTTGAGTTTAGATGTTTATCAAGCCAGGTAATTTTAAATACCAGGCTATCAGGGCCGGCAAGGGAAAAAAAATCATGATGAAATTTGAAATACATCGTGTTTTTGCCGCTACTGTTTTCAAATGAACGGGCAAAACGATCATATATGGATGAGTTTGTGTCAATGACACCACGCACCCGGAAAAGGCCGATGGAGGTAGAGTCAGGGTTCAATTGGGTGATCCATCTTTCGTAATTGCCTTCCTCAATATTCCATCCTGCATCATTATACCCTGTTTGATGGTCGCGCTGATAAACCTGCCCTTTAGTGGCTGCAAATACATCATCCATTTGAGCCCCTCTAGACGCATAGGCACTACATATGGCCGTATAGCGGGACTGATTTGACTGGCCGGCACTTCCATAAATACTTACCGGGAACTTAATGGTATTTTGAGAGTTTAACCCCTCATGAAAGAAAACATAGGCAGCATTAGCCGTGGCCGGATAAATTTGCCCGGCATACTTATTGAACAAACGAAACACTGAATGTAACTCAGGTTTTACCTGGGCTTCATTTAATGCACTTTGGGTCACCAGCCACACAGAAAGCCCCGTATTGAGACCGCTGATGGCTCCCCAATAAAATCCCAACGGAATATTTATCTGATATAAAGGTCTGGTCCATGTCTGGTCCATCTCTGCTGCTGAAAATAATTTTATCCCCGTGGGATTGATGAGATAAGGGGTAAATGTGTTTTTAAAATCCAACTCGTCAGAGAGATGGTGCCCTCTTGCATATGCACCTCCTTTCATTCCAAACCCGTAAGTAACATTGGTCAATACCCAGTTCCACTCTATGGGTTGATCGACAGGATCAATACTATTAAATAAAAGTCCCATCGTGGTGGCGGTGCTACCGGAATTAAAAGTTGACCTGTATTTATCAAATGCAGCTAGCCTGAATGTGCGCCACATCGAATTTGATATATTATATGAAGTGTCAATAGGGTCTCCTTTGTAAGGGACTTCATCGCCGGTACAGCCGGTCTTTACTTGAACATAGCCAATGTTACCTAACAGACTTGCCGGTTGGGTCCTTAAGAAAACGCCAAAACTATCTATAAGCTTGAAATAATAGCGTTTGTAATCAGCATCTAAGTAATAGGGGTATTGTGCCCAACCAGGGTGCAGTGTATCATTTGTAACTACTCCCGGCACTCCATTTGTATATATCCAGGCAGGTGCATCAGGGCCCACTCCAACGCTTATGTTTACCTTCTGGTTATTATTATAGGCTGTTTGCAATATGGCTTGAATAGAAGACCAATCATAATGGTTCGAGTCTAGATTTTGAACGTCTTTCCAGTAAACATCGGCACTCATACCCCGCAAATAGCTGTAAGCGGTATCTACCGAAATATCGAACGCATTAGACCTGTCCCATACACCATAACAATTTAATGGTAAAATTTGTGCCTGAGCATTTACAGAAATTGTACCTAACAAAAGCGCAATTACTTTTAAAAAATAGCTTTTGATTCCCATTTTCAGCTGATATTAATTGCAGCGATTTTTTAATTGTTTCACTTCTTTATACGAATTATTTCGGTGTTTTATTAATTGGCTTATATCCCCTAATACGCTAGTATCAATTAACAATTTCTGTCTAGATGCAAAAACGAAGCGTAGTATTATGATGTAAAGATATCTTTTCAGCATAAATATTTGCCATAGTCTTTTGGTTTATTATTGATACAATTAGTTATGTATGCCTCAATGTGTGGCATTTTCATAGAGTCTGCGGAATAGTCCCGGCTAGGGGAAAGGTGCGAAAATTGGAGGTTGGATGATTTAATCAAACAATAGAAAATTTGATAATTACGAAGATAGAAACTCACTTACTTTCTTAAATGCACAGACAAATGGCAAATAAGTGTACCTAAGGGGAGCCATCTATCTGGCATTTTGTGCTTGTTTCATCTTTTTTGGAGTAGCATCAGCAATAATGATTAGTATTCCGACGAAAATAAAATTGCTTAATTGATTTACTTCCGTTGAGGCCCTGTTCGCTAACTTAATGCGTGACTCCCCTTTATGGGGTGGGGGTGAGATTTAAAGCATCGGGTGCCGCTTAAACTCTTTGTTCCGGTCGAACAAATACCGGTAAGTGCTTAGGTTACGGCTGCGGTAGGTGCCAAGGTTCTCAGCTATGTTTATCATCTTGGGGTTGAAGTCGCCTATCCATTGCATCTCGTAGTCCTGGTAGCGGGCCTGCGCCTGGATCACTTTTGCGCCTTCTACGATCATGAATGCATCAACGCCCATTCCCTGGAACTCAGGGATAATTCCAAACACGAGACCAACGAAGCGGCTGCATTTTCCGAATTTCTGCAGCAGGAAAAACTGTAGTTTCTTCAGTAATCCGAACTGGCCGTTCATGTATTTAAAGAACTGGTTCAGATCGGGCAGGTTCACCCACATGGCCACCGGCTGGTCGTTGTGATAGACAAACCAGGTGAGGTGTTCGTCCATAACCGGTTTCATGGTTTTGAACATTTTCTGCACGGTTTTTTCTTCCAGCGATTTGCCGCCGCCATGACCGGCCCATGCCTTATTATAGATCACAGTAAAGTCCTTTGCAAAGCGCTCAATTTCACTTTTTTTGATCATTTCCGCCCGGTAGGCCTTATCCTGCACTATAAGCGCATGACGCTGATAGAATTTTTCGGCCAACCTGTTCTCTACTTTAAGAGCAAAGCACACCTGGTTGAAATAGACCTTAAAGCCATAATTTTCAAAAAGCTGGACATAGTAGGGCGGGTTATAATTCATGCAATATAGCGGCGCATAATAGCCATCCGTCACCAGGCCCCACCACCGGTCCCGCTCTCCAAAGTTTATGGGGCCGTCCATTGCTTGCATACCGTGTGCGATCAGCCATTCTTTGCAGGTATTAAATATGAGATCTGCAGCAGCCTGTTCATTAACACACTCAAAAAAACCAATACCGCCCGTGGGTTGTTCGTTTTTATATTGTTTATTCACAAAGGCGGCTACACGGCCTTTAAACCTGCCTTTATCATCTTTAAGCAGCCACCTTATGTACTCACCTCCGCGTTTTATGAATTTGTTTTTCTCCGGGTCAAACACTTCATTAATATCCTTATCCAGCGGGCGTATCCAGTTGGCGTCATTCTTATAAATGTCAATAGCTACCTGCAGAAATGCCTGTTTATCAGCGTCCGTTTTCACCTCGTGCATGTGCATAGTGGTACTTGCTTTTTGAAGCCGCGAAGTTACGGGATTGCATTTATTTACAGAAGTTGGTTTTTGCGCATAAAAAAGCATTGCAGATCGGTGCAATGCTTTTTTTAAAGGTGAAATGGCCGGGTTGGGGGCTATTTGGTGCCGGTGAAAGTACAAGTCACATTTACGGCGCCGGTCACTGTTTCCGTAAGGGTAAGCGTTGTTCCACTTATTGAACCGCTTCCGCTTATGGTATATGAATTGCCACAATTATCCATAAATGTTTGGGCCGGGATCGTCAGCGTATTACCGTTTGCAGTATGACTAAGTGTAGTGGCTTTTACACAGGTCAGGTCGCCTACAGTTCCGGCTGTGGTCAGCGTAGTGTTGTTGGTTCTTGTGAGGGTAAATGCGCCACCACCGCCGCATGAAGTAGTGCCAGTCCATGTTCCGGCGAATTTGGCAGCATGATCCGTCCTCTTTTTTTGTGCAGCCGGAGAATGTAATAAAAGCTACAAGGGCAATGGAAATAACTTGTGTGATTTTTTAAAATCACTGTAGTCATCGTCGATCCTTTCCTGCATCAGCCTGCTGAAAAACGTCGCATGTGATGGGTCAAATAAACCTGGGAGTACAAAGGCAAGATGCAGTTGATTAACAACCCCGCTGTGTGTTTTGGGTACGAGGTCTTTAGTCAGCAACAATGCCTTGGTTGCATGAAAGCAACTATAATATAATCTGCTGATTGCTGAAACGTAGAATTTGTATGCCATCAATACAACAACCTCGGCAAGCAAAGATTGAGATTTTAATAGTTTCAAACGAATGGCTTCGTCTTGTCGGCTCATAGCTCAATCATTCTTTTGGAAATAGATTGATACAATGAATAATAGGACGGGTTTTTGTGCCATTCATTTTCCTGGATAGTAAGTGCGTTAATGAAGGCCGCGATTTTTACACTGATTGGGAACAGTGAATTATGAATGTTCTTTTTTAATGTTGAGGTAACAGGTTGAGGGGTCAAAATAAGAATATCCCAGTCACTCTCCTCAGTTGGAGTGCCATAGGCCATACTTCCAAAGAGCATGACTTTTGCATCAGGGGCAACTTTTAGGATCTGTGATTTTATGGATGAAAGTATATCCTTCTTTTTCATAATGCAAATTTAGATAAAATAAAGATGTGTCTTACCTGTTACATGAAGCAAATGCTTAATTGGGCCAAGAAGACATTCCATTCCTCCCATTACTTAAATGCATCCTCAACAAGCTGCGCCTGCTCTATTGCATGTTTCTTTGCAAATCCCGTTGCTGTAGATGCGCTTGCGGGTCTGCTCAGGTACTTCATCGCAAAGTCCGGTAGGTTCATGACCAGGAAGCTCAGGGCGCCCATGTTGCGTGGCTCTTCCTGCACCCATGTCCATTCGGCTTTTTTGTATTTCGTCCGAAATGCGTCCAGTTGGGCCGTTGGTAACGGATATATCTGTTCCAACCTTACAATTGCTACATCTTCGCGCTTGTCCGCCAGCTGTTTTTCGCTAAGGTCGAAGTACATTTTGCCGCTGCACAAAAGCACTTTTTTCACCTTTGCTGCACTTTTTATGTTCCGGTCGTCCAGCACTTCCTGGAAGCCGCCAGTGGTAAACTCACTCATTACAGAGTAGGAGCGCACGTGACGCAAATTAGCCTTTGGAGAGAAGTTGATCAGCGGCTTCCGGAACTCCCATTTCAACTGCCTGCGCAGTGCGTGGAAGAAATTGGCTGCTGTGGTGATATTGGTAACAACCATGTTATTCTCTGCACACATCTGCAGGAAGCGCTCCAGGCGAGCGCTGCTATGCTCTGGTCCGCCTCCCTCATATCCGTGTGGCAACAGCATTACAAGGCCATTCATGTTGGTCCATTTTTGCTCACCACCTACAATGTACTGGTCGATGATCGTCTGGGCGCCGTTTGCGAAGTCTCCGTATTGTGCTTCCCAGAGTACAAGATTATTAGGGTTAGCCATTGCATAACCATACTCAAAGCCAAGCACGGCAAACTCGCTGAGCAGTGAATTATAAATGTATGGCGTGCCCTGGTTGTCAGATATCTTACTTAGCCTGTTGTAGGGTTCATTGGTGTTCTGGTCGTATATAACAGCATGACGGTGAGAGAATGTGCCACGTTTCACATCTTCGCCGCTCAGTCTTATATCATTCTTTTCCTGCAGCAGGCTGGCATATGCCATCAGCTCGCCCGTGGCCCAGTCTGCCTTGCCTTCTGTATCAAACAGTTTTATCTTATCCTGAATCAGCTTTTCTACTTTTTTCAGTGGACTGAAACCCTTCGGCCATTGCATGAGTGAAGCAAACAGTTTCCTGAAGTCTTCTTCTTTGATCGCTGTGACGGGTGATTTTCCAAAATCTGCATCCTGTGCCTTCCTGAGCGCCTTCCACCAAAGCTCCGGTTTCTGGTAGATGTAGGGTAGGGGCTTTTGTTTTACTTCATCGAGTCGCTGCTGGAGATCGGCCCAGAACTGGACTTCCATTTGTTTTGCAAGTTCCTGTGCATCTGCTTCTCCGTGTTTCAGCAGGTACTGCGTATACATTTCACGCGGATTTGCGTGCTTATCGATAAGCGCATAAAGCTGGGGCTGTGTAAATTTCGGTTCGTCCCCTTCGTTATGTCCGTGCTTGCGATAGCACACCATGTCAATAAAAATGTCTTTGTTGAACAACTGGCGGTAAGCCACAGCCAGCATGCTGCATTTTACCACGGCTTCTGCATCATCGCCGTTCACATGCAATACCGGTGCCTGCAGCATAGATGCCATGCTGGTACAGTAATCTGTAGAGCGGGCTTCGTCGAAGTCTGTGGTAAAACCTATCTGGTTATTGATGACATAATGTATGGTGCCACCGGTATAATAGCCGGCAAGGTCAGACATCTGCAGCAGTTCAAAACCCACTCCCTGCCCAGCAACAGCGGCATCACCATGTATCAGTATGGGAAGTACTTTGTCATATTCCCGCTCATACAGCGTATCTGCCTTGGCGCGGGCAAATCCCTCTACAACGGGGTTTACAGCTTCCAGGTGCGATGGATTTGGCGTGAGCTGCACATTGATCACATTGCCCTTAGGTGTCGTTATGTTAGATTGGAAGCCTAGATGGTATTTCACGTCTCCGCTGCCCATGGTCATGTCCTCGGGCATATTGCCTTCAAACTCAGAAAATATCTGTTCGTATGTTTTCTTCAGCGTGTTTGCCAGTATATTCAGCCTGCCGCGGTGAGCCATGCCGATCACCACTTCCTGCACACCTGCTGCCGCTGCATCGTTTATTATAGTGTCTAATGCCGCGATGGTCGATTCTCCGCCTTCCAGCCCGAAACGTTTCTGTCCAATGAATTTCGTGTTCAGGAATTTTTCAAATATTACCCCTTCATTCAGCTTTTCCAGTATACGCTTGCGTTCAGTGATAGAAAGTGGTTTCTGCACCAGGTCCTCATAGGTTTTCTCAACCCACTGGCATCTTTCCGTACTGTTAATATAAGTGTATTCTATACCTATGTTACTTGCATACATCGCCTTCAATTTGGCGAGTATGTCTTTTAGCCGGGCATCCTGCATACCTACGATCTTGCCCGCGAAAAATGGTGTTTCCATATCCGCCTCGCTTAGCCTGAAGCGGAACAATTCCAGTTCGGCGTGGCGGTCCTTCCGGGCACGAATGGGGTTAGTGGTAGCTACAAGGTGCCCGCGCTTGCGATAGGCCCGGATGAGTTCAAATACACCCAATTCCTTTACCAGCTTATCGTTGTTCACAGAGCCATTGCTCGTTTGCGCAACAGATACCAAACCTCCGGCATTGCTTATAGCAAAGTCAAACCCTTCAAAAAATTTCTTCCATTCCGGGTCAACAGTAGTTGAATCTTTTGTGAATTCGGTGTAAAGCGACTCAATATATTCGGGGGTAGGCCCCATTACGTAAGAAAAATCTTTCATTTATCTATTGGATGTGAGAATAGGTGCGAATTTACAGCATAAACAGGTAATTGCCCAATAGCAATTCGCTAATTATTGGAGAGAGCTGACATAATACATATCAATTTCACCCTTCCCTTTGGCCGCTACTTTCCCCCTGTGCTCGAACGAGAATTTATCTTTAACTAAATCATAAGTTGTTCCGGAGATATTTACCTTGCCTACGCCACCGCTGCTTTCCATGCGGCTGGCAGTGTTCACCGTATCTCCCCATATATCGTAGGCGAATTTCTTTACGCCTACGATCCCCGCCACTACCGGGCCGGTATGCACTCCTATACGTATCTCAAAGAACAGCTTGCCTGCTGCTTCTTTTTTAGCCTTGTGTTCTGCCATGTATTTTTGAATGGCCAACGCTGCGTTTACTACATCTTCCGGATGGGTTTTATTAACGGTAGGTAACCCTCATGCTGCCATGTAGGAGTCTCCGATCGTTTTTATTTTTTCGACGCCGTACTTTTCCATGATATGGTCAAAAGCCGAGAAGCATTCATTGATCTCACCCACCAGTTCCGTCGGGGATAGTTTTTCAGAGAGTTGTGTGAAACCTTTGAAGTCGGTAAATAGTACGGTTACTTCCTCTATCATTTTTGCCTCGGCGCTGCCTTTGTTTTTTAGTTCTTCGGCTATTTCCGCTGGCAAGATGTTGAGCAGTAACTCTTCACTGCGCTGCTTTTCCTTTTCCACGGCTATGTTCTTTAACACAAGTTCTTCTGTTCTTTCATCAACTGTTTTTTCCAGTTTTTCTTTTTCACTACGCAGATTGCGCTCGCGCCATTTAATGAACACGCTCAATGACAAAAGAACGATGATGGCATAACATGTGTATGCCCACCATGTTCTGTGCCAGGGGGCTAATACTCTAAATGAGTACGTTACAGGCTCGCACCAGGTACCATTTGGTCCCTGTGCTCTTACTTTAAAAGTATACGACCCTTCATGGATGTTGCCAAAAGTAGCGCTCGTTTTTTTTAATACGGGGCTCCAGTCATTGTCATAACCTTCCAGAATGTATTGATAGTTTACAAGGTTGGGTTTACCCGTTTCAATAGCATTGAAATCTATTGTAATGCGGTTGAACCTGTAGGGCAAAACTAAATGCTCAGGTACTGGCTGAAAACGGCTGATACCGTCAAATTCTACATCGCGAAACTTAGTCTTCATACTATCCCGCTCACTGTCAGTTAATATGCTACCTGTCGTGGCTACTTCTTCAGTAATATTTGGCGGGGTTGTCAAACTATCAATCACAGACAATTTTCGGGTTTTGACCTCTGACTTTTGACTTAAATCATACCAGCATATATTTTCCTCATTGAGCTTTATACTTTTTATAACCAGCTTTGGCATATCCTTATCATTATGACCTGCCAATGGATCAAACCTTACCAACGCTGTCTGTTCACTGCCGGTGCTTGCCCAAACTATGCCCTTGCTATCAAGTAACATGCAGTTTTGCCCGGTGTTTATGTCTTTAACCGGGTATCCGGTGTATGTGTTATAAATCTCTATATCTGTAAGCCGGGTAAGATCGGCAGAGGGGCGAAATAAAGTGATACCAAGATTTGTCCCGACTGCTATTTTGCCATCGGGCATTTGCAATACCTGTGTTACAAAATCGTCTGGTAAGCCTTCGTTTTTGCCGAAAATTTTGAAAATTCTTCCAGATTGAGTATTCCCCCTCCTCGATACATCACCGCTTTTTTCCAGTTTTTCCAGTTCATCTTTGCTCATTACACTTAGTCCTCCTTCCGTGCCGAACCAGAGGTTTCCCGTTTTATCTTCGGCTATACTCAATACCACATTGTTGGCAAGCCCCTGTGCTGTAGAAAAAGTGATAAACGATTTTCCATCATACCGGCTCACACCGCCGCCTTCTGTACCGAACCAGAGGTTTCCCGATTTATCAACGGCACTGCACCAGACACTCTTATGCGCAAGTCCCTGTGCTGTAGAAAAAGTAACAAAGGATGGTGAGCCTGCCCTGAGCGAAGCCGAAGGGTCATAACGGCTCACACCGCCACCCTGTGTACCGAACCAGAGATTGCCCGATTTATCCTCGACTATGTTCCAGACACTATTGTCTGCAAGTCCCTGGGCGGTAGTAAAAGTTACAAAGGATTTTCCGTCGTAGCGGCTCACACCATCCTGTGTGCCGAACCAGAGTTTCCCGGTTTTATCTTCCGCAATGCTCAGGACCATATTGTCGGCAAGCCCCTGGGCGGTAGTAAAAGTAACGAACGCCCTCCCGTCATAACGGCTTACACCGCCACCCGCAGTGCCAAACCAGAGATTTTCGGCCCGGTCATTGAGCATGCTCCAAACGATATTGTTAGCAAGGCCGTGGGCAGTAGAAAAAGTAACAAAGGCTCTCCCGTCGTAACGGCTCACACCGCCGCCAAAAGTGCTGAACCAGAGATTGCCGGTTTTGTCTTCGGCAATGCTCCAAACATTATTATTGGCAAGTCCCTGGGCGGTAGTAAACGTTGTGAAGCATTTTGAGCCAGCCTTGAGCGGAGCAGAAGGGTCATAGCGGCTCACACCACCGCCATTCGTACCAAACCAGACGCTTCCTGTTTTATCTGCAACTATGCACCAAACATTATTATCGGCCAGCCCCTGGGCGGTAGAGAAGGATGTAAATGGTTTTGCGCCTTTACTGAGTGAGGCTGATGGGGCATAGCGGCTCACACCTCCTCCCATTGTACCGAACCATAGGTTGCCTGCTCCATCTTCAGCTATACTTTTTACATTATTATTCACAAGTCCCTGGGCAGTAGTAAAAGTCGTGAACGGTTTTGAGCCGGCCCTGAGCCCAGCAGAAGGGTCATAACGGCTCACACCGCCGCCCTGTGTGCCGAACCAGAGGTTTCCTGTTTTATCTTCGGCAATACTCAGAACGATATTATCGCCCAACCCTTGGGCCGTTGTGAATGTAGTGAATGCCTTAGAGCCAGCTATGAGCGGGGCCGATGGGTCGTAACGGCTCACTCCGCCGCCCTGTGTGCCAAACCATAGGTTTCCCGCTTTGTCTTCTACTATGCATCTTACAAAATTATTTGCAAGTCCCTGGGCCGTGGTAAAAGTAGTAAAGGCTCTCCCATCGTAACAGCTCACACCGCTGCCATAAGTGCCGAACCACAGGTTCCCCTTTTTGTCTTCGGCTATGCTCAAAATACTATTACTGGCAAGCCCCTGTGTGGGAGAAAAGGTAACAAAGGATCTCCCGTCATAACGGCTCACGCCCCCGCCCTGTGTGCCGAACCAGAGATTTCCCATTCTATCTAATTTTGAACAACTAATTCCATCAAGTGCTAACCCGTGTTCAGTTGTGAAGTTGGTGAAATTGGATTTTCCGCCATTTCCCATGATGATGCTGTTGCCACTACTGTCTTTTATGGTTTCGCCCTTTGCGTTCCGCA
Organism: Chitinophagaceae bacterium; assembly: GCA_947476485.1. GTDB lineage: Bacteria > Bacteroidota > Bacteroidia > Chitinophagales > Chitinophagaceae > Nemorincola. Next base: position 86,477 of record CANJQU010000001.1, read on the forward strand.
AAACGGGAAGTGATTTACTTATCGGAGGCTGAAGGTCAATTTTAGTTAGTTCACCCTTTGCATTTGTAATAGAATAAGAACCGCCACTTCGCGAAGGGATGATCACACGCCTTGGTTTGGGCATAGTATCCAAAGTTTTGATTTTGGGCTGCAGGCTGTCGGGCAGGTTTGCCAGTATAATCACTTGAGGAGGGCAGAATGTATCCTGTTTCGGTGCGCTTCTTATAGCCTTATTTTTTCGTCCGCTGTCATCACAAGAAAAAAAGATGATCAGGAAAAGAAAAATGATTGTTAGTTTACGCATTGCCCTTCCATAAATTTTACAAGCTGATCGCACTGTGCATTAACAAGGTGTAAATTTTGTCTTATAATGAGAATAGTTATAAGGCAGAAATCTATTAAGTGGCGTAATGAAGCTAATAGGGAGTTGATTTCCTGCAATAAAAAACACACTAATACCCCATTATCATATCTTGTGTATATTTGTTTACCAATATCTTAGAAGAGAAATGCAGTTAGCACAACGATTAAGTTCTATTAGTGAGCCACAGACTATTAAAATGGCCAAGCTGAGCCGCGAATTAAAAGCAAAGGGCGTAAACATCGTCGACCTCAGCCTGGGGGAGCCGGATTTCAAAACCCCTGAGCATATATGCAATGCAGCAGTTAAGGCTATGAACGATGGTTTTACTAAGTATACACCCGTAGCAGGCTTTGCTGACCTTCTTGATGCCATAAGTACAAAACTGAAAAGAGACAACAATCTTGATTATCCTGCAAACCAGATAATTGTGTCCACAGGCGCGAAGCAATCATTGCTGAATGCGATCATGTGCCTGGTTGATCCGGGTGATGAAGTATTGATACCCACACCTTTCTGGGTTACCTATGCGGCCCAGGTGCAGCTTGCCCACGGCATTGTGAAATATATACCCTGCGGCATTGAGAGCGATTTTAAGCTGACGCCGGAGCAACTGGAAGCGAGCATTACGCCAAAGACGAAGCTGTTCATCTATTCATCGCCATGCAATCCTACCGGTAGTGTTTATTCACGCGAAGAGCTGGCAGGTCTTGTTGAAGTATTTAAACGGCATCCGCAGGTGTGCATCATCAGTGATGAGATATATGAGTACATCAACTATACAGGCAGGCATGAAAGCATAGCTCAGTTCGATGAAATAAAAGATAGGGTAGTGATCGTCAACGGTATGTCTAAGGGGTTTGCTATGACCGGCTGGCGTCTCGGGTATATGGCCGGGCCGCGTGAACTGGTGCAGGCGTGCGATAAACTGCAGGGCCAGGTGACATCGGGTACTAATTCTATCACTCAAAAAGCGTCGGTGGCGGCTCTGTTGAGTGACCTTGCGCCTACTTACAAGATGGTCGAAGCCTTCAAGCAACGCAAAGACTATGTTATCCCTGCTCTTCAAAAAATGCCCGGGATCAAATGCAATAACCCTGAAGGGGCGTTTTACGCTTTTCCTGATATCAGTTCATTTTTTGGAATGAGTTATGGCGGCAACAAAATAAACAATGATGAAGACTTCAGCATGTTCCTGCTCAATGAGGCGCATGTTGCTACCGTGTGCGGCAGCGCTTTTGGTGCGCCAAACTGTATCCGTCTCTCTTTCGCCACCTCAATGACAAATCTTATGGAGGCAATGGAAAGAATTGGAACTGCTTTGCAAAAGCTAAGTGCATAGCCAGGAGCTCCGGTTATTTTAGTTGGTATTGGTGTTATCCGCCGATACTTTAGGCTTTTGTTTTTCTTCCTTGGGCTTTCCGGCATGAATTATAGACAAATGTGTACCCGCGGGCGCCGACGTGCGGGCTGGTCCCGGAGGAGGTAACGGCTGGGGCGGTAGTGGTGTTGGCATCGGGGCTTTAGCAGGTGGTGCCTCTGCCTGCATTTTGCTAGCCAGCGGAAGAATATGAGCATAGATCGTATCGAGTTCTTCCGGATGGTTTTTGTACCACTCCAGGCTTGTGTTGAATTCCGCTTCCGTGATCTTATAGTGGGCAAATATCCTGGAATAGAATACAGAGAGAGAATCGATATTTTTAGATCCGGATCTGTGCAGGCTATCTTTTGTGCTAATGCTGTAAGCCTCTGCAATGTTAACATCCAGCATCAGTTGCTGCATCACCTCTTTTGGCAAATGATCCCCTGAATAGTTATTGTGCTGCCTGCACGAAAACACAAGGAGTAATAAAAGGGCGGACAATGGTATTCTGGACATTGTTGATAATTGGGAATTGGGATGTTGAATTTTTAGTTTTTGAACTGCCGGGTCATCGCAGCGCATTATACTTTGGGGCGTTAGGCACATCAAGGGCATTTAGCAGTGTTATGTATTGCGATCGTTCGGTTTTTGGCGCCTGCCCCACCAGGCGCATGATCTCATCGCTCTTGGCGTTAAAAAAGAACTGCATGTAAATAGAGCTTGGATTTTCCCTGTTCACTTCATACAGCTTCCTTATGTTAGACAGTATGCGGGTGCGCGATTCGGCAGGTTTCGCATACATGCTGTCCAGCCCTTCGCGGTGCATGGTGTACCACACCCTGCGGATATCAGAGAACCTTGTATTCAGCATCTGGTCCACGATCCAGAAACGGTTGCGCTGGCTTTCCACATTCTTCCAGCCGCTGATGCCTTTTCCATCTGGTGCATTGTTTACTACATTCTGCGCCCTTTTCAGATAGTTAGTGCCGCCACTGGGTGAAAAACTATCATAATCCAATGCAATAAGAATGTAGGAGTAATAGGCGAGCACGGCGGTCAGGTTGCCCGAAAGCGCATCTGAGCCCGAGGCCTGGTTGTCGTCAAAGTGCATCGGGTTGAACGGGGAAAATTTGAAAGCAACGTCTTTATCTATAAAGTCTATCAGTTTTGAGGTATAACTCGAATTATATACCGGCCTGGTCGCCTGTATGCTCATAGTGGCGCCATATGCTTCGGGGTCGCCGTTTACATTGGCAGAGGTGAGGTTGAGCAGTATGTTGCAATCTATTTTTTCAGCAGCGCCAAATTCATCAGTTGTCCATTTGTGCCCGTTCATAAATTCTGTTATCGCCTTTTGCATGTTGGTGTACACCTGCGGGTCTACGCCCGAGCCGTTTATCTTATCATGCATCACCGTCACGCGGCAATTCAACTCCTGCGCGCCTGCATACGATGCGCATGCCACCAACATCACCATTAAACTAAACAATCTTCTCAGCATGTCTCAATTCTAAAATATGGTCAACAATCGACGCCGCAGCATCTTTTTTGCTTTGCAACGGCAAAGCCATTTTCTTTCCATCCTTCGTCAATAACGTGATCTTATTGGTGTCATGCCCAAAGCCGGCTCCGCTGTCCTTAAGCGAATTCAGCACGATCATATCCGCGTTTTTCTTTTTCAGTTTCTCTTTAGCATGTGCCAGCTCATTATTCGTCTCCAGTGCAAAACCTACTAACGTTTGCCCCTCCTGCTTTATTTTGCCCAGACAGGCAAGTATATCATCTGTTTTGGAAAGAGCAATGGTCAGCTCACCTTCTTTCTTTTTTATTTTCTCAGTTGCCTGTGTAGCCGGTTTGTAATCTGCCACGGCAGCGGCCAATACTGCTACCTGCGTTTCGCTATACACAGCCATACACGCTTCATACATTTCATGCGCGCTCTCCACAGCAACTGTCTTTACCTGTGCGTGAAAGGTACGTTCATGCGATGGACCCAGCACCAGTGTCACCTGCGCGCCGCGGTCTGCGAGGGCCTCGGCAACGGCAATACCCATTTTTCCGCTGGAAAAATTCCCAATGAACCGGACAGGGTCCAAACGCTCATAAGTAGGCCCGGCAGTTACCAGCGCCTTTACTCCTTTTAGTGGCTTGTTCTCCTCTGAAAAGAAAGCGGAAAGGAAAGCGACCATATCCTCAGGTTCCGCCATGCGGCCTTCGCCGATCAGCCCGCTGGCCAGTTCGCCATGGGCTACCGGTATTATCTGGTTGCCAATACTCCTTACCTTACTGATGTTTGCCCGTGTAGATGGATGCAGCCACATGTCCTCGTCCATAGCCGGGGCTATGAATACCGGGCAGCGGGCAGACAGGTACACCGCACATACAAGGTTGTCGCATAATCCGTTAGCCAGTTTTCCAAGGGTATTTGCACTGCAGGGCGCTATGATCATGGCATCTGCCCAAAGACCCAGTTCCACATGGTTATTCCATGTAGCGCCATCATTCACATTAGCCAGTACCGGGTGTTTCGACACAGTAGCCAGCGATAGCGCACTTACAAATTGAGTAGCGGCATCAGTAACTAACACCTTGACCTCTGCACCTGCTTTTAAAAGCAGGCGCACAAAATGAGGCGTTTTATAGGCGGCAATGCTGCCGGTAACCGCTAAAACAATTTTTTTGCCTTGTAAGGACATAGGCTTCAAAGTTACGTTTTTTAGTTATAGGTTAATTGGAGAAAAGGTTAAAAGGTTGGTAAGTTGAGCGGTTGTGGCCGACCGGTTCATAATTTGACTTTCGGGCTTTTTACTTCAAATTGAACTCGGCCGAAAGCACATTATCCACAAAACCACTGATTTCCTTAATAACTAAATCTCAAATCCCAACCCAAAGGTTTTGGAGAAATCAAAGTTTGCTCTATCTTTAGCATTCGTAACTAATAAATACCATAGCTTAAACGCCATTTTATGATGAAAGGAAAGATACCTGTTTTGTTTTTTGCTTTATTAATGATCTGTTTTGCACACCGCAGTTTTGCACAGAGAGCTAAGAGCGAAATAGCACTGGGCTATGGGTATTACAGCATTTACAGCTATGTACAGGGCAAGCCTTACAGTGCATCGTCAGGCTCCAGCGTTATCTCTTACAAGTACTATATCAATAAGAATGTGACGATAGGTATGGGCATTGGCTATGAAAATATCCGTACATGGGGCAGTTTCGTATCCTTTGTTCCTGAAATGACCTTTTGTTACCTCGATACCCGCAACGACCTGATCAGGGTTCGCTTATACGGTGGCTTGGGCTATGGTGTGAGTGTTTTTAATGATTTTAACCGCCAGCCCGGCATGGCCGACAGGTCAGGTCTTTGGGCCACAGGCTTCCAGGCTACACCCTTTGGTATGCGCATAGGCCGCCAGGTTGCAGGCTTTATC
>CANJQU010000002.1 GCA_947476485.1 Chitinophagaceae bacterium
GGTCTATCTTTTGAATTTCAGGTATGATTATGTTCACAACCGAGCCATCGATATAATTGTAAGGTATTAAATTAGTAATCTTGTGTAAGCCGTTATGTGCATAATCTCCCCGTTTCGAACCAAACGATTCAATGGTATTTAGCCATGTTTGATCAATTAGAGCTAAGGGGTAATTGAGCGGCAGAAGGATTTTCAAAATATTTTTTTGCTTTATCCCGTGATTGTCACTTATGACTACTCTTAATTGCGAAAGGTTATTGTTAATTCTATCATTTACAGTTTTGATATCTCCGGCATATGAACTGGAACCATAACACAATATTGAATAATTGATCTTACCCTTTTGCTTTTTGCCTAATCGATTACTGCTATAGGAATCTAAAACGAATATGCCTAATTGCTCAAAGTAAGTTTCTATTTCTGCATGTACCAAAATATGCAAAGCTCGTAGCTTAATCTGATTTTCATTAAGGTTGCGATCAGCAACTTTGAAATCACGAAACTGAACAATGAGATTGCCAATATTTGTGTGTAAGTGATTAAATAATTGTGATGGCATTTTTCTATTTAATTTGGGCAAAATGCTTTTCAAGGTTTGTAGGAATCTTGACAAGTGGCCCCAAAAATTCTTTAAGTTTATTACCATACAGAACAAATCTTGTTGAGACTTCTTTTAGGTTATTTGTGTTACTACTAATAGCCTTAATAAACTGTGAGTCAAATTCACACAAATCATTTGTTGCATCTACAATATTCTGAGCATTATCCAATAATTTTCTATGATCAATCTGGTTTATATAATAAACAACTACATCAAATAATGCTCTATTAATTCGTTTATCGTTTTTTACACCGCCTGTTCTAACAAAAACTTTTTCATCGCCAAAAATTCTAATTGCTAAATCAATATTTTTTTCGAAAGACACTAAAATGTCGTGTACATTTTGTTTACTCTTTTCCCAATTCGAATTATTAAAATCGCATATTTCGTCAAGAGCTTTTTTATAATTGCCTCTGTACTTATCAATATACTTAGTCATTACAATATATCTCAGTATCAAATCCATATCTCTCATTCTAGGATCTGGAGAAGATGATTTAGATAATTTCTTTATAGCAATACTTTCTGAGCAATAGTTATCAATTAAGTTAAGGAATTCTCCAGGTTTCAAAGCCTTTCTTAATTCTTGAGCTGATAATGGTAGGCTAGCGCTATTCAATCGATAAAAAATTGTGTACAACAAATTCTCGGTTGACCAGTTCTTAATGATCATTGAATGAATAGATTGATTCATTAGATTATTGAAAAATTCTGGATAATCTAATTCTAATTTATTTTTGTCTACTCCATTCAATTTGTTTGAGTTAAGTTCTGCCAATTCAAAAGAATTCTCTTTTAAATCAGAAAAAAATGAAAAAAGAGCAATTAATCTTTGTTTACCGTCAACAACAATAAATTTCCCTCGGCTCTTTTTATCTTCAGCTAAAACAATTTGTGGTATCGGCAATCCATAAATTAAAGATTCTATGAATCTACTCTTCTTCTTTATTGACCATGCATCTCTCCTTTGAAAACCCGGCGAAATATTAAATGACCCTCTTTTATAAGAATTGATAATTGATTCGACTGTCCAGTCAGTTGACCAAGTAACGGTATCCGTAATATTATTTAAGTAGTCAACCTCTAAATCATCTTCATCTTCCGATTTAAAAAGAACATGATCTTTGTATTTGTTACCAGCAGAATTAATATCAATCATTATAAATTTATTTTAAGGTTCTTCTTAGCAAAAATAACCAATTTTGTTTCGGTATTTTAAACCTTTTAAACTGTTTATGATATAGTTCTCGATCACGAATTTTATACTTGTTGCTGCAAATATTTCAAAAACTACAAAAGCAGCTAGAGTGCTAATTAATAGTTTGTAATAGTCCTACAAGACAACGCATAGGTCAAATAAATATAATGCAAATAATAATGTGGAAATCTTTCCCATCTGCCACACTACTTTCGGCATACCATTTGCGGCAATAAAAGGGGGAATAAATCTAGTATTACCCAAATTCAGGGCTAACAAAATGGCAGTAAACAAAAATCAGGATTATCTAACCAATGTGTAAACCTATTTCAGGACGATGCACGATGCAGGACGATGCAGACTAACGAAGTGAGCAACAAGTGAGCAACTTTTGAGCAAGAAAGTGAGCAACTTTTCAAGCCGTTTTGTGGTTAATTAACTGATTATCAATACCAAGTTGAGCAATAAAGCTGAGCAACAAAAAAACGAAGAATAGTGAGCAACTTTAAACACATGTATTTTGCCCCAGTCGTGGCGTGTGATACTTTTGTGATATAAATGTGATATTTTTAGACCCTAAAGCATTGATCTTCAACAAAAACCTGTGCAATCTTTTTTTCTTGCGATCTGTGATATTTCGGTCTAAAGAAATAATCGAATTCGGGATTTAGCCCGGTATGAAGGGAGATGCATAACAACAATCCAAATTTCAAATTCCTAGCGACAAATTCCACAATATTTCCCTATCTTTGCACTCGCTAAAAATAAATTATAAACATTCCGCATGGGGCGGAATAAAAAAATTGATGCAAATGTCACATTTTACAGCTGAAAAGAAAGCAAACATCTTCAAAACATTCGGTGGCAACGAAACCAATACCGGATCTATCGAATCACAGATCGCAATGCTCACAGAGCGTATCAACCATATCTCCGGCCACCTGAAGACCAACAAAAAGGACTTCTCTACAAACCGTGGATTGATGTCAATGGTAGGCCGTCGTAAACGCCTGCTTACTTATCTAAGCAACAACAACCTCGAATCATATCGCGGCCTGATAGAAAAGCTTGGATTACGCAAATAAGCGCAACCTCTTATAACATTCCCAACTGTTTCGGTTGGGAATTGTTTTTTACTTATGACCGTGAAGTCTGAAAAGTGAGTATTCTCAATGAGCGCTGTGTTCTTTGTGAAACTCCTTGTGCATTTTGTGGTTAAGCGTAATCTTACAATTCCCACTGGCAGCAAACTACCTTGCAGCATCATCGAATCTGCAATCTCCAAAAAACATTGATGAACCCCTATGAGTTGCGGGGACGTAAAGCAACTATATTTTAACGCTGATTAAATAACATGATGTTATGATTCCAAATCCAATTTCCGCCTCGCTTAAATTAGCTGATGGCCGCGAAATAACCATCGAAACGGGCAAGATGGCCCGCCAGGCCGATGGTTCAGTAGTTGTCCGTATGGGCGACTGTATGATACTCGCTACAGTAGTAGCTACAAACGAGCCCAAGCCAGGGCAGTCTTTCTTTCCATTGAGTGTTGATTACCAGGAAAAATTCGCTTCCGCAGGCCGCATTCCGGGCTCGTTCTTCAAGCGCGAAGCACGCCTTAATGATTACGAAATACTTACCTCACGTCTTATAGACCGTGCACTCCGTCCACTGTTCCCTGATGATTACCTGTGCGAAGTACAGGTGCTGGTTTCTCTTATTTCATCTGATGCAGAGGTTATGCCCGACTCGCTTGCGTGTCTCGCAGCATCTGCAGCACTTGCTGTAAGCGACATTCCGATCCAGGAAGTGATCTCTGAAGTTCGCGTTTGCCGCATCAACGGTGAATACGTTGTAAACCCGGGCCGCACACAGATAAAGGATGCCGACATTAATATTATAGTCGCCTCTACCGACAAGAACATCATGATGGTAGAAGGTGAAGGCAAGGAGTTTGAGGAAGCAGGACTGATCAAGGCGATCGAAGTTGGCCACGAGGCCATCCGCGCACAGATCAAGCTGCAGCACGAACTGCGTGAGAAAGCCGGTGTGACCACAAAACGTGAATACACCAAGCCTTACACCAACCCTGCATTTGAAGCAACCATCGCAGAATTCGGCACTAAGCGTATCTACGATATTGCTAAGGGCGCTCTTGCCAAGCATGATCGCAGCGATGCTTTCAAAAAGGTAAAAGAAGACTTCAAGGCACAGTTTCAGAGTTCACAGGTAACAGAACCCAACTACCTGGAACCAGCAGACGCAGCCCTCATAGGCACTTACTTCCACGACCTGGAAAAGAAAGTGATCCGTGAAATGATGCTGAACGAAAAAGTACGCCTTGATGGCCGCGCACTGGAAACAGTTCGCCCGCTGACCATGGAAGTAAATCCGCTTCCTGCTCCGCACGGTTCTTCACTGTTTACCCGTGGCGAAACACAGTCGCTCACTTCAGTAACCTTCGGTACATCGGAAGATGAGCTGCTGGCTGAGACTGCTGCAACATCTGATTATGTTTCTTTCTTCCTGCATTACAACTTCCCGCCATTCTCTACCGGCGAGGTGAAGATGATGCGCGGCCAGAGCCGTCGCGAAGTAGGCCATGGTAACCTGGCTATGCGTTCGCTGAAGCAAATGATGCCGGCTGAATATCCTTACACAGTGCGTGTAGTATCTGATATCCTGGAGAGCAATGGTTCTTCATCGATGGCTACAGTGTGCGCAGGCTCACTGGCGCTTATGGATGCTGGTGTTCCGATACCAAAGCACGTAAGTGGTGTGGCAATGGGCCTTATAGCTGATCATGGCAAGTTTGCCGTGCTCACAGACATCCTTGGTGATGAAGATCACCTGGGTGATATGGACTTTAAAGTAACGGGTACCCGTGATGGTATCTGCGGTATCCAGATGGATATCAAGTGTGATGGTCTGAGCATGGAGATCATGTTCCAGGCGCTGGAGCAGGCTAAACGCGGTCGTTTGCACATCCTTGATGCAATGTACACTTGTATCCCTGAAGCACGTGCAGAACTGAAACCACAGGCACCACGCATCGAGCAGTTGAATATAGATCGTGAATTCATCGGTGCGGTAATCGGGCCAGGTGGTAAGATCATACAGGAAATACAAAGGGAGACCGGCGCCAAGATCAACATCGAGGAAGTTGGCGACCAGGGTGTGATAAAGATATTCTCTGCAAACAAGGAGAGCATCGATAAGGCGCTCGGATGGATCCGCAGTATAGTAGCGATACCTGAGATAGGCGCTACCTACGAAGGTACCGTGAAGAGCATCATGCCTTTCGGCGCATTTATTGAGTTCATGCCGGGCAAGCAAGGTTTGCTGCATATCTCTGAAGTAAGCTGGAAGCGCCTTGATACACTTGATGGTGTGCTGAAAGAAGGCGACAAGGTGAAGATCCAGTTGGTAGGCACAGATCCTAAGACTGGTAAGCTGCGCCTGAGCCGCAAGGTACTTATGCCAAAACCAGAAGGCTACACAGAACCAGCCCCACGCGAAGGTGGCGACCGCGGAGACCGTGGTGATCGTGGCGACCGCCGTGGTGGTGGTGACCGTGATCGTAACCGTGGTGGTGGCGACCGCAACCGTGGTGGCAACGACCGTGGCCCACGCGAAGACCGTCCACGCCGCGAAAACAATAACGAAAACAAACCACAGGCAACCGAGCAGTCCGCTCCGCAGGTTAGCGAAAGCGACGATGCTGATATGGCACTGTAAAAACCTCTCCCCCAGCCCTCTCCGAAGGAGAGGGAGGTGTTGAGTAAGTATTATTTGACAGCCCATCTGAAAGGATGGGCTGTTTTAATTCAGCCAACACTATCTTTATCTTGGTTCAACCAACATCAAACAGCAAATGAATCTAAAAGCCCTCCATCACATTGCCATCATCTGCTCAGATTATGAGCGGTCGAAGAAGTTTTATACCGAAGTGCTGGGATTTGAAGTGCTCAATGAAGTATATCGCAAGGAGCGCGATTCCTACAAGCTCGACCTGTCTTTGAATGGCCAATATCTAATAGAGTTATTCTCATTTCCAAATACCCCACCGCGGCCCACTCAGCCCGAGGCATGCGGACTCAGACACATAGCTTTTGCAGTTACAGATATAGGCGCCACAGTAAAGGAACTCGCTGACAAAGGAGTAATTGCCGAACCAATAAGAACCGACGAATTCACGCATAAGAGGTTCACTTTCCTTCGCGACCCCGATGATCAGCCTATTGAATTGTATGAGCAGTAAGCTGCGTTTCAATTGAGGAGTAGATTACAGCGATAAGCATTTGAACGGACTGGCTTTTTGTACAGTTCATTTTTTCGTACATTTGTATAAAGCATTTGATATGTATAGGCAGATCCTAATTCCTACAGAGAAGGCGCATACGGTGGAGCTTCCTAAAGAGTATTATGGGGTGAAAATGGAAGTTATCGCATTCCCATTTGAAGAAGAGAATTCACGGGTTAGTATACCAGAAGGTAATATTGATGCTTTTTATGACGCAATAAGACTTGATTTTTCAGGCTATAAGTTTAACAGGGATGAAGCCAATGAGAGATAAAGTTTTTGTTGATAGCAATGTCCTGTTATACCTATTAGGCAATGATGAGCGGAAGAAAGATATTGCCAAAATAATTCTCAAAGCAAGGCCATCGATCAGCGCACAAGTAGTATCAGAAAACGTAAATGTTTTACTAAAAAAATTTACGGAGTTGACATTGAAAGATATTAGCGGACATGCCAAAATGCTCTCACTTTACTGCACGATAAACACTTTGAATGTATCAACAATAGAAAAGGCCTTTGAAATAAGAGAAAAATATCATTTTCAATGGTATGACTGCACTATATTATCTGCGGCCATTTTGGATGGATGCACTATAATTTATTCCGAAGATATGCAGCACGGTCAATTGATAGAAAATACGCTAGCTATCGTAAATCCCTTCTTGTAGAAACAAATTCCTGTTCTACGACATTTACTAGAATATCTTCATCAACTCTTCCAGGTGTTTCACCTCATAAGTAGGCTTGCGGTTGTGCGGCACATCGTGAGGATTGTAGTAGGCAGTATCCCAACCGGCATTTATGGCGCCCAGTATATCAATGTCAATCGCATCGCCGATCATAATACTATGCTCGGCTTCGGCTTTTGATATGTTCAGCGCGAAATCAAAGATATCGCGGTGGGGCTTCATGCTGTTGCTCTTCTCTGAAGTAATGAGGTGGGTGAAGTAGCGTGATATGCCGGAATATTGCAGCTTAAGGCGTTGAGTAGTTTCGAAGCCATTAGTGATGAGGTGCATCTCATAACGCCCCTTGCAGTGATCCAGTATCTCTTTGGCATGGGGCACCAGCAGTGTTTGCGTAGGCAGTATTTCCAGGTAGGCGGTACTTATCTCATGTGCCAGTGATGTGTCTGCCACTTTAAAATCGAGCAACATATGCCACATCCTCTTCCAGCGCAGTTCTTCACGTTTTATGAAGCCATTGCGGTAACGGTCCCAAAGCCGGTCGTTGTGCACCACATAGACCTTGTACATCGCATCAAAATCCGGAATCCCGCGCTTGTCCAGCTCATACTCCCTATAAAGCTGCTTCATAGTGGCCTCTGAGTTCTTGTCAAAATCCCAAAGCGTATGGTCGAGGTCGAAGAAAAGATGTTTGTATGGCTTACTCATTGGTATGCAAGTTAAGTCAAAAGTTAAAAGGCAAAACCAAAAAAGTAGCGATACATTTCCAGATGCATCTTTTAACTCCTACCTTTTCTTACTGAAAAAATCTTTTAGCTCGCGGCTCATTTGCTCGCCACGGCGTTTCAGGTCCTGGAGTTCTGTCTCCACATTGCGGCTGAAGTCGTGAAAACTGATAGGATTGCCATTGTTCATATTGAACAGTTCCTCGCGGCTGCGCGCAGCCGGTATCACGATCCACGCTATGAGATAGGCGATGAATCCTACACCAAACGTAAAGAACAACGCCACCATCACGATGCGAATGATCACCGGATCTATATCAAAGTAGTGCCCAACGCCGCTGCACACGCCACCTATTACTTTATCATACGGATCGCGCAGCAACCTGTCGTGAGTATACGGGTACGGGCGCGAAGGGCCGGTTTTTGTATTGTAAGCATAAGATGATCCGGTATTTGCCTGGCTTCGACCTGTTGCTGAACTATTTGCGGGGCCATCGTGCAAATCTGCAGCCGAACCAAGTGTGTCGATCACTTTTTGCACGTCAGCACGGTCTATGGCTGGTACCCCGCCCTGCAGCCTTATACTGAATAACTCCGCAATACGGTTTTCTATATCTTCAATGATCTCCTTACCTTCTTCGCCGGTGAACTGGCGACCGAGGGTATTGATGTATTCCTTTAAAATAATGTAGGCATCCTCTTCTATCGGCAGAATGCGACCGGCTATGTTTATCTGAATGATACGTTGCATACAGGTGGTTTTTATATAGATACTGTTAAGTTGTTTACGGCATTGCTTAGTTCGTCCCAGGTTTTGCGGAGCTGCTCGTAAAATTTCACTCCTTCTTCCGTGAGACAATAATACTTCCTCGGTGGTCCCGATTGCGACTCCTCCCAGCGGTAACTCAGGAAGCCTCCGTTCTTCAGCCTCGTTAGCAAAGGATACAATGTGCCTTCCAGCACCACCAGCTTCGACCCCTTCAGCTGCTCCAGTATATCGCTCGGATATGCTTCTTTCTGCCTTTGTATGATCCCCAGGATACATAGCTCCAGCAACCCTTTCCTCATCTGTGATTCTGTGTTATCTACTGACATCTGATCCTATTTTCAATACAAAGGTAGGTAAAAAAAGGTATTATGCATTGCATAGTACCTTGTTAAAGAAAAACAAAAAAAGCCCAACATCGAATGAAGGGCCAGGTTGAGGGTTATAGGTGCGGGTTTAGAGGAACAGGTCTATAGGTACTTTGGGTTATAGGTTTTATGGGGTTATAGGAGTCTTAAGATTTTTTATAAGTTATCGAGCTGAGACCGGATATATGCCAGGCTCACTAATGACATCTGGGCATACAGGAACATGCGGCTCTCTGTGGTTACACTGTTCTCGCCAAAATAGTAGTAGCTGCCATTTTTATTAGTTGCCACGACTATATCTACGTGCATACCCACAGGTATATAAGCGCCTTGTGCCAGGTGGAAAGTATGTGTTGCTGCATCATACTTTGTCATGTGTGCAGCAGCATTGATAGTGGGGAACACAATAAAAACCTCTGTGTTTGACTGGTTAAAACTTGTATCAGGCATCATTACCCGCATATCAGTAAGCTCGGCCAGTGAGTCATGAAAATAATCACAGTTTATCCAGCGAAAGCTGGCACAGCTATCAAACTGGTAATAGGTCATTAATGCACTGTGTGTGGTGATCGTATAAGTTCCGGAACTGGTAACGACAACAACCAGGTTTGTATCTGATGTGGTAATCGTCCCGTTAACAAATGTTCCGGTCTGCGATGCAACAGGTGCGCCCCACACAACAACAGAGTCATCGCTGCCTGCACCGCCATAAAACAATGACATAGGCTGCTGCTTAGCAGTATGCTGCCTGAAACCTATACCGTATTTATTAGCAAAAACCTCTTCCCCGTTCATGGTAGCCGCTATCTGCACCTGCCCGCCACTTGTCAGTAATTTGCCACCAGACGTGGTTGCTACCCGGTTAGCGATCATGTCGCCAGGTGTGTATATCTCTGTGACCTGCAGGTTTACAATGCCCTTGACAAGCGTATTTCCCTCCTTGTCCATGAATGAATTTGGATAAAAAGTGAGCTTGGTACCATTGAGACAATAAACCGTCTGGCTGGCACCGGCAGTAACTGAAATATTCTGCGGTGCCGTGCGCAGGCCGGCAAAAAGCTGGTTCAGCCGGGACTCATCTGTGTTAACTGATACTACCCCGTAGTTACTGCTACCACTCTTTTTGCAAGAGGTAGCGAATAGCGCTGCTAAGCTACAAAAGGCCAGTAAACAGGTATAAACACGTTTCATAAAAAAGTATCCTTATCTACATAGACGTTCAATAAGGAGAAAGTGTTAGACATATTGATAATAAATATGTCAACCATTTTAGGGAAAGGGTGCGGACACTTCTTTTTAATTGACTTTGGTACCAAAAAACTGGATGGCATAACGTTATATTTGTAGTCATTAATATCAGGAGATGCTAGTAAAAGTTTTTGGCAGCGCGGTGTATGGAGTAGAAGCCCTCACCATCACTATGGAAGTAGACCTTGCCCAGGGTACAACCGGCTATTTTATCGTGGGGCTTCCTGATAATGCAGTGAAAGAAAGCATAGAGCGAATATTATCCGCCATTAAGAATACTGGTTTTGAGCGTCCTCGCACCAAGGTGGTGGTGAACATGGCTCCTGCGGACATCAAGAAAGCAGGCAGCGCCTATGATCTACCAATCGCTATCGGGATGCTGGCTGCCACAGGACAAGTACCTGCCGAGGAACTGGGGCAATACATAATAATGGGCGAACTGTCGCTGGATGGAAGCGTGCAGCCTATAAAGGGCGCGCTGCCGATAGCCATACAGGCGCGGAAGGAAAAGTACAAAGGCCTCATACTACCTAAGGCCAACGCCCGCGAAGCCGGCATGGTGAATAACCTGGATGTGTATGGCGTAGAGAACATATCGGAGGTGATTGGTTTCTTTAATAAAACACAGGAGCTCAAGCCCACCGTAGTAAACACCCGCGAAGAGTTTTACGACGCCCAAAGCAATTTTGATATAGACTTCAACGATGTAAAAGGGCAGGAAAATGTGAAACGTGCACTGGAGATAGCCGCTGCCGGCGGACACAACGCCATACTTATAGGCCCGCCCGGTGCGGGCAAGACCATGCTGGCCAAGCGGTTGCCTACCATACTGCCGCCGCTGACACTGCATGAAGCCCTTGAAACCACCAAGATACACTCAGTGGCAGGCAAGCTGGCTGCCAATACATCGCTTATTGCACAGCGGCCATTCAGAAGCCCCCACCACACGATCTCGGATGCAGCGCTGGTAGGAGGCGGAGGTGTGCCGCAACCCGGAGAAATATCACTGGCACACAATGGTGTACTATTTCTTGATGAGTTGCCGGAGTTCAAGCGCAGTGCACTGGAAGTGATGCGCCAGCCCATGGAAGAACGCAAAGTATGCATATCTCGAGCCAAGATGAGCATAGATTTTCCGGCGAGCTTTCAATTGATAGCTTCTATGAATCCCTGCCCCTGTGGCTATTTTAACCATCCCGAAAAAGAATGTACTTGCTCACCCATAATGGTGCAGAAGTACCTAAACAAAATAAGCGGTCCCCTGCTGGATCGTATAGACCTGCACGTAGAAGTAACACCCGTACCCTTCAGCGAACTCTCCAGCACCAAGATGTCTGAACACAGCGGCGATGTGCGCGAACGCGTAATGAAAGCCCGCGAGATACAGGCCAAGCGATTTGAAGGAAACGAAGGTGTATACTGCAATGCACAAATGAGCAGCAAGAAACTAAAAGAGATCTGCGTTATCAGCAGCGTAGGACAGAACCTTTTGAAGACCGCCATGGACCGCCTGAATTTATCCGCCCGCGCTTATGACCGCATTCTCAAAGTGTCCCGCACCATTGCCGACCTTGCCGGTAGTGATGATATACGCCCTGAGCATCTTGCTGAGGCTATACAGTATCGGAGTCTGGATAGAGAGGGATGGGCTGGGTGATTTGTGTTGATAAGTGATAAGTTGATTGGTTACAACAAAATCGGTCTCAACTCCTTGGATATATGAACGATCAAAACATTGTCATTTCAGGGCTTAATTGTTTCCCTGTGAAATCCTGCCGGGGTATCGCACTTACTTCGGCGGTGATCGGCAATATGGGTATACAGTACGACAGGCAATGGATGGTGGTGAACGAACACAATGTATTTGTAGCACAGCGTGGAGACAAGCATCATGGCGCAGTGGGCATTAAGACGATGTGCCTCATTGAGCCTACCCTGAGCGAAGAACATCTTGTGCTCAGCGCCCCGGGCATGGAGTCTCTCAGGCTACCGCTTGCAGGCCATACAGGAAATCAGCGAACAGTGCGTGTTTGGGACAGCCTGTCCATAGGCATAGACCAGGGAGACGAGGCAGCGGGATGGTTTACCGAATACCTTTCGCGCGAACGGCCCGGCCATTACCGGATGGTGCGCATGCCGGATAAAGGCACAAGGAATACAGCCCGTGGTGACAGCAAAGTGTCATTTGCAGATGCCTATCCTTTCCTGCTCACATCAGATCAGACACTCGCCAGCCTGAATGAACAGATGGCCGGATCTGTGCCGATGAACAGGTTCCGCGCAAATATCGTCATCAGTGGCGGAACCACACTAATGGAAGACAAGATCAGCAGTTTTAAAATAAATGACATAATGTTCAACCCGATCAAGCGGTGTGCACGTTGCCCCATCACCACCATAGATCAGCTCACTGCAATAGCCGGAAAGGAACCGTTAAAGACACTGGCCACATTCAACCGGGATGACAACAACGTTTATTTTGGCATGTACCTCGTACATATCGGCACAGGTACGATCAGTGTTGGTGATACTTTAGAGTTTTCATCCTAGCTAATGTTCGCAGGAATGAGTTGATATAGAGCCAGTTTCCTCTCACAGATTGTCTTACGCCGGCTATTTTTCTGAGCGTACCGGATCGGAAGAGATCTCTTTTAGATCCTGTGACATGGCGGTTATCTTTTCATGCAGCCGGAAAGTGTCCTGGTCAATCAACTGAAATATTTTTTCGTGAACTGCTTTGTCGAAATCGTTATTACGGAAAGAGAGAATAGCCGTGTCGTTAACTTCTGCCCGGTATTTATCATTGTGTCTTCGCAAAAAATCCCCGGCAGAATCGGGCGTTCTCTCATCCGGATGTTCGTCAACGTACATCTTCATGTATTTATCAAACACCTTGTTTACGTCCTCCTGATATTTTTCTACTTCTCCCAAGACAGAATTTTATGGGGAGCAAATTAATAAAAAATACTGAGTATCTGCTGCGACCTAATTTGTGCCGCCTTCCACTACCCCTTTCAGTATAGCATTGCAAAGCTCGTCCAGCTTTGAATCGTCTCCAAGCTCCTTCATCTGAACCTCGTTGTTTATATCGCCCAATTCTATGAGCATGGCGGGCATTAAACTTTTCCTTAAAACGTAAGGGCTCTCTATTGAAATTTTAGTTTCATCAAAATTCTTACAATAGATGCGGCATGATTTTTTAAAGGGGTTTATCTCACTAACTTAAACTGCTAAAATGAAGAAAATCTGCATTAAAATTTCGGCCATTATGCTTGTTGTGGGCACACTCAATAGTTGTGCAACTGTAAGTAAAACTATGAGAGAACCTTATTCGAGAGTTGACTTCACGAAGAATGATTTCACGTTGTCGGAACAAGTAACGGGACAAGGCAAATCATCTAAGGTATTAGGCATTGATTTTTACCGATGGTTTCACAGTTCGGATATGGGAGCAGTAACATCGCAGGAAGCGGGTGGTAAGCTTAGCGTTTCACTCATACCGGTGGTTGGGGGTTATTTATCCGATCATAGTGCATCATATGCCTTATATGACCTTATGACTAAAAACCCTGGCTATGATGTAGTTTTCTATCCACAATTTGAAACGCATGTACAAAAGCCGATCCTTGGTATCGGTTTGCTGTACAAAAAAATCACAGTTAAAACGACTGCAAGGCTCGGGAAATTAAAATAATAAGCTCCTCCTACTTCATATGAACAAGAGGCTGTCACGGTGATCCGGACAGCCTCTTGTGGTTGATAAATGAAGGCTGGCTCCAAAAATCCTAATGCCGGGTCACTACTTCGTGATACCGGCGGCACCTTTTTCGTAGCCATTGTCAATGGGCTCCCAAAGCTCTATTTTGTTCTGCTCCATATCCATAATGTGTATGAACGCGCCATAGTCATAGCGGGCTATTGTATCAACAATTGCAACACCGTCTTTGCGCAGTTGGGCCACCAGCGCATCAAGGTTCACCACACGGTAGTTGATCATAAATTCCTTGGCAGATGGCTCAAAGTATTTGGTTTTCTCTGAAAATGGACTCCATTGCGTATATCCTTTTTTGGTACTGTCGGTCGCCAGCCTGAATTCAAACGAGGTGCCATACTGGTCGGTCTTGAGCCCCAGGTTCTTTGCATACCATTCCCTCATTTTCTTTGGATCTTTACATTTAAAGAACACCCCGCCAAGGCCTGTTACTCGTCCGGGCTGAGCGTCATTACCACCGGATGTTATTTTGCTAAAGGCATAACCCATGCCGAAGGACACCACCAGCGCAGTCAGCAATAATAGCTTTTTCATGCAGATCAATATTTGAAAATAAAAATTTATGCGCTAGTACGATGAATAAAAAAAAGCGCTTCATTTTCCGATAGATTTTTTTTATCGGAGTAAAGATAATAGAATATTCATCTGTTATCGGCTCACAATTACACATCCTCAATGTGCATAATGGTAGAACCCGAAAAAGCCGTTGAGTATCTCTAACAGATAGTATAGCGCTGCCACACAGGTTCCGAAAGCGATGAGTGCATTGATATTATATTGCCGGTGCGCCATCCGGTTGGCATCCAGTTCCAGTTCGCTCACACGGCGCGCCTCATTGGTTATGTATCGCTCGTCTTCCAGTAATTTTCCGTAACTGCCCTGTTTTTGCAAGTCCTGCCCACGCACCCCGGTTAGCTCCAGGTTGTCACCATTTTTCTTTGCAAGATCGTTTTCGACCATGAAGTTTGACAACGACTTCGACATATCTACATCCCGCCATACATTTTCAAATTCCGGATTTCCTGCAAATAGTTTGTCGTACTCATCCGGCCGGATGTCTTTTATTAATTTCTGTAAATTAAAGTCTCCCTTTACCGGGATCTTGTTTTTCTGCAACAGGAAATTCAGCAGTTTTATACGCCTGTCGTCTAAAATATTTGTCTTATTCGCCTCCTCCATTGGGAAATTTTTTGTTAGAATCTTCAATTCATTTTTCGAGAGCAAAGAACCGGAAGAGCTCTCGCGTTATGATCCTGCAATTCTCGGTATACTGGTTCAGCGTGCAGCTGATACTTTTCAATCGCTCGGGTAAGGTGTGCTCTTGTTTCTTTTCTAGATCTATGCGAATGAATGCATCATCCTCAGAAGTAAGGTCTCCTTTAAGCTGGTCAAAAACGCTGTGAGCAAACGCTGTATCCGTGCCTGGAAAAAAGTTACCGATTTCCAGCATGCCCTGTAATGTCCTGATGCTGATAACAATGTTATATGCGGTGTCCATATTATTGACTTTATCCCGGGTTTACGATTTGGGTTTTGTGACGATATCAGGTTCGCCAAAAAAAGAATTACCAATGGAATCCAGCGTGTGCATCATTTCTTCCATATCGGAATAACTGTTGTCCAGTCTATTCAGGAGATAACCCGGTTCCATAAAGCCTTGATAAAATGAGCTATCGCTCCATGCATCGGTGAAACCATGCCCAAAAAATGATGGGAAACCTTGTCCAAAGTGCTTTTTAAAAGAGTTCATAATACTGTCCGCCGCGGGACTTTCTGCTCCCCATTTCCCGGAATAGGACCAGGAATAGGTAGAGTCATACCGGACAAGGTTTCCCTTATCGTCATATTGTTTGTTCACTTTCCAGTCCACTTTGGGTTTATTTTCGTCTTCTCTTTCCATGGCTTTTGCATCTTTCCTGCTTGGCTCATCTTGTGCGCGGCATCCCATGATGGTGCCTAACAGCAGCAAGACCAAAAATGTCTTTTTCATAACAGCTCTTTTTATTGTTTACAACTACCCGACCGAACAGAAACAGGCGGCGTACTGATACACCGCCTGTATAATTGCTTTTAAAGAATCGGGCTTGCAATTATTTTATCTCCACAATCCGCGACACTGTTTGAGCACCGTCTTTTTTGGCCATACTCAAATGCAGGATACCATCGGTGTAATGAGCATCGATCTTGTTGGCATCGATCGACTCATCAAGGGTGAATGTCCGGGTGAACGACCGCTTCTGGTATTCCCTGCGCAGCCAGCCATCTTTTCTGCTTTCCTGGTTTTTTTCTTCCTGGTGCTCAAAGCTAACTGTGAGCAGATCGCAATGCACATTGATCTTAAAGTCTTCTTTTTTAAGACCGGGAGCCACCAGTTCCAGTTCGTAACTTTTGTCAGTTTCCATCACATTTACCGGAACACTGACATTCGGGGATACATTGCTTAAGCCCCAAAAATCATCATCAAATACGCGGTTTACGTTGTTCTGGAAGATTTTATCGACCAGACCGCTGAAAGTTGTCGTTGGCGTGTTGCCATTGCCATTTGTTCTTTTCAATAGCGTGTTCATATGTCCTCCTTTTTTCTAGAGAAACATCAAACCAAATGCCATTGCCGGAAAATGAAAATCTGTCGCAAAAGTTTGAAAAAATTTCAGTTTCTGTGCGACAAATTGGAATATAGCATGACACTTAACAATATTTTAAATGCTAGCTTGAGTGCCGAATATCAGTCATGGGATAACAACTATAGAAAAGACACAGCTAAATCAGCCTTGAAATGACTGCCTGGGAAATGCCATCATAATAAATATTTTTACTTTTTTAATGTTTAATAGCGAGGACATTTTCGCCAGCAGTTGGGTGATGGCCTTTGAACCGGAATAATATAATCAGCAAGAAGACCACAACGGAAACCAATAGCCCAATGTCCTCCTTAATACCAAGAGAAAGTGCAGCAGAAAATCCAACCGCAGCCCAGAGAATCGGGATGATAACGATCGCCAATGGATTCTTCCTTGTTGTCCAAAGCAGCAAACCAAATGTATAAATTGTTGTTGGACAAGGCAAACCGAATGTCGGCGCGGAGGGGTAAATATGTCCCTGCAAGTATCCGAGTATCGGGTACACTACAAGGGCATAGCTCAATAACGCGGCACCTGTTATGCCTGAAACCCAGGTTTGAAAACCAAAGGAAATTTTCTGCTTTATGACGCCAAAGTAAAAAAATAACAGCCCTTCAAGAATAAACACGCCGCCGAAAACGAAAGCAGCTTTATTGATGGCTGTAAAAAACAAGAGATGATACACAATGCCCATCCACAGCCATAAAAACGAGAGAACAAATGAAATAATTCTATCTGAATACTGATTCTTTTTCAGGCATAAAAAAATCGTAGCTATGGCAAATATGTAAAAAACCAATTGCGTTGGCCAGATTGCTGTATTATAATTTTTGAATACATCTAAAAATTGCTCGGTTGTAAAAGGCATCTTCATGTAGCGTACATTTTAGACTTCAAAAGTAGTTTACATAATATGTATTTTAATTGACAAGTGTCAGCGCAGCAAGTGATTCTGGTCATTTAACTTAATCCCGGGTTTGGATTTCCTGAAATCTTAGCATTAACAAAATGATAAAGGAGCTTCAACTCCCGCTGAAACTCCTTTATTTAAAGGGCGATATCTGGTTTATCATTATCTGGTAAATTGAATTCGGTTAACATTAGTTATTTCCCACGGTATGTACGAACGCACTCCTTTTTTGCCAATGTATAGCGGCCTTGGTCCGCGCATAGCACCCGCAAGAGCAGAGTTGTAGACAAGCTGACCGGTAATACTTACAAAAACAGGGCGTTGCATTACGTTACCACTGCGGGTGGGCGTTTTGCCGCTCAGTAACTGCTCCCGTACAAACAGCCGTGCATTCTCGGTGAGCTTTTTCCGGGCATCGCCTGCAAACTGGTCGGCGGTAATACGTATGTTCAGGCAGGAATCTTTCCGGTAGGGGTTGGCCACCAGTTGTATGTAATAGGTCTCATTCTTCGTGCCGGAATCTTCTATAGCTATCAGGCTTATATATCCATGCGTAGTGATCATATCCCCTTCCTTAAATCCGGAATACGCATCGGTGGGTACATGGTTAGTGGTGCGCAGTTGGTTGTCATATGACCGCTCAAGAAGCGGGAACTGCAAAATATAACCCAGGCTTACTCTCTTGTTCTTTTTGGTTACCATGCCCGAAGCGACTGCAACCGATATAGACGACCCCCTTGACTTTGCCATTCTTCCGGTGAGGGATCTGTTTTCGGTAGCACGCGCGGCGCGGCGCCTTGGGGCCGTGATTACGATTGCCTCCATATCTGCAGGTGGTGTCTTAACATGCATTGGCGATGATATAGTGGCCTGCGGTTTTACAGGGGTATTCACAGCAGGTATTTTAGCATTAGTGGTCATTTTCGCCGGTGCTTGTACTTTCACCACGGCATTTACCGGTGCAGTCTTAGGTGCAGCTATTAGTGATACTTGTGGTTTTGCCACTGTTTTCACTTCAGGCTTAGCGGCGATAGTGGCCGAAAGTGGATTGGCGGGCAGGTTCAGGTGGTTTGGTGTTTTTGTCACAGCACTGGCCAACGGCATTTTTGGCTCTGTTGCCGGAGCTATTGTTTTTGCTTGTGGCCTTGCAACCGTAAATGCCGGTAATGTATTTGCATACTGGCGGCCGGGCCGGGGGTTGCTGTTCATCGTACCAAACATTGGCATCTTTGACCCTGTTACCTGAGTTATTCGTTTTGGCAACTGTGACTTTGTGTTGGTATTTGCAGCGAGTACTTTATGGATCGCTGCGGGTTTTGCGGGTACAACTATAGCTTTTACCACTTCCACTTTTGGAGAGGCTGACTTTGCCTGTAGCGTCTTTGGCTTTATAGAGGTATTTGCAGCCAATGTCCGTGTCGCCGCAGATGATTTAGCCGGGCCATATGGTATTGCCTCTTTTTCAGACGAATTTAAAGAGCGATGTAAGAAACACATATGCGGGCCTGCCACCACTTTCGAATGACCTGAAGGCACAGACGTACGTTTTGAAGCTACACTTGTATGATCTATTTGCTGTTTTTCAACTTTTGCAGGCGCTGCGGCTACAACAACAGGTGTTGCTGTACTGGCATTTGTGCGGATATTTTTTGCCGGCTCCATGATGGGTGTTATTGGTTTGTGACTCACCGGCAACGGGCTGACGCTTGCCAGCAGTGGCTGTTGCTTTACAACTGTTTCCGGTAGAATCATGGGTATGATCGTCTCTGGCGCTACATCTGAAAAGACTGGCGTGCGAAGCGCGGGCTTTTCCGCCACTGCCACAGACGACCGGTAGCGTTGGTCCAAGGTTTGCTGAGCCGCCAGTGAACCGGTAAGTTTATATCCCGACTGTAGCAAAGCCCGCATCATTTCCGTGTTTTCTTTCAACGCCCTTGTGTTCTCGTCAAGCGCCCTAGTATTGTCCTCCAATGCTTTGGTGTTGGCCCATAGTGCTTTCAACTCCTGCGAGGTAACCTCCCCCGTGCCGGAAGGCCTCGATTTTAGTCGCACCGGTACCGTAGCAGGTGCTTCGGTTTTTGTTAGCGAGCTAAACGGGTCAACATCCGCCATAGCTAACCTGTTAATCAATGTGTTTGGGCGCTCCGTAGACGCACATATCGAATTTCCATGAGCATACTCTTCCAGTTTAACGGACTGGCAATAAGCATCTTGCGAGAGTATCCATAACGTCAGAACAATCATTCCCTGTTTCATATAGCTAGATTTTAAAAGCGTAAACAATGAATTTATGCATTAACTTTTGTTTGTTAATCTATTGTAAATACATCAATAATCTTGCCAAATAGAAAGGTGATTTTCGTTTTTCATTTTCTTTAACATTTTTATGAAACACTGTCATACCAACACATTCAGCGTATATTTCACGACATATAAAATTCATTTTAATTATTACTGTTCATATTTGTTAATTCGTATCGTATTTTTAAATATTAATTTTATTTAAAAAATTGAATGTATTTGAAAATAAACAAAATAACTCGAAAGAAAACCAGAAACATGAATTTTTCCAGTGTCCAGACCTATAATAGTATCGCTGTAGTTAGCATTCAGAAATTTTGGACAAATAATTTTCGTAATAAACAAAAATGTTTACACATATTTGTTTATTTTTGCATCGTGAAGGACCTCTTCATATTAAAAGGGCTACATCCCGGAATCGTGTTGGAACGGGAGCTTAAAAAAAGAAAGCTCTCAAAAGGACGTTTTGCGCTTTCTATAAATGAATTCCCACAGACACTGAGCGCAATTTCTGCAGGCAAAAGAAGTATGAATACACCCCTTGCATTGCGTATAGAAAAAGCATTAAAAATAGAAGAAGGGTACTTTATGACGCTGCAAATATTCCACGAAATAAGAGAAGAGAAGAGAAAATTGGGTAAGAACTACCACCCCGACCTCTCAAAACTGAGAAAAGTATTGTTTTGGGACACCAAATTGGAAAAAATTGACTGGCAACAACACCAGGCCTCTATAATAAAAAGGGTATACGAGCGGGGAAATGATGCGGAGCGGGATGAGATCGTACGTTTCTATGGCAGTGCGAATGTGAAAGAAGTCCTGGCACACAAAAGCTAACCCACATGTCAAAAAAATTACACTGGAATACCGTAAGCCCACTGCTAAGGTCAGTGCTTGATGAGTTGATGGCCAGCCATTTGTTCCACCCATTCAGGTTGGGCGGTGGCACTGCGCTAGGCCTGCAGCTTGGCCATCGCAGATCCGCTGCTATCGACCTGTATACGGATGCCGCATTTGGTATCATAGACTTTGCCGCCCTGAATACATACTTAAGAAAAATATGTGCCTATGTGGATGAACATGGGCCGGCGGGTACAGGTGCATCTTATTTTATAGGTGACAGTGCAATTGAGTGTATAAAACTCGATCTGTTTTATACCGATCCGTTCATTCAGCCTGCGGTTGAAATAGAAGGTGTGCGGTTGGCAACGATAGCCGACATAGCGGCCATGAAGACAGACGCGATACAAAGGCGTGGGCGCAAAAAGGACTTCTGGGATATATCGGAACTACTTAACAAATTTTCCTTGTCCGAAATGCTGGCACTGCATAAGAAACGCTTTCCCTATGATCACGATGAGCAACTTGTGTTGTCTAATTTCAGCGATTTCTCAATAGCTGATACCGATTTTGAGCCTGACTGCCTGAGAGAAAAGCAATGGGAATTAATAAAGCTTGATATCATGGAAGCGACCGGGCAAGAATCAAACACAATCTGAAGAATGAATGATTGTTGTGCAGCTATTCATCGGAGACTGTTTACAACCGAAGTCCCTTTTTCCTATTTTTATACCTGAACAAATTCACATATGCCCGACTATAACCACCTCAAATCTCAATTCCTGCTTCGGCCGGGTATTACCTACCTGAACTTTGCATCATTTGGTGCATGCCCCCGGCCCATCTTCAAAAACTACCAGGACTGGCAATTGCTGCTGGAAAGCGAACCGGTACAATATATAGCTGTGGATAGCACTGCCCGCCTCAGAACATCGCGTGAGGCACTGGCCGGATATATTAACTGCGATGCGGACGACCTGGTATATGTAACCAACCCTACCTATGGCATTAATATCATAGCCAAAAGTCTTGACCTGCGGGAAGGAGATGAGATATTATCTACCGATCTGGAGTATGGCGCACTGGACCGCACCTGGAATTATTACTGCAAACAAAAGAAAGCAACCTACGTTCGCCAGCCCATCAGCCTGCCCGTGACCTCAAAAGAGGCGATCATTGAGCAATTCTGGAAAGGATATTCTCCGAAGACGAAGGCCATATTTATCTCGCACATCACCAGTAGTACTGCACTGCGGTTACCCGTAGAGGAAATATGCGAGATGGCAAAGGCAAAGGGGCTGCTTACTATCGTAGATGGCGCCCATGTGCCCGGTCATATTCCGCTCGATCTCTCTAAGCTGAAAGCAGATATATATACAGGCGCCTGCCACAAATGGATGATGACGCCGAAGGGAAACACCTTCCTGTATGTGAAGAAGGAATTCCAGGACCGGTTTGACCCGGTGATCGTGAGCTGGGGATATGAAAGTGCGGCACCATCGCACTCCCGCTTTCTCGACTACCACCAGATGACGGGCACCCGCGACTTTTCCGCCTTTTTTACGACCGCCGCCGCATTGGCTTTTATGAAAGAAAACAACTGGGACCTGATAGCCCGTCGCTGCCGCGAACTGGTACAAGCTAATTACCAACGCTTCTGCGACCTGGTGGGCAGCGCGCCGGTATGCCCGATAAGCGATGACTTCCTGGGCCAGATGTGCAGCATACCTATCCGTACACAGCATCCGCAGCAGTTGCAGCGCTACCTGTTTGAACACTACAAAATAGAAGTACCTGTGATGGTGCACGGGCCTCACATTTTCCTTCGGTATTCTATACAGGCTTTTAATGACCAGGCCGACCTGGATAAATTATATGGTGCAGTGGGGGAAATTTTGGCGGAAGGGAAGCTGTTAGTAAAATGGAATTAGGAATTGGTTATTGGGAACCCGCCTACCGGCAGGCAGGTTAGGATTATTTTGACGGACGGCAGATGAACGATGAAGACCAAAAACGAATAAGTGAATTTATTGTCAAACAAAAGAATGCAAAGCAAAAGCGTTGTGTGGATTTTACAACCCCCTCAGGTTTTCAGTGGTCAATGGTTTAACAATAAACCGCTGAACTATCTGATAGGACCGTGCCTGCCGCTTGTCCTTTTCCGAAACCGAGGACGTCATGACGACCAGTTTGCAGTTTTCCCGCGCCGTGGCAGAAAATGCTGAGTACCGTTCCAGAAATTCGTAGCCCCTGGTCTCCACCATGTAGATATTGAGGAATATCAATTTAGGAAAACTCAAACCATCTCTTTCGCGGGAAGACAGATAGGCCAACGCATCTTTAGTGGATGGAACAGAAAGCAGTTCACCAACGGGCAGGTTTTTCTTTATCAGCTTTTCAGCAACGAATAGGTCGAGGCAGGAGTTTTCAACTATCATGGCGAGATCGCTGTATGCGCAGTTCAATTGTTTATGATCGAATGCATATGTTGCCGGGCTTTGTGCTATCATGGTTGTAGTTTTTGTTTTCACTGTACTTCTTGCTCATTACAAACGTAGGCACAACAAGCCTCTCCAAAATGGGTGTTTTTCCCATTTTTTTATTTGCCGGATATTTCGTATATGGATTTAGAGGGATGGATCGGGCGGTAGGATAGCAGATAATATCAGCTCGGCGAAAAGAGCAGCCTAGCGTATCATTCCTTTATTTCCAAGGGAGATAAGAGAATTATTTTTTTTCCGCAGTTTCAGACTGAGGAGTTGCGGAATCACTGCGGGATTCTGCGGGAGCAGGAACAGCTAATGAGGTGATGTCTCTTATTTCTTGCTGCGCGGTATAGTGGATGGCAGGTATAGCATATTTTGTTTCGGGTCCGACTTTCTTGTCTAAGGCACAATCGGGAAAGGTGCAACGGTCTGGGTGCAGGCACTTTGACTTGTCAAAACAAAGCTTAGGCATCGTATAATCTGTATCATTTTCGGCTGGTTCATCATAGAACGGAGATATGGGGGACACACCATATTCCATCTCGTAAGGCACATATCCGTTAAGACTTTGCGCTTTGAGGAATTGCCTTGAATAATCTGCAAACTTTCCTGTAAACTCTTTGTCGAGGGGACGGAGAAAATTCCGGAGAGTTTCTATCATTTGCATGTTCTGGGCGAGCGATGTGTTTTTCTTCAGCTTGTCGAGCGCTGCAACAAGTTTGCGCATTATGTCTGCTTCCTCCGATGTTGGGTACCTTTTACCCGGTTCACGGGCCGCGATGGCGTTCTGAAGTTCTACAAGCTGTGAGCTGAGGTTATCGGCAATGGTGGCGGGTGCCTGCATAGCGGCAAGGCGGAGCTTGTTCCATGAGAAGCGGTGTATCCAGGTATGGATGGTACGCTCGCTGACACCAACTGCATCTGCTATTTCTTTTTGTGATCTTGTGCCGCTCATGAAGAGGCGGAGGGCTTGTTCTTTCTTTTCCATAATAGGGTTTATTTGTGTGGTAGTCACTGATGATTAGTAACACTTATTATCTGTCACTCATTACCTTACTTTTTCTTTGCTTCGCCAAAGAAAAAGTAACAAAAAGAAAGGCGACTTTGGCCGAATCGCTCCGCGCGGCCAAAGAGAGCTCTACTCTGTTATCGCGGTTCGCTAATCAACTGCATGGCGCTGGTTTTGACTCTCTACACTACTACTATTAAACATCGTCAATCGTATCAGCTTATTCTCACGATCCGGCCACTCAATCGTATCACGCCAAAAAGGCGCCATCATATCCTGAGCTACAACTCCCCTATCATCATTAAGGCAAAAAAATCATGCGCACTTCAGCCGATCTGAGATTCAAATGGTGCAATCCAGCACAAAGGTGAGGTGAAGAAACGGGATGGGCAAAAGAAGAAAACATGATGTGCGCTATACGGTATATCATATACTGCATACGGTATATGATGTAAATTTCTTTGCGCGCCAGGCGAGGGTTTGGGGCGAAAAATGGCTTCGATTTTGCCGACTTTTGCGAATGTGGATAAGTGGCTGCTGGCTGTGTTAAATATTCGCCTGGATTTTATTTGTATCAACGCATGGTACATCGCCATTGAGCGGCAATAGTAAGTGTCGCCGAAATTTTCCTGCTACCCGAACCAATTGTCGCTAGACCGGGAACCTCGCGAATGAAAAAAGACCGCTGCCGGGTCTCCGATCATTTCCGAATCACAAAGTGATAAGCACTGTATGCTGTATCTGTATACACATTCAGCAGGTAGAACCCATTTGCAAGGTTGCTGCCCAGCGTTAGCTGTTCATTGATGGCACCGGCTTTCGCAGTTGATATGCCGGAATACACCACCTGGCCGAGCATATTGGTTACTACCAGGCTAAGGGCAGCATCGTTGGCTGAGCCGGTTGTACCCGATATAGTAAATACACCACGATTAGGATTCGGTGATACTGTTACCGCTAACGACGCAGCCTCAGCGATTAAACCTGTAACTGATTCCGTTGCCGATCCACCACCATGGCCATGCGGCGCCGGGCTGGCACTGATCACTTTTGTAGCGAAGTTGCTGCAGCTAAAACCATTGATAACAATGTAGTTTATATTCGCACTGCCGGCTGATGCGATCGCTGTTACATGTCCGGTGGCGCTACCCACCGTCAGTATGGCAATATTACTACTTGTCCATACACCTCCGCCGGTGAGGTCAGATAAGTTAATGCCACTGCCGCCGTGAGACACTGATGAAGGGCCAAGTATGGCTGTGACTGCCGGGGTAGGATTTACTGTTACTATTGCCGTTGCTGTGCAGGCATTTGCCAGCGTATAGGTGATAAGCGAGGTACCGGTTGCCACGCCTGTTACTGCCCCCGAAGCCGTAACTGTCGCTACAGCAGTTGAGCTGCTTGTCCACGACAGGCCGGGAGTAACTGCATCACTTAAAAATGTTTTAAGCCCTGTGCAAACGGTGAGTGCCCCGCTTATTGGTGCAGCCCCCTGGTTTACTGTTATAGTGGATACCTTGAAGCATCCTGTAGCTGACGTGTAGGTTACGCGCACCGATCCGGCCGCTACTCCATTTACAATTCCCGTTGAACCTACTATCGCATAGCTATTTGTGCCGCTCCATATGCCTCCCGCCGTTGCATCGCTCAGTATGATAGATGCGCCGGTACACACTTTGACCGGTCCTGTAATGGCCGCGGGATTCGCGTTTATCGTCACGATCAATGATGCACGGCAGCCCGTACCCGATATTTTATAGTAAACCGGAACAGTACCTACATTAATTGCAGAGACCACTCCACCGGTACCTACTGTTGCGGTAGCCGGAATACCGCTGCTCCATACACCGCCAGGCGTAGCATCTGTCAGCGCAGTAGTGGAGCCCTGGCACACTGTGCCGGTGCCTGTAATTACAGCAGGTAACGGATAAACGGTAACCACTGCAGTTGCATAAGAGGTCCCCACTGTGTAACTAAGGAGGGCCGTACCGGCACTCAGGCCGGCAACAACACCGGTAGCCGAAACCGAAGCTACTCCCGCAGATGCAGGACTGACACTCCATGCACCACCGGTTGTAGCATCAAAGTAGGGCGCCGTAGCACCTGAGCATAAGTAAAAGTAATAACCGGTAATTGGCGCTACCGTTACGGTTGAGGTGCCCACCGTAACCAATTTTGTTGCAGATGCCGTACCGCAACCGTCAGTAACCGTATATGAAACCGACACAGTGCCTGCCGATACCCCGTGAACGAGGCCTGCAGTGACCGTTGCATTTCCATTACTTGCACTCCACGTACCACCACTGGCAGCGTCCGTCAGGGTGATATTTGCCCCGACAACCACCGTTGATGGTCCTGTTATAGTACCCACCGGTGTGGCGTTTACGGATACACTCACTGCTGTTGTTGCCATCGCTACCCCGTCACTTACTTTTATGACAAATGCATCTACCCCCGAAAAGCCTGCTGCCGGGGTATACGTCAGCCCTGCGGGTGTGATGGTACTGCTTCCGGAACTTGCTGTGGCACTAAACCCATTCAGTGTGCCGTGAGCAGGAGCAGAAAGAACTGTCCATGTTTCGGTTTGCCCAGCGCTCGTATCAGAAACCGTCAGTAACCCGGAGATATTAAATGCAGGCGCATCATGGCAAATACTGAATCCCTGGCTTGATCCGTTACTGAATACCGGGACGGTATTGGGCGTAACAAACCGCCCCACCGAGATCGCATAAGCATGGCTATCTAAAGTATCAAAATGAAAGGTACTGCCTGTCGAGTTGGAAGAATCAAAAATATAACCTTCAGGGGCGTCATCAGCTTTGCTGGTCATTATCAGCAGCATGCCGTGCCCGATACCGCTCACACGCGCCCGGCTATCGCGGTAGTGCGCCTGTTGACCTGAGCAATCGTATACCGGCACACAATAAATATTGTGGTTTACCAAAATACTGTTTGCCAGTGGAAGCTTGGCCGGTGAGAAATACCCAGGCAGGCTGTCAGTAGTAAGAAACCTGGGACTGGCTTCCATCACCATTACATGTCCGTTGGAACTGGAAGCCGGCGAGTAGCCGAACGCCAGTATGTCGCCGGGCTTTGCCAAGCCGAAGCCGCCCTTGCGCACCCCATTATAGGTGTCAAGTGTAGCACGCAAGGTATGATTATAGGTGTCGATAACGGCAGCTTGCACATTCCCCGCGACATATATCCAGCCGGAGTCTGCGGCAACCG
Organism: Chitinophagaceae bacterium; assembly: GCA_947476485.1. Lineage (GTDB taxonomy): Bacteria > Bacteroidota > Bacteroidia > Chitinophagales > Chitinophagaceae > Nemorincola. Next base: position 27,063 of record CANJQU010000002.1, read on the forward strand.
GCATTGTAGGAAATGCAACAGCAAACGAATAGGCAGTAGCTACAAACCCCCGGAAAGCAAAGGGAACTTTGTTTGAATCGTGCGTTGTTTTAATGATATTCAGGTAAGCGTTGTGGCCATACGTGGTATCGCCAATAGCTGATAACAGCCTGGTCAGGTAGCCGACGCAATCGGAATTTGCGGTGAACGAAGTATCTGCGTCCTTGAACAATATGTGGGGAATCCGAGTGGGCCACATGTAGCTAAAGCCGGTAATACCATAGCTCAAATACTCGCTTGAACTGACGTAGTAAGAAGGCTCAGGATTAACGTACACCTGGTGGATATTGTGTCTGATTCCGGCATACGTAAGTGAAGAATCTGCAACCGTCACGCCGGCCATGGTGCCATAACCCTGCGTAAGCAAAAATGGTCTTGCAATACCTGTTGCTGCGCTAAGCACGGACCCATAGAACGTGCCGTTGTAACCTGGCAAAAAACCACCAGCCTGCCCGAAGGAAGAAGGACCTGATGACATGAAAACAACAATTGCGAACAGTAATTTTCTGACCACATTACTTGCATTTACATTATTGGCAAAACGTATTCTGAAGCCTGTTAGTGACATACATCAGTATTTTATACTGATTTAAATTTACGGTGTAATAAGTGTTTGCGAAAAAAAACTTTGTCAATTACAGAAACATATGGGTGTAAATTGCCGATGCGCGGAGAACTGCGCCTCATGATGCTATTCTTATTACTACATTACCTGTTTTCTGACCGGTCTCTACATACCGGTATGCTTCCACGATCTGCTCCAGTGGATATTGCCGGTCGATCACGGGCCGGTACCTGCCCTGCTCTACCAGTTCTTTTAGAAAAATGACATCAGCTTTGCTGATGGTTGGCATAGGGAAAAGTAACTTCTTATTGCCTAGTAACGGTGTGAAGAGCGCAAGAAAAACATTCACGGCATTCTTTCCCAATTCTGTTGATATGTAAATTCCCTTCCCGGTAAGCAATGGTTTGCATCGCTTAAATGAGCTTTTGCCGACAGCATCAAAAATAAAATCAAATTTCTGAGCGGTTTTAGTGAAGTCCTGCTGCTGGTAATCCACTACAATATCTGCACCGAGAGATCTTACCAGTTCAACATTTTTGGTGTTGCTTACCGCCGTGACATTTGCGCCGAAGTATTTCAATAACTGTACAGCAGCGGACCCAATACCCCCTGATGCTCCATATACTAAAACGTTTTGCCCGCTCCGGATATTAGCCGCTCTTATATCGCACAACGCATAGTGAGCGCCTTCCACGATTGGCGCGGCCTCGTAAAAGTCTAAGTTGTCGGGCATTTTTGCGATTGGGTCATTCTCACCAGTAATCAGATACTCCCCATGCCCTCCGAACGTTTTGTCGTTATAGCCGAAAACTTTATCGCCTTTTTTCAACGACAGCACATTTTTACCGGCCTCTTCAATTTCACCGGCAAACTCACAGCCTAATATCTTGTTTTTAGGTCTGACCAAACCACTCCAAAACCTTGAAATAAAATACTCAGCGCTGCGAAAACCACTATCTGTCCTGTTGACAGTGGAAGCAATAACTTTTACTAAAACCTCATTGTCTCCAGGAACAGGTCTCTCTACCTCCGTTACGGTAACTATCTCGGGTGGACCGTATTTTACATTTATTGCCGCTCTCATTTATATTGAGGTTAAAATTTGGTACGCTACTTAGATCTCTTTATGAAACCGAAGTAAAAGGTGATCAGAAAAAGAATGAAGTGAATGCAACCGCGTATACCGAGAAATTCAGGAGACATCTCGGAATGACCGAAGAAGTGAAAAGGAACAGCAACACGAATCCGCCAAAAATACCAGCTTGCACCGGCTGTGACAAAGAACGCACCTGATAAGAACTTACAAACTTCCCTCCAGTTAATTCTCATACAGTAGATTATACAAGCTTCTTATTGGATGATCGGTATCAATCCCCTCAGCCCCATGTCGGTAACGACATCGCCATTGAGCGGGCAATAGTAAGTGTCGCCGGAATTTTCCTGCCACTCAAAGCTGTTGTTGATGGACATAGATACAACAACGGTGATGTCAGCGGTTTCTGTGCCGGTGATAACGAGGTTCTGCGCAGCGTTTGATGTGTTCCTGAACTGGCCGGTGACCAGGCAGGACCCTTGTGGTATGGGCGAGCTGGCGAAGATGGGGTTCACAACTGTAGTAGCCCCGGCAGGCGCCTGGCCTTGTGTAGGGGTGGTCGTATAAGTGGTGCCTGCATAAATAAATGGCGACTCAAAACCCCAGTAGCCCTGCATCTTGGGGCCATTTACAGCTACAGATTGTGTCTTCAGGGCATAAGAATTAATGTAGGTCTGGAAACCAACGAACGAAGCCAGTGTACCGGTGCCGAAATAATCGCCCGGGAATGTATAGCTGTTCACGGTGGTGCCGGCTTTTATCACATAACTCACATCATAGTTCTGGTACGCCACCGACATGCGGTACCACTTGTAGCTGCCGGGTTTCACCTGCGAGATAGGAACGGAGAATATTTCGCCGCCGCTGTTCTTGAGGATCAGCGAGTCGAAGTCAATCGCATTGGTAAATGTACTGCTACCAACCGTAACCGCCGCAGTGGGAACCGTATGGGTCACATACAGCACCGTGCCTGCGCCTACGCCGGTGAGATCGTTAGGGGCCAGCTCTATGTAGTGTGCACCAAAACTGTTGAACTTCGGCGATTGCGCCCGGTGATTAGACGGCATGATCGCCGGGTTGCCAAACGCATCCAGCCGGGCCTGCGTTGAGTCCAGCTTCAGCACGAACCGAAGGCGCGGGCCTGTGTTGTTATTATTGTTGTTGGTTGCCGGCTTCACACATGCCGCCATGGTGATGGCCAGGATAAGGGGGATAAACAAGTACTTGCCCATAAAATAATGATTATTTACAAATATACAATAATGAATAAACTATTGGCACGCAAGATCGTAAGGGTGCAATTCCAATCTTCGCGAATTGGGCAGCCCCTAAGGGGCTACGTACCTAATTTAAATTATCAGGGCTACAAAGCGGTAGCTCCTAACGGAGCAGTCCATTTTATATATCCGAGTATTTTGAAGCGAAGATTTAAAACTCATCCAACCCTAAAGGGTACTATATCGCACGCTTCTTTATCATTCCGCCTTTAGTGTCCCTGATACTGCTCATCACGACAAATGCGTTAGGATCTATCTTGTCTATCTCCGCTTTCAGCTTGTTTAGCTCCAGCCGGGTAATAACCGTATAGACAATGTCAATTTCGGCAGCCTCGCCGGTTTTACCATAGCCACTTTTGCCACTGTATATGGTTACGCCGCGGCCCATCGTGCCAATGATCATTTTGCGGATGTCTTCTGTGCGCGGGGAGATGATGGTGACACCGGTATACTCTTCTATTCCTTCAATTATAAAGTCCAGCGTCTTGGAGGCAGACAGGTAGGTGATCATTGAGTATAGCGCTATCTCGATGGAAAGGAAGTAGGCGGCAGCAGAAAAAATAAGCACATTGATAATGATGATAACGTCGCCAATTGTTGTACCTAGTTTTTTACTAAGGTAGATGGCGAGTATCTCGGTTCCGTCGAGCACGGCACCGCCGCGCATGGAGAGGCCTATACCGGTGCCCAGGAAAAAACCGCCAAAGACCGCGACCAGCAGATTATCGTTTGTGACATCCGGAAACTTGACGGTGGCAACTACAAGGGCAAGGCCACAAATGGCGAGCGCTGTCTTTATTGCAAATGTTTTGCCAACGATGTTGTAACCCAGGATCACGAAAGGAATGTTGACGCCGATAAGCAGGATATAGAGCGGCACACCGGTAAGAGAGGATATAAGCAGGGATATACCAGTGGCGCCACCATCTATAAAATGATTGGTGAGCAGAAAACCCTTGAAGCCAAAAGCGGCTGAAAAAATGCCAGCGATAATGAGTACAAGGTCTTTAGTAAACCGCCAGACAGGTTTCTTGAATTTGGATGCCCCCGGTTCGGGTGCTTCGGCATGCGTACTTTTGGTATGTTCGTTATCGATCATAGGGATGAGTGCTTCATCTAAAATTACGGCAATTGCAGCAAGCCACACTCTTCTTCCCGTTTTAAAAGATTCCGGCAGCCGCGCATACAATTTTTTTGTTTGCTATGCGTTTAATAAATTTACATATGGTTGCTACACTCTTAGTTAGTATCGTTCTGCTGGCTGCATCATTTGCCGCAAGCGCGTCTGTGCGCTCATTCCTGGTATCTTTCGGCACCGCATTTGCGCTGGGCATGCTGGTGTGCCTGCTCGACAGCAAGACGAAGGGAGTAGGTGATCTTTTCAAACCGGGCATGCTGGTTGTTTCGTTATTCTTCGCTGTGGTGTTTCACGGATTGGTATCAATGGTACGGCTTGTGCGAATGGGCACTGCATACCGGTATGCGATATTGCTGGTATGTGCGGTCGTGTTCCCGATCCTGATGTTTCTCAAAATGGGTAAGGAAATAGAGACGGCGAATCTCATTTTTAATGCTGTTGTTTTCTCGATGATGATAGCTATCGTTTATTTTGTAAGCAGCAGGATTCAAATCAGCAAGAGCAGCAATACCGCGACCAACTAAAACCGCCTACTTTTTTACAAATCTGTCGTCGGTAAGTGTGAGCAGGAAATTCTCGAGGTCTTGCTTTTCTCTCGTTGTGAGATGCAATGGTTTTTTGGATAAGCTATCTGCGTTCACCGGCTTTGCTACTATTTTATAAGGATCATTGTAGTATTCGATCACTTCCTTCAGGGTTTTGAACATGCCGTTGTGCATATAGGGAGCCGTGACCGCAACATTGCGCAGGCCCGGCACTTTGAACTTTCCTTTGTCGGCATTGTTGTGTGTGATATCAAAACGCCCGGCATCCTTGAACTTCACCCCATCATACAAACCAATATTGCGGAACTCATCGCCGGTGAAATCGGGTGAGAAATGGCAATCAAAACATTTAGCTTTCTTTCCCATAAAGATCTCGCGGCCACGTATAGCAGATGCGGATATGGCCATTGAGTCGCCGGCCATGTAGCGGTCGAAAGGCGTGTGCGAAGTTTCGAGGGTACGCTCAAATGCAGCTATCGCTTCCTTAAGATTTTGCTCTGTAGGTCCACTTCCGAATAGCTGCGTGAAGGATTGCACATAGTCTTTATCAGCCTGCAGGCGCTTTACAGCCTCCGCTATGGGCAAGCCCATTTCCAGCGTATCCTCGATGGGGAATTTTACCTGCTCTTCCAGCGTGGCGGCCCTGCCATCGTAGAAAAAGTAGGGTCTGCTGCCCAGGTTGGTGCAAGATGGCGCGTTGCGCTTACCTTTATGGCCGTGTACGCCTTTGCTGAACGCCAGCGTATCTGCAAATCCATGGGCGGGTATGTGGCATGATGCACAACTCAGGGTGCGGGTAGCAGAAAGCTTTTTCTCGAAGAACAACTTTTCGCCAAGCTGCTCACGCGTTGTGGGGCTGCCTTTGAACGAGAGCTCATTAGCGGGTATCCTCATAGCAGTGAATGAATGGCATATTGCTATCGCAATTATCCACATCACCATTGCTACTACCTTCTTCATGAGTGCAAAATTAGCACAGTCGAACGACTCTACGAAAAAGGGGGATGATTGTCCCCGAGGCTTACTTATCCTTTGTCTCCCTCATTTTTATGCTTCACATTGATACTTTTGCCGGATGCTATCTTTAATCCCATGCATAATGAGATATAGGTGCCATTATTGAGAAAGGATCTGCCCAGCATAGGTCCCGGCTTCTGCCCAAAATCTACCGAGAATTCAAAACCTACCGCCCTGGAACTATGAGATATGAAGCCAGCCCGCCAGCCTATCCGCTTTATAGCGCCGGATTGGGGAACAATCTTCCATTCCTGGCCACTATTGTCGACTACATTGGAAATAGAGACTACAGGGGCAGTCATTATATCGGCAAACAAGTCAAGGATACGGGTGTTGGAACGCTTACGACCGCCTGTGCGGATAATGGTATTGGTGACCTTTCGGAAGTGCAGCCCACCGTAAAAATCCATGATATGGGCCATGGGCAACGGCTTGTAATATTCCCCGGTAGGGCCGACAGATCCTCCCTGGCCTACATTTTCAATGGGGACCTCGATCTGCCCATTCAAGCTCTTGTAGTGATAAAAGGGATGTGCGCTTTCGTCCATTTCCAGCACGCGACGGTTGTTATATATTCCTCCTCTTACACCAAACATTCGCTTTACCTCGCTGGGTATCATTACATAGTGTGTAGAGGTCCTTGTCCAGCGCCCTGAACTGCTAGTAGAGGAACTGAGCACCACTTTTACATTCTTCTTCCTGTTCTTATTGACAAAAAAGAACGCACCACCAAAATCAGTGACCAGTTGCTTTTTGATACCTCCTACAGCAGTGGGATAACCGGATACCACGTGATGAGTTGCAGCATCGAGCCATGAGGGGCGAACTTCTACCCAGGGCATGATCCGGTCAGCGATAACCGTTTCCAGTTTGAAGATGCCGCCAACACTCATTCCGTTGTAGGTATCAAAATTAAGCAGACCGAGGTGTAAGGCAGTGCGCTTGTATAGATCGGGGTCGGATTCGACCAGGCTATAAGATACAGATTGCGCCTTAGCAATAATACCTGTCAGCAGCATGCCGATACACAGAATGTATTTTGTCGTTTTCATAACGGTGTTTTTAGCCTATTAATGATACACAAATGTCTATCAATCCGTAGTCTCGTGCAATACGAGGAAATACGTATTTTTTGGAGGGGTTTTCTTACAATGACAGAGGTATGTTGTATGCTTCTGAATTCTGCAATTTTTTAAAGTTGTCGAATCCGGGTATTGCGAACAGCAATTCCAATAACTCGTTGCAAGCCTGTTATCCAGGTTTATAAACTTACTCATCAATCAGGAGAAACGGTTTTTCGAAACTTTCCTGATGGCCTCGATCTTGTTGCTCACCTGCAGTTTGCTGTAGATATTCTGCAGATGGGTACGCACGGTTCCCGGGCTGATGAATAGCTTACCGGCGATCATTTCATAACTAAGACCGCTCTTTAAGTGCTCAAGGATCTCTATCTCCCGTGCTGTAAGGCCATAGTGCGCAGGGATACCAGCTTTGATATTTTGAGGGTTCCGTATCAGGTTGAGCGCTTTGAAAGCAATGCCGGGAGACATTGCTGCGCCACCTTCCATTGTTTCCAGTATAGAGCGGTGCAGGTATTCGGCGCTCTCTTCTTTAAGCAGGTAACCGGAAGCTCCGGCCATTATTGCGTCAAATATTTTATCATCATCATCAAAAGTCGTCAGCATCAGTATTTTGATATCCGGGTATTTTTTCTTCACCTCTTCGGTGCATTGTATACCGTTCATAGTTGGCATCATTATGTCCATGAGTATGATGTCTATAGGGTGCCAGGGCAATTTTTTTAACAGCTCTTCGCCATTGAATGCTACAAGATCGACCCTCATATCATTATAGCCACCCAGTTTGTCCTGCACGCTTTTGAGTGCAAAACTGTTGTCTTCGGCTATGGCGATGGAACGGATCATATATCTGGTATGTACTACAAAGGTGTACCTATTACTACATAATAAAAATACGAGGAAAGTACTATTTTGTCGCTTTTATGAAAGCGGCATACTTACATGAATTGAAGTACCCTTATTTTTCGCCGACTCAATATTGCATGTGCCATTCAGTTTATTTACACGTACCATTATATTCTTCAATCCGAATCCGGTCTGCTGTTCCGTGTGTTCAAAGCCACCGCCATCGTCGCATACGGTGATATTAAGTACACCGGGCGTTGTATTGTCGATGTCAACAGTAATGAGGTTACATTGTGCATACTTGAGCGCGTTGCTGATAGCCTCCTGTATGATACGGAAAAGGTTGGTGGCCGTAGTTGCGCTCAGTAGCAGATCACCGCTGTCGCCCGCTACATTTACATTAATAACCGGTTTTAAAGAATGCAGTTGGGCGGCATACTCCTTTACCTTAAGCACAAATTCACCTAACTGAAACTCATTCTTATTGATGAGCCATACCGTCCTTCGCAGCTCGCGCATAGTGTTGAGGGTCATTTTTTGCATCTCCTCCAGTACTATGTGCGGTTGCCTGGAATCAGCATGAGAAAGAGAAGAATGAATAAATGCGAGCTGTGAGCCTATATTGTCGTGTAGCTCGCCGGATATGCGTAGTTTCTCGTCCTGCAACTGATTATGGGCCTCTATGCTGGCTATCTGCAAGCTCAGATCAGCTTCTTTTTGCAAACGGGCACGTTGCAGGCGTGCATTGCGGAAAACGAGCACAAGTACTATGACGAGCATGCCCGCCATACTTACTGAGATGATCAGCAGCCCGCTTCTCCGCTGCAGAATCAATGCGTTCTGTGCGTTTGTTGCCCTCGCTTCTGCGAGCTCTGTTTCCTTTCGCTCAGTTTCGTATTTTGTTTGCAGCGCTGCTATTTTTTCATTCCGTTCCACAGACATCATACTGTCCTTAAGCCTGGTGGCCAGTGCCTTATATTCGTAGGCCTTTTTAAAATTTCCCTGTCCGGCATAAAGCGCATCGAACAGCGTGTATATTTCCTGGAAAAGATCTGTTTCGTTCTCTCTGTTGGCGATGGCCAATGCCTTACTTAAGTATTGTTCGCTCTCCTTGTAGTTTTTTGCCCTGAAGTATGCTTCGGCAAGTCCTTTGTAGCTATAGGCGAGATTTACATTGTCTTCTGTCTCTATGCTCAACGCTATGGCCTTCTTGCTTACGTCTATAGCCTCGCTGTATGCCTTTGTGTTGTTAAGCGAGGCAACGATATTTGTAAGCACAATTATCATGCTGCGCTTATTATTCCGCTTTTTTTGCAGGTCATACGCCTTGCGCAGGTATACCAGCGCCTTGTTATCCTGTGACAAGTTCACATAGCATGCCCCGATATTTTCGTATGCCTTTGCTATAAACGTGGTATCCGCTGCCTGTATTGACAGTGCCAACATTTTCTCGAACTGTGGTAAAGCCAGCGCATCATTTCTCATACGCAGGTATATGACACCTATATTGTTGTAGGCGCGGGCCACGCCGAGATAGTTGTTTTTGCGCTGGTAGTAGTTGAGCGAAAGCAGATGGTATCGTATGGCGGTGTCAAACTGGTCGAGGTTTTTAAAATTGTTGCCTATGTTGGTGTATATGACCGCCATCCGGTCGGAATCGTTAAGCAATACATATGTGGCCAGCGCACTATCGTTATACCGCAATGATCCTTTAGGGTCACCGAGATCGCGAAGCACCAGCGAATAGTGATGATAGCCTGTAGACAATTCTCTTACCAGATGTGCCGCTTTCGCAAGTCTTAATCCTTCGAGATAGTATTGCCCGGCCCGTTTATACGATGCATGGAAGTCGTAAAGGTCTGCAAGATCGTATAGCGCGTTAATTTTTCCCTTTACGTATCCCGTCCTTTCCGCAAGGGCGATCGCCCTGTTCGCATACTGCAAGGCCTGGAGCGAATCAATTTCAATAGTTGCCCTGCTTAGTTCATTATAAATATTAACCCGGTCTGTATCCGTCTTTGAAAGTTCAAGTACCCGTAATAAACTATCTATGCGGGCTACTTTCGCATTTACGGCGGCCGGCAGCATAAACAGGAATAGGAGTGCTTTCTTCATAAACTACTACGAATTTAACCAATGATCAGGTGATTCATAGTATGGGCTCCTGGTTGTACAGAAGTACATTATTATTTTGTAGTTTTGTACAATCCATTATAATGCGGAATATTTGGATGACTTGAAAAGGCGCTTTTTTGTTTCACTTCCCCTTTTCGAAGCAGAGTAATTTATTTTGAATGACGTTTTATATTTTTAGCTTTTAAATAATGAACTTATGTGCGTTAAGCGCTCAAATTTATTGATATTGTTGGTAGCCTTGATGCTGCCGATAGCTGCATTTAGTCAGCGGGAAGCTAATGTTGTATATTTGAAAAATTCCCCCGTTATAAATGGATATACATTGGTTGATGCCCGCTCGGCTGGCAACAAACGGATTGTAGAACTACCCGATCCGACAGTGAGCATTTATTCTGAGCAGCCTGACGTCTTGTCAATAACAGGCGGAACTGTGGCAGGCACTTTTTCAGTTTCCGAAAGTTATACAATTATGATACAGGCTAATGATAGCTTTTTTGTTTATCAAAACCTTAAGTCGGCACTTGTAAAAAAAGGCGATGCCGTATCAAAGGGAATGAAAATTGGTCTATTGCCGGCCGGCCCTGCTGATGTTGTATATAAACTTGGTTTTCAGATCTGGACAAAGTCTGAAAATAAGTCGACAAAAATAGAACCTGAGAATATCATAGACTACCTGGCCCAGGCAGGAAAATAGCATCTCCAGAATAGCCTGTAGGATATCTGAAAATAATTCTGCACTGAGTATTGTGCAGATACAGTGTATTTTTGATGCGTACTCATTTCATACATCTAAATGACAGGCGCACTTCCTTTACCCATTGTAAAACGCTCACCTATTGTAAAATGGGCCGGGGGAAAAGCACAGGAGCTAAAATATATCCTTCCGAATGTGCCGGCATTAATTGAGAACTATTACGAACCATTTGTTGGTGGCGGCGCAGTTTACATGGCCGTTACGGCAAATAGCTATTTTATCAACGACAGGTCTGAGGAACTGATCGGGTTGTATAGGAGCATAGGTGATGATAACCGGATCCTATTTTTTAAGACTGTCGATGAGATAGTTCACAACTGGCAACTGCTTACTGATATGATTGCGCACAATGACACGGTTCTTGTAAAGATCTATAAGGCCTACTCTAAAGGGAACATTACCGAAGATGTTCTCCGGCAAAAGTTATCAGATTTTGTATCCGCCAATTCAGTAAAGTTCAATGGGATGTTTTCAGGATCACTCAATTTTAACAACACCTACTTTTTAAAAGAACTACAGCTTAATCTATTCCGGAAGATGAAACGGATGAAGCAACTGGAGGAAAGAAAAAGTTTGTTGCCTGACAAAGACATTGCAGATAACATAGAAACAGCATTAAAGAGTGCATGTTACATGCATTTCCGGCATATCTACAATAACCTTTCAAAATACGAGGTGAGTTCTCCTGTTGCATCCGCTATTTTTCTCTTTATCCGAAACTTCGCATACAGCGGGATGTTCAGGTATAACGCTTCCGGCCAGTTTAATGTTCCTTATGGTGGTATTGGATATAACGGTAAGAACCTGAAGAAAAAAGTGAACTATTTAAAATCCGAGCCACTGCAAGCGCGGATCAATGCGACGACCATCGAGAACCTGGATTTTGAGAAATTTCTTAAAAAGCACTGCCCCGGAGACAGTGACTTTATTTTCCTTGATCCGCCCTATGATAGTGAATTCAGCACTTACTCGCAAAATGAATTTACCAAAAAAGACCAGGTGCGGCTTTCTGAATTTCTTATAAATGAATGCAGCGCAAAATGGATGTTGCTGATAAAGAGTACCTCATTAATGAAGCAGCTTTATTTCGATCAGGGTCTTAATATCAGGACATTTGATAAAACCTATCTCGTAAGCTTCATGAACAGGAATAATAAATATGCCGAGCACCTTTTGATTACCAATTATTAGCCTGCCGGTAATATTAAAGTGAATTCAGCCTTTCGGACGCACAAACTCCGTTTGTTTTCATTATATTTATACCCCACCATTTTTAGCTAAACTGGAAAATATGAAAAAGGCATTGTTTTTTATCGCAGGTTTTGCCGCTATGATTAGTTGCAAGAACGAGGGAAGCAAGATCTATGAGATAAACGGAACCGAAAAGTATAACCACCAAAACTATAAAGGCGCTATTGCTGACTATACTGAAGCAATAAAAATAGAAGCGAACGATACCGTAGCATACTATGGTCGTGCTAATGCAAAATTTGAGCTGCATGACTACAAAGGAGCAATTGCCGACTATACCAAAGTGCTTGATATGGACGCAAAATATGCTCCTGCCTACGAAAGAAGAGGCGATGCAAAGGCTGCACTTGACGATGATTCGAACGCTATAATAGATTATAGCCTGGCTATACAAATGAACCCAAAAGCTGCGGATGCGTATGTGAAAATGGGGAACGTAGTGGCTAAACAACAAAACGATACCGGCGCCATCAGCAATTATAGTAAAGCCATAGATATTGACGCAAAGAACAATGGCGCCTATTATGCCAGGGGTGTAGCCAGGTACCGGCTTGAAGACTACAAAGGAGCGATTGCCGATTATACAAAAGCAATAGACCTGAACCCGAAAAATGCTGATGCATATTATCATCGCGGGCTGGCAAGATTTGATGCCCAGGACTATGGTGCGGCAGTAGGTGACTATTCAAAGGCAATAGAACTGAACCCCGATAACGCCAATGCTTATCTGAACCGGGGCCTGGCCAGAGCCAGGAGCAAAGATTTTAAGGGTGCATATGAAGACTACAGTAAAGCCATAAGCATGGACCCGAAGAATGACGGCGCCTATACAAGCCGTGGCAACGCAAAGCTGGCGGCAGGCGACAACCAGGGTGCGATAGCCGATTATTCACAATCAATAGCAATATCACCGAAACACGCACAGGTATACTATAGCAGGGGTGTGGCAAAAAGCAGGCTGGGCGACAACAATGGGGCCATAGCGGACTATGAAAGAGCAGTAAGGGTGAACCCAAGGCTAGTGGCTGCATATTACGAAAGTGCACGGCTGAGAGTGGCTGTGGAAGACTATAAGGGCGCTATTGAAGACTATACGCGTATAATAGCCGTGCGGCCAAATGACGCTGATGCTTATTATAACCGGGCTATGGAAAATTATTTACTGGGGCATCGTGCAGAAGTATGCGATGACCTGAGACGTGCAAAGGAATTGGGTAGCATGAGCGCCTTTAAGAAAATAAAAGACCTTTGCCAGTAATAGCAATTAACCAAAGAGAAAAATCCAAATTCCATTCTGCCAAAAAGGGGACACCTTGCCTATTCATCGCTCAGGGCAAGCTCTATTGCCTTGCTGGGAATAAGCCACATTACCGACACGCTGACAAATAATATTGCTGACACAGCCGGATGTATGAATAAGGCACATGGAATTGCTGCCGCATACAAAACTGTAGACCATATTGCTTTGACATTGCTTTTTGCAAGCGCTCTCGTTAGGGGCGTTTGTTCCTTGTAGGTGCGGCAGATCTCATTGCTCAGTATGGTGAATGCAATGCCACTAAAAATCGCAATACAGCCGTAAGCAGCAACCGGAACTTTATCAAAGCTGTTAACACCCATCCAGCCGGTACCAAATGGGATAAGCGACAGCCAGAAAAGCAGGTGAATGTTGGCCCACATTATACGTGAATTTACCCTCTTTATAGTATGCATAAGGTGGTGGTGATTTACCCAGTATATGGCCACAAATACAAAACTGAGTATATAGCTCCCGAATACCGGCAACAATGGTTTAACCACTACCCATTCAGTGCCTTCCGGAACCTTGAGCTCCAGTACCATAATAGTAATGATGATGGCAAATACACCATCGCTGAATGCTTCAAGTCTTGATTTATTCATGAGCCAATTCAAATTAGTGCATAACAAACTTAATGTTTCCACATCACATTCGCTATTTTTGCGGCTCATCACTGTTTATGCACTCACTCATAATTTTCGCATCAGGGGCCGGCAGCAATGCGGCTGCTATCATCACCTACTTCAAGCAAAACGGCAAGGCAAAGGTGTCGCTGATAGTAAGCAATAAAGCGGATGCAGGAGTGCTGGATATCGCAAAGAGAGAGGAGATACCCTTTCTCATTATTAACAAGCAAACACTGAACGGGACCCTGCTCATTGAGCAAATGAACGACTATAAGCCTTCGCTGATAGTACTGGCGGGTTTTATGTGGAAGGTACCTGCATCAATTGTACTTGCATTCCATGGCAAGATCATCAACATACATCCGGCATTGCTGCCGGGCTACGGTGGCAAGGGTATGTATGGCCACCATGTTCATAATGCCGTTGTATCTGCAAAAGAAAAAGAGTCGGGAATAACCATACACTATGTAAATGAAGTGTATGATGATGGCAACATTATATTGCAGGCACGCTGCCCTGTACAGGCAAAAGATACTCCCGATGAATTAGCAACACGTATTCACAGGCTGGAGCATTTTTATTATCCGAGGGCAATTGAATTTTTGCTGAGTTAATACTATAGTGCTCCCTAGTCCGTTACCCACTCCAGATAATTGTCCTGATCCAATACCGTGAAATCAGCATCGGGATATGCTTTTGCAAAGGCCATGGGCGTTTTGGTTTTCCCTTTCTGCCACTTGCACTCTATAGCCTGCAACTGCTGCCGGCTATTTACTTCCAGCAGGTCTATCTCCTGCCCATCGTAGGTGCGCCAGAAAAAGTATTGCGGGTGGTAGCCTTTATAACTATTGTACTTCAGCCTTTCGCTCATCACATACTGCTCCCATAGCTGGCCTATGTCGTTGCGTGCATGCAATGGGCTGAAATTATTGATCAGCGCATTGCGTATGCCGTTATCATGGAAGTACCATTTTTTACTTTTTGTTACTTCCTTGCGCAGGTTGCCGCTATAACCCGATAGCGGATAAATGATAAATACCTTAGTGAGCAGATCCAGGTAGCGTTCCACCGTCTTTTTATTCATTTGCAGACTATTGCCCAGCTCCACAGTGCTTACCTGGCTGCCTACCTGCCATGCAAGCATTTGCAGTAACTTATACAGCACTTCAGCGCCTTTTACGTTTTCTATGATCAGCAGGTCTTTAAGCAGATAGCTGTTCACCAATTGTTTTAAATAGTCTCTTTGCTCATCTGCATTTTCCAGGTGCCATAACTCAGGGTAGCTACCATATATCAGTCGCTGCTCCAGGTTACCTTTAGTGGAAATGAAGTCCTCCGTTTTTGCCAGTTCGCACTGTGCGACCGGGTATAGCTGATAAACGATATTGCGACCAACTAACGGCTCACCGGTCTTATATACCAGGTCAAAACTACTGCTTCCGGTAACTATGATAGTGATCCCTTTCACATTATCTATCATCAGTTTCAGAATTTTACCAATCTCGGGAATAGCCTGCGCCTCATCAATGATAATTATTTTCTTCCCGGTCGTCAGCTTACGATAATTAGCGATCGTTCTCTTCTGCAATAGCTCTGCCACCTGCATGTCTTCACCTTGCAGCATCAATACATCATTACCATGCTGTGCAGCTATGTTTTCTATAATAGTTGTCTTGCCTATCCGGCGCGTGCCGTATAGCATGATCACTTTTTGCTTACCTATTTGCTTCTCAATCTGATGCTGAAGCAGCCGATGAATATCCATAAAGTGTTAATTAGGGCAGCCTAGTGCCGCAATTTATATTAATTAGGGCAGTCTGGTATCCTAATTTACAAAAATAGGAATAAAATGATAATTAAGGTAGATGACTGCCCTAATTTGTATTAATTAGGGCAGTCGAGTGCCCTAATTAACAAAAACGAAGGTTTGCGTGGATATTTTTAAAAAGCTAAGCAATAATCCTGTTCAGGAGCAATTGCGGCAAAATACCTATGAGTAAAACCAGGATGCAGGTGATAACGAGCATCACTTTGTCGCCCATAGTTACTGGTGAGGTGAACTCGGGCGTGCCTGTTTTAAAATACATGGCAATAATAACGCGGAAGTAGTAATACACACTAATGGCAGCCATCAGCAAACCAAAGATTACCAGCCACAGTAAATGGCCCTGTTGCACCACAGCAAGCAACACATAGTACTTAGCCATAAACCCACCGGTAAGAGGAATGCCCGCCAGCGAGAAGAGGAAAATAGACGCGGTAAAAGCAAGTAAGGGCTCCTTCTTAGCCAGGCCATTAAAGCCGTCATAGGTATAATCCTTCAGCTTTACCAGCACAGAGAATATGCCTATTGTAGCCACGGAATACGCAACTGCATAAATAATAATACCCTGCCAGGCAAACTTGTTAATAGCAAGAACTGCAAAAAGCATAAAACCTGCCTGTGCAATGGACGAATAAGCAAGCATGCGCTTTACGCTCTGCTGGAAAACAGCGGTGACATTACCTACCAGCAATGTAGCGGCTGTGATAATGGCAAGTATTAAAGTCCAATGGTCGCTAAGGCTATTAAAAGACACCTGGAACAAACGGATAAAGGCAAAAAACGCAGATGCCTTAACTATTGTGGCCATGTAAGCAGTGAACGGTGTTGGCGCTCCGTCATACACATCCGGTGTCCACATGTGCATAGGCGCTGCAGAAACCTTGAAGCTCATGGCAATCATAATGAACATGATACCCGCAAGTGCGAGCGGGTTAAGTGCATCGCTATGCAAAACACTAACCATATCCATTATGTTGAATGTACGGGCTGCACCATAAAGCAATGCAATGCCCATCAGCAGTATACCGGTAGAGAATGCACCCATCAGGAAGTACTTGAGTGATGCCTCACTACTCTTAAGATTGCGCTTGTCGCTGCCAGCAAGTATGTATTGAGGTATGGATAGTATCTCGATGCCGATGAACAGCATGAGCAGATTATTGTATGTAGAAAGAATGTAGAGCCCGCAAAGGATAAAGAAGATAAGTGCAAAATATTCGGCAACGTGCGAACCCACTTTTTGTATCTCCTTGCCCATCAATAACACATAGAGGACCGAACAACCCGTCATCAGCGTGTTGAACCAAAGTGAGTAGTGCTCCACACGCAACATATTGCTGAACAGCAATTGCGGTGCATTGGAAGATATAGTTGCAAGGTCCCAGATGTTCACGCCAAGCAAAGCAATAAAGAGCAGGGTGGCAATTGTAACCACGCTTTTCTTATTGTTCACCATAAGACCGGCAAACATCATGACAATACCAAAAACAGTTGTAGCAATAATTGCCTTCATATACCCCAAACCCCTAAAGGGGCTTCCCCATGTTTTTTATTAATAAAAAATAAACCCCAAACCCCTAAAGGGGCTTTCTCTTATTTAAATTATTTCTTCACTACATTTCAACTAACCACTTCCCAATTATTAACCAACTGTCCATGACCTTGATCAAAGCACTCCCCTTTCTGTCCCGATGGCTATCGGGAGGGGGGTTAATGACCCGGCACGATCATACCCGCAATATTATAGGTCAGATCCAAAAGTGGTTTTGGATATACACCAAGGAATATGATCAGTATGATAACGATAGCCAGTCCCACATACTCATTCATACTCAGATCTTTGGCGATCACCATTTTCACAGTTGAGCCATAAGCAGTTTTCTGTATCATGTTCAGGGTATACACCGCACCAAGGATGATGCCCAGGCCAGCAACAACCATTACTACAATATGGTTTGACTCGGTACCCGAGAACAGCCCATTGAACAACATGAACTCACCAACAAAACCATTGGTAAGCGGCAGTGCAACGCTGGCCAGAGAAATGATAACAAATGCAATTGCCATATTAGGTGCAGAAGTTGCCATGCCGCCAAGCTTTGTCATATCGCGGGTACCCCAGCGATTCTCCACCATGCTTACAATAAGCCACATTCCGGTGATGTTGATGCCGTGGTTGAACATCTGCACCATTATACCGTGCATACCGATATTGCTATGAGAGAACGCTACGGCAGCCATCAGTCCCATATGCGCAATAGACGAATAAGCCACAAGTCGCTTCATGTCTGTTTGCACAATGGCGATGCATGACGCGTAGATGATGCCGATCACAGAAAGCACCACCACAGTATCTGACCAATAAGCTACACCGGCAGGCAATACGGGTAATAACCAGCGGAGTACTGCGTAGAGTCCCATCTTCACCATAAGCGCGCTCAGAATAATGGTAACCGGGGTAGGAGACTGCTCGTATGTATCGGGCTGCCACGTATGAAATGGAAAGATCGGCATCTTGATAGCGAAGGCTATGAAAATGAGCCAGAAAAGCCATTGCTGTGTAGCAGGAGGCAATGCAGCCCCGGCACGTGTAATATCTGCCCATGAATAACTGCTCAGGCCCTGGGTCTGCATAGACAGGAAAATTAGCCCTGCCAACATCATAAGGCTACCTACAAATGTGTAAATGAAAAACTTGAAAGTGACGGCGATGCGCTTTTCGCCACCCCAACGTGAACATAGGAAGTAAACCGGTATGAGCGCAAGTTCCCAGAACACGTAAAAAACCAGGGCATCAGAAGCAAGAAAAACACCCATCAGCCCCGCCTGCGAAAGCAAAAGGAAACCATAAAATGCCCCGGGGCTTTCTACTTCTTTATTTACATTGGATATCATTACCACCATCACTACGATGCCGGTAAGCAGGCAGAGCATGCTACTCATACCGTCTGCAGCCAGGCTGAATTGGGTGCCAAGTATGGAGATCCAGTCATGGTTGTAGGTAATAGGCGCAGAATAGTTGGCCCCGCTGATATAAGCTGAAACTCCCAGCGTGAGAATAGAACTTAATAACGCAAGCGCCTTTGCCCCTTCGCCTTTTACAGCAAAGGACATAATGCCTGTGATCAACGGAATGAGTATAAGAAATAATAAAACCATGTTCCTAATTTAAAAACCCCAAACCCCTGAAGGGGCTTCCCCATTTTTATAAATACAATTTCAATTATCAACTAACCGTTCAATTTCCTTGACCCTGCACCCCCTTTAGGGGCAGGGGGTTTATTTTATCCAAAAAAAGCTTAGTGTAAACAACATCACAATGCCAAGCACCATAATAAAAATGTAAAAACCAACCTGGCCACTCTGCAGCAATCGCAGGCGATCACCACCCCATTTCACGGTTTTTCCAACGCCGTTAACAATTCCGTCAATACCCTTCTTCTCAGCAAATTTGTCCAGTACATTCGACATTGCTTCCATCGGCCTTACTATAGTAGCGTCATAGATTTCGTCTACATACCATTTGTTAGCAAGTACCTTCCTAAAGCCAGTGTAGTTGCCATCAAACTGTTTAACAGCGAAGGCTTTGCGGGTACCGATAAATATAATGAGCAGTCCAACGACTGTAGCGCCGAAGAGGGTCATCTCCTTCATTGCCGTCGATGCGTCCTCGTGAACAAACGCGGGTATTTTCGCACCGGCCAAAAATTCATTCAGGAAATCGTGTCCTCCAAACAAATGTGGCAATTGTACAAATCCACCTACCAGCGAGAAAATAGCCAGAACAATAAGCGGGAACGTAATAGCAGCAGGAGATTCGTGCAAATGATGTTCCTGGTCTTCAGTGCCCCTGAAGCCACCCATAAACACCAACATCAGTAAACGGAACATATATACTGCAGTCAGTATTGCGGCAAAAGCGGCCAGGTAGAAGTAAAGTTTGTTATGCTCATACACCGCCATTAGTATCTCGTCTTTAGATACAAAGCCGGAAGTGAATGGGAAACCTGAAATTGCCAATACACCGATCAAAAAGGTAAAATAAGTTATTGGAAGTTTTTTCCTCAGACCGCCCATGCGGGTAATATCCTGCTCACCACCCATAGCATGTATCACAGAGCCGGCGCCGAGGAATAACAGCGCCTTAAAAAATGCATGGGTCATAACGTGGAAAACGCCGGTGGTATAAGCGCCAACGCCCAAAGCCAAAAACATAAAACCAAGCTGGCTTACCGTGGAATATGCAAGTACCTTCTTAATGTCGTTCTGATACAATGCCATTGTTGCTGCAAGTAATGCCGTGATCAAACCGACAGTAGCAACGAGGTTAAGCGCCATTGGAGCCAGATCGTATAGTGCATTGCTACGAACGATCATGTAAATGCCAGCAGTAACCATGGTTGCTGCATGTATCAGCGCCGATACCGGAGTTGGACCTGCCATCGCATCAGGCAGCCAGGTATACAGCGGCACCTGGGCGCTCTTACCCATAGCGCCGATAAACAGGCAAATAGCTATCCAGTTATATGTACTGGTTGGCACTACCGACTGGGGGCTATGCAGTTTATCGAAAAATTCGTGATAAGAGAGGGTGTGGAAATTAAACAGTATTAGCAGCAGACCAACCAGGAAACCGAGGTCACCAATACGGTTCATGATAAATGCCTTCTTGCCTGCATTCGTATAATCCCTGTTCTTAAACCAGAAACCAATGAGCAGGTATGAGCAAAGACCAACACCTTCCCAACCAATGAACATGATCACATAATTAGCGCCAAGCACCAGCAGTAACATGAAGAACACGAACAGGTTCAGGTAAGCAAAGTACTTTACCATGCCCTCATCGTGGTGCATATAAGAGGTAGAGTAAACGTGTATCAGGAAACCAATGCCGGTAATAATGAGCAGGAATAGAGAAGAAAGCGCATCTACCTGGAAAGCAAATGGTATGTAGAAGTCCCCCGACCTGATAAAATCAAACAGAATTTTAGGCTCATCATGATATGCCGGGCTTTTTACCTCAAGAAATATTCCTAATGAAATAACAAAGGAAATAAGTATTGCAACGCAGCCAATGATACCACCCAGGTTTTTAGGCATTCTTTTCCAAAACAAACCGTTGATCAAAAAACCGATCAGCGGAAACAATGGCACTAAGTAGACGAGTTGAGAAAGATTCCCCATTTTAAAATTAAAATTATTTTAGTGTTTCAGTCTGTTCAAAATATTAATATCCACTGAATGTACTTTACGATACATCATAACAATGATCGCCAGCCCCACCGCTACTTCAGCCGCCGCTACTACCATTATAAAAAATACAAACAACTGGGCATCCGCATCGCCATATATTTTTGAAAATGCTACCAATAATAAATTCACGGCATTGAGCATAAGCTCTATACACATGAAGATAATGATGGCATTACGGCGCATAAGCGCACCCATTATTCCGATGGAAAATAACAGGAGGCTTAAGAACAAATAATGTGTTGAATTTACCGGCATCTGATCAGTTATAGTAGTGATTAGTATTATAAAAATTGTTTCATTTCCGATTCGTCTTCTTTAGAGACGGATTTCGTCTCTTCTTTCTTACCTATCACTACCGCACCGATCATTGCACTAAGAAAGAGAACACTGCTAATTTCAAAAGGCAGCACATACCTTGTAAACAATACCTTACCGAGATCGGCTATCAGGCCAATATCTGTAGAGGTCTTATCTATCGATTCTGTCTTCGCAGTTTTTATGGAAGCAAGTATCACAAGGAACAAAACACCACCCGAGATCACGCCGGCCAGCTGCACCAACTGTCCTTTTTGCGGTTCCACATCTGCGTTCAGGTTCATTAACATGATAACGAAGAGAAACAATACCATTATTGCACCTGCGTATACGATAATATTCACAATAGCCAGGAACTGTGCATTCATTAATATATAATGACCCGATATTGCGAAAAAAGTGCCGATCAGGAACATCACACTGTTCACCGGGTTACGGCTGAGGATAACCCCAAGCGCACAACCAACAGCGAACGCAGACAAAATCCAAAATAATATATCGTAGATGTCCATACTTATTTGCTATCCTGTTTTTTAGGGTTAGGAATGAGCAGGTCTTCTTTTTTATAAATGAAACTTGCGCGCGTATAATTTGCAGGCATTATCGTCTCAGTAAGGTAAATAGCGTCTTTAGGGCAGGCTTCCTCGCAGTAACCGCAGAATATGCAACGAAGCATATTTATCTCGTATTTAGCTGCGTACTTCTCTTCACGGTAAAGCATCTCTTCGCCGGCTTTACGCTCGGCGGCCTCCATAGTGATGGCCTCTGCGGGACAAGCGAGTGCACAAAGGCCACAGGCCGTGCAACGCTCAGCGCCATTCTCATCACGGTTCAATATGTGCAGGCCACGAAATACCGGGCTGAACGGACGTTTCTCTTCCGGATAGCTGGTAGTAGCTTTCTTTTTAAATATATGCCCCAGCGTAATGCCCAGGCCCTTTGCCAGTGAGGGCAGGTAAACACGCTCCCCGAAGGTCATCGGGCTACGGTCTATCTGTACTGCTCTGTTAGTTAGTTTTTGCATTATTTTCTTTTTCCAAGATCACAATAATTCGTTCAATTTTAGGCTTCAATGCTGGTATTTCCTGTTCAATGACTTCCCAAACCTTTCTCCAATCAACTCCCCGATAAACGTGCGCGTAATAATTTCTTGCTGCTTTGATTAACTGCCACTGTATTTCTGTAAATCTATCCTTTAATTTATCATCGACTTGCGCAGAGTATTCTCCTAAAACCAACAGCTTCATCATCGAAGCATTTTTTACTAAATCATTTCTAAGAAACAACTCTTCGTCAAATCCTTTTGTAAAAGCAATAATAGCATCAAGCTGTTCAATCAAATAAGTTAATATCTCTATTTCCCTAATCAAATCCATATCAGACATGGTAAATTTCCATTTTGTCTTTTTCAAAATTTCTTTTTACCCAGCTATGCATCAACTTGATTTCGATCAAATCAATTTTTTTGTCAAGAGCGTTTTCGAGACCTAAAGCCATTCCTGCATACTGCCACAGACTCATTCTTGTTTCTTCCATTTCAATGCCCAAATCTACATCGCTGTCTTCATTTGCATCTCCCCTTGCATACGATCCAAATAAATATACACTCTTCACCGGCTTATCTTTAAAATAGTCGGTAACTGTATCTTTTATCTGTTGCACACTAAGCATTACTCCTACTTTTTAAATACCCACAATATCAGCACCCCGGTTATCAACATATTTACCAAAGCCAAAGGTATCAGTGAGCGCCATCCCAGTTTCATTAGCTGATCATAGCGGAAGCGAGGAAGCGTCCACCTGACAAACATGAAAAACAGGATCATACATACCACCTTGGTCAAAAGAACCATGACACAAATAAGAACAAACAAAATAGGGTACGCTGCGGTTGCTTGCTGCACACTGTCCATGAACGGGAAGTTATAACCGCCAAAGAACAGGGTGACAATGATAGCGGAGCTGACAAACATGTTGATGTACTCTGCAAACAGGTAGAAACCTAGCTTCATAGAAGAATACTCCTGGTGATAACCCATGTTCAACTCACTCTCGCACTCCGGAAGATCGAAAGGTGCACGGTTAAGCTCTGCGAAAGCGCAGGTAAGGAAAATAACAAACCCAACAGGCTGCTTAAAAAAGTTCCATGAAAAATAACCATCGTTCCAGAAACCATGCTGCTGTGCAACGATCTCCCTAAGGCTAAGGGTACCGGTAAGCATTAAAAGTGCGATAAGGCTAATACCCATTGCCAGTTCATAAGAGATCGCTTGCGATGCCGCTCGAATACTACTTAGTAACGAGAATTTATTGTTTGACGCCCAGCCGCCCAGCATTACTCCGTACACACCAAGGCTCACAACGCCAAAAACAAATAAGATACCAATGCTAATATCAGCTACCTGGAAAGATATGACACGGCCACTATCGGTAACGAGGTCAGGTCCCCAGGGTACAATGGCACTGGTCATCAACGCGGTGAGCATTGCGAGGCAAGGACCGAGAATGAAAATAAACCTTGTGGAACGGTCTGGAATGATCTCCTCTTTGAAAAACAGTTTCAAACCGTCAGCAAGGGGTTGTAACAAACCAAACGGACCGGCACGGTTCGGACCGATACGGTCCTGCATTACCGCAGCTACCTTACGCTCACCCCAGGTGGCATACATAGCTATGCCTAACGACCCCATCAGTATTACCGAAATGAGGATGACTTTTTCTATAATAAGCGCTGTATCAATTTGAAGTAACAGCATAGTGGCGCAAAAGTAGTTTTAGTTAGTTAAAAATTTATCGTCTGAATCAAGTTTTATTGTGCTTATCTCTTTTTTCAATTGTGACAGAAAGATCGTCGCAGCGTCCCAAATTATACCGAAGTCGATCCGGAAATATTCGTGTACCACAATGTTCCTCAAACCTATTATTTTATGCCATTCTACGCCCGGATAGTTATTCCTCGTCTCATTTGTAATATTATTCGCCGCCTCTCCAATAATCTCTAACCATTTTACAACCGCGATCCGAAGGACATGATTATCACAAAATGCCTCGTAATTGACCCCCATAATCGCCGTTTCAATTTCATTTATGTATTCAATAACATGGGCAATTCGTGCATCATCGCCGATCTTATCTCTCATAAATAACAAATTTATCTCTGTCGATAAACGGTTTTATATATTTACTTTCCCATCCGGCGCTCACAATATCCACCTTCTTATTTAGTTTTTCCGCAAGTTCACTACGCCAAAAAATATAGTCTGTTGCAATACCTGGTACATACTCAATATCAACTAATACATCTACGTCACTACTCTCATCTGCCTCTCCGCGAGCATAGGAACCGAATAACCATACTTTCTTAACCGGCTTTTTCAGAAAAAAATCGGAAATAACTTGTTTGATATGTTCAGTACTTAAAACCATTTTTTTTCAATCAGACTCCTTTACTACCAGAAGTCTTAAAATCATCTGAATGTGCGGGCCCCTCTATCTCTGATAAATGAACCTCGGGTCTGTTCACATCACTTACATCATGAATGTCTAATAAGAATTTAGGCTGCTTGCCAATCACCTTATCTATCAACACCGGTGGTTTCATTGTCCCAACATAATGGCCTTGCGCGATAACACTGCTGCGCTCGATCGCGGATGGGCCTTCTATTACCCAGTCTTTTGTTTCCTTTTTATGGAAGCGGCATTCGTTGCAGATAAATTCTTCCACTTCCCCCCACTTGTCCTTGCGGGCTGTAACTCGGAATACCTCTTCGCCACGCATCCACAGACGAACCTTACCCGTACAGGTTGGGCAGTCGCGATGTGCGTCCACAGGCTTCGTAAACCATACGCGGTTCTTAAATCGGAATGTTTTATCGGTAAGCGCACCGACAGGGCATACATCTATCACATTGCCAATAAAGTCATGATCCAGCGACTTGTTCAGCATGGTGCTGATCTGCGCATGGTCACCTCTCTCCAGTATGCCATGCTCACGCTTGTCTGTAAGCTGGTCGGCAGTATACACGCAACGGAAACACATGATGCAACGCGTCATGTGCAGGGATATGTATGGACCTATATCTTCTTTCTCAAAAGTGCGACGCTTGAATTCGTAGCGTGTAGCCTCATTACCATGCTCGTAACTCAGGTTCTGAAGATCACACTCACCTGCCTGGTCACAAACCGGGCAGTCCAGCGGATGATTGAGCAATAAGAATTCAACAACACCTTTGCGCGCATCCAGTACTTTAGGTGAGGTGATATTTTTCACTTCCATGCCGTCCATTACCGTAGTACGGCAACTGGCCACCAGCTTGGGCATAGGGCGCGGGTCTTTCTCTGACCCTTTGCTTACCTCTACCAGGCAGGTGCGGCATTTGCCACCGCTGTCCTTCAGTTTGCTGTAGTAGCACATGGCCGGCGGTGTAACCTCTCCACCTATCATACGCGCGGCATTCAAAATAGTAGTACCGGCTGGTACTTCTATAGTGATGTTATCAATGGTTACTTTAAATTTTGGTGTTTGGTCACTCATTGTTCTTTCTCTTTTATTTAACCTTACCCCTTGCAATATTCGGAGATTCAGGGTTTACGCTCAATTTGAAAAGCCGTGGAATAACTACCAAATCCATATCTTCCATTGGTATCGCTCCTAACAGACATTCATCTCCTAAAACCATTGCACCAACAAAACATACCCGGTTTTCAAACTCTACCTTTATCGGTCCCACGTAAGGCATTAGCTTTGATGTGCCGTCAGCCAGCAGGGCTTCTTTCTGATACAATTCATTTACACCTAACTGATTGGCAACATGTTGAGTAATGCATAAGAATGTAGACCCACTATCAACCAAACTTTTTACCTCAACAGGTGATTGTTCGGATTTTACCGGGTTCGATAATCTAATATTTGCGTAGACCAGTCCCATATATTTATTTTTACGCTGTTGTAGCTACGTGAATAGGATCGGCATAGTGTGCCAGTCCATAATTACGGCGCTGCGATTCATCGGGGTTCAAAACATGCCACTCAAATTCATCACGGAAATGACGGATGGCAGCAGCTATAGGCCATGCAGCGGCATCGCCAAGTGGGCATATCGTATTGCCCTCTATCTTGCGCTGAATATCCCAAAGCAGATCTATATCGCTCATCTTACCTTTTCCGTATTCAATATTCTTCAGTATCTTATACATCCAGCCAGTGCCTTCGCGGCATGGGCTGCACTGTCCGCAACTTTCATGATTGTAGAACCGGGCAAGTGTCATGGTATGGCGTACAACACACTGGTCTTCGTCCAACACGATAAAACCACCCGAGCCCATCATACTGCCAGATACAAATCCGCCGTCAGAAAGGCTTTCGTAGTTCATGTAACGGGTTTCGCCTTTTGCCGTTTTAAGCAGCAGGTTAGCCGGTATTATTGGAACAGATGATCCTCCCGGAATACAAGCCTTCAGTTTCTTACCGTTTGGTATTCCACCGCAATACTCGTCACTGTAGATGAACTCTTCTACAGAAATGGTCATGTCTATTTCGTAAACACCTTGATTCTTTACATTGCCACACACAGAGAGCAGCTTGGTACCGGTAGATTTACCCACACCGATCTTTGCATACTCATCACCACCCATGTTTATGATCGGCACTACAGCCGCTATTGTCTCCACATTGTTCACCACAGTCGGGCGCATCCATACACCCTGTATCGCAGGGAATGGCGGCTTCATGCGGGGGTTACCACGCTTGCCTTCCAGTGATTCTATAAGCGCAGTCTCCTCACCACATATATAAGCGCCCGCACCGCGGTGCACATAAATCTCGCAATCAAATCCTGAACCAAGTATATTCTTCCCGAGCCAGCCATTGTTTTTTGCCTCAACTATTGCCTGCTCCAGTATTTCCGGTATCCAGGCGTACTCGCCACGTATATAAACATATGTTGCATTGCTGCCAAGCGCAAAACTGCTTATCAGTAATCCTTCTATAAACAGATGCGGATGAAACTCCATCAGGTAGCGGTCCTTGAACGTACCCGGCTCCGATTCGTCGGCATTACATACCAGGTGACGTGGCACACCTTCCGGCTTAGCCAGGAAGCTCCACTTCATACCTGTAGGAAAGCCCGCTCCACCACGGCCACGCAGGCCGCTTTTCTTCACCTCTTCCACTATATCAGCCGGAGACATCTTAAATGCCTTCTCAGCCGCACGGTAGCCACCATGCTTGCGGTAGGCATCGTAATAACGAATGCCTTCTACCTTATCGTGTTCTAATAATAGTTTTACGCCCATACCCCAAACCCCTAAAGGGGCTTTAATGTTTCTTATTAAGTTTTTAGATCTTCACACTCTGTCTCGCAAATAATTCCCAATGTTTGTTCTTCCACTGCCATACTTCCAATACTTTCAGTTTCAATTCCAGTGGCTTGCCCTCCATCAGTATTTTCACTTGCATTTCGGTTCTCACAATTCCTGTTTCACCATTAACCTGCAACATATCTGCACCGGTATTGATCTCCTGGTAAGTAAACTTCCCATTATACAGATCACCGATCACTTCTTTTTCGACTGTATCCACCCGTTCGAATGACCGTAAGTCAGCTCATCCAGAAGTAAATTTCTCAATTTCACAGAGTCTTTATCAACCAGCGCTTTGTGAAATATTACTGCCGTTTCGCCCAGGTTCTTTTGTCCGGGTTTTTGTGCAAATACACCAACACTTACAAAGAGCAACAATATCGTTAATAAATATCTCATTTTGTTCCTATTCCTATTCTACCTCAAACCCAACACTAATTTTTCAAATTCCTCCATTTCCAGCTGTAAATCTTCCCTTACTATTTTCCTCAGTAAGCCTTTCGGCAGATCTTCGTTTTTATGAACAGGCACCGTTGTTACTCTGCCATCATCATGTTTCAGCCTGTGGTGCGAACCGTTAACCCGTACAAGCTTAAATCCCAGTTTTTCCAGAAGCTTCATCAGTTCCTTACCGGTTACTACGACCTGCTTATTACTCATCACACGGCAATTTGCATTTCGATCTCTCTAAACCCAATAAAATGATTCAACGTGTCTGGTTTTTCTTCCAGTAAGCACATTTCAATGACCTCATGAATGTTCTTCATCGCCTCATCTACTGTTTTTCCGTATGAATGGCACCCTTTGAAAACAGGGCACGACACGATATAGACCGCGTCTTCATCCTGTTCAATCAAAATCGGAAAATGTACCTTTTGCGTTTCCATTTCTCTTTTACTTTCAAATAGTCACCTTTTAGACGATCCTAGCTTTTATCAATGATCAAAATATAATCTTCCATCGGGTCGAAAAAGAAATCTGTCCAGCCTGCTTTGTGGCTTTTCATTTCATCTTCGTTCGGGAAACCTGTATGGTGAAGTATCACCTTCGTACCTGCTTCATCTTCTTTCAATAAATAATGAACTTCAGTTGGTTTTGTCTCTTCCGGCCAATCACTCGTTTTCCACGTGTATGCCAATTCATTTTTACCTGTCTTCAGCACTGTTCCCGTCACCCACCCATCAAACATCTCAAATCTGCCGCCCTCTTTATTTTCCAGCACTGCTTCTCCGCCACTCCACTTCCTTATCAGTACCGGGTCTGTGAGCAGTTGCATCACCCTTGCAGGCTTCCCGGATAATATAAATTCAAGCGCGAGGTCGTAAGCCATAACTTTAGTTTTTGGCTTGCCCCCTCAATTCTTCTATTAATTTATCTACTTTTTCTTCTGTCAGATGTTCGCGATATGTTTTGCCAAGCTGCATCATCGGTGCGTATCCGCATGCGCCCAGACACTCCGCAGGCTTCAAAGTAAATAAGCCATCAGTGGTAGTTTCCCCTTCACTGATGCCCAGCTTTTCTTTTATATAGTCTATTATCTGATCACTTCCATTGAGCATACATGGACCGGTGCGGCATACCTCAAGCAGATATTTACCAACCGGCTTTGTATTGAACATACTGTAGAAAGTAGCCACTTCATACACTTCAATAGGTAGTATGTTCAGTATCCCTGCCACATAATCCATCGCAGGCGCATCCAGCCATCCGCCATTTTCATCCTGCGCCATATGCAGCAACGGTATCAAAGCACTCTTCTCTTTCCCTTCCGGGTAGTGGGAGATCAGCTCTTTTACCTCTTTCAATTTTTCCTCTGAAAATTTTATCATTTAAATCCGCTGATTAATATTAAGCATCCAGTTCTCCTGCTATTACATTCAAACTACTGAGTGTTATGATCGCATCACTAAGCAGACCGCCTTCCACCATTTCAGGATATGCCTGGTAATAGATGAAGCATGGTCTGCGGAAATGCAGGCGATAAGGAGAACGTCCACCATCACTTATCAAATAGTATCCTACTTCACCATTACCACCTTCTACCGAGTGGTAAACCTCACCTGCCGGTGCGTCTATCTCTCCCATTATTATCTTAAAATGCCAGATGAGCGCTTCCATTTTTGTATACACATCTTCCTTTGCAGGGATGTGAAAATGGTCAGCTTCCTTTGCATAAAATATTTCTTTCTGCTCCGGGAACTCCCTCTCTATTTTGTCTATCTTTTCCAGCGCCTGGTGTATGATGCTAACGCTCTCCCATATCTCACCATTACGCACCATGAAACGGTCATACACATCACCCACCGTACCTATCGGAATTTTAAAATCAAAGTCTTCGTAAGAAGAATACGGCATTGCCACCCGAACATCATAATCCACACCTGCGGCACGAAGATTAGGTCCGGTAAAGCCATAGTTCAACGCACGCTCCGCACTGATAGGACCAGCGCCAATGCAACGATCCATGAATACACGGTTACGATTAAGCAGCGATTCGAACTCCTTCATCACCTTCGGGAAGGTCTTCAAAAAGTCATTCAGCTTGCTGAAAGATGCGGGTGTAAAATTGCGCTCGAACCCACCTACACGGCCAATATTAGTTGTCAACCTCGAGCCACATATCTCTTCAAATATTTCGTAGATCTTTTCGCGATACTGGAATACATAGGTAAAAGGCGTAAGGGCACCGGTATCTACTGCGATAACCGAATTACAAACCAGGTGATCTGCAATTCTCGCCAGCTCCATTATTATAACGCGCAGGTATTCTACACGTTTAGGCAACTTAAGGCCCAACAGCTTTTCGATGGTCATATGCCATCCCATATTGTTGATGGGCGATGAGCAATAGTTTAGCCTGTCGGTAAGCGGTGTTATCTGGTAGTAAGGCCGGCGCTCTGCGATCTTCTCAAAAGCACGGTGTATATAACCAATGGTAGGCACGGTTTCCAGCACGCGCTCACCATCTATTTCCATTATATTCTGGAACACACCATGCGTTGCCGGGTGCGTTGGACCGAGGTTGAGCGTAGTGGTCTGCTTCTGAAGCGACTCTTCAGAAAGCTTTATATGATGTTGTTGTTGTGGTTGTATTTCCATACCCCAAACCCCTGAAGGGGCTTCCCCCTGTTTTTTAAAATTTGTTTAAAATGCACATCGCTCAATTACTTTACTATAGCCCCATGGCCTCTACCATGTACCCCTTTAGGGGCCGGGGGTATTTACCTTCCGAACATTTCATCGTCCTTATCTCTTCTTGTCGGATCTTCCATTTCATATTCTTTGCGCATGGGGAAGTAGTCCATTTCGTCTACATTCAATATCCGTATCAGGTTTGGATGACCGATAAAGTTGACGCCGAAGAAATCATAGGTCTCGCGCTCCATCCAGTTTGCAGCAGAAAATAGCTGCGATGCCGTATATACATCTGGCTTCTCAACGGGTACATACACCTTCAAACGAAGACGAACATTGTTCGTGAGGCTATGCAGGTGATAAACCACACACAATTCCTCTCCTTTCCTGTTGGGATAATGAACTGCGGTAAGGTCTGTCATAAACCGAAACTGCAATGCGTCATCATCAAACAGGAACTGCATCACTTTCAGGTTCATATCAGCAGCAGCCCTGAATGTGAGCAGGCCATATTGCTCTTCCCACTCGGTAAGCGATTCGCCAAACTTCGCAGTAAGACTCTGTTTTATTATTTCGTTTGTCATAGACACCCCAAACCCCGAAAGGGGCTTCTCCATGTTATTTTTTATGTTGTTCTATAAACACTCTCAATTCTCTGTTTTCAGCTCAATTTAATAACCACAGCTCAATGCACTTGAACCGGCACTCCCCCTTCAGGGGGCCGGGGGGGTTACTGTATCGCGTAACTCTCCATCAGTGCTTTATACTGATCGCTGCCACGCCTGCGCAAACTCTCATTATGCACGAGGTCCTGCAATTTCAGGATCCCGTCCAGTATTCCTTCGGGCCGCGGCGGGCAACCCGGCACATAAACGTCCACGGGTATTACCTGGTCAATTCCCTGCAGCACAGGATAAGAGTCGAAAATACCACCGGTACAGGCACAAGCACCTATGGCCACAACCCAGCGGGGTTCTGCCATCTGCAAATATACCTGCCGAAGTATCGGACCCATTTTTTTAGCAATTGTTCCTGCCACTAACAACATGTCGCACTGACGAGGTGTAAAGCCCATTCGCTCTGCACCGAAACGGCCAAGATCGTAGTTGGAACCCATCGTGGCCATGAATTCAATACCGCAGCATGAAGTTGCAAAAGGCAACGGCCACAGAGAATTAGCGCGGGCAAGTCCCACTACTTTATCAAACGATGTAGCATGAAAACCAGGACCGGAGTACCCATCTGGTATCTCCACCATCTTTATCTTCGTATTATACTGAACCGGACGAGGCATAATGTAACCCTCCTTCTCCCTACAGGGAGTAATTTTTTGAAATTAAAACAATGAACATCACATCCGTGGCCGATCAGGCCAAGGCTTAATCTTCCCAATCTAACGCACCTTTCTTTACTATGTAAATAAACCCACACAAAAAGAATGCAACAAACAACACTACTTCCAGGAAGCCATCTTTACCCAAATACCGGAAATTTACTGCATATGGATAAAAGAAGATCACCTCCACATCAAACAGCACAAAAAGGATGGCAACAAGGAAATATTTTATACCCATCGGCTGACGGGCATTACCCACCGATGGTATACCGCTCTCGAAATTAATAAGCTTGTCCTGTGTCTTTCTTTTAGGACCAAGCAGGTGTGTTACACCCATCATCACAACAATAAATCCAATTGCTATAACCAGTTGAAGGGCTATCGGGAAATAATTAAATGGCGTGTTGTGTTCCACTGCCAGCAATAAAAGATTCATATATGGTCCCTCTTAATTAGAAAGCTTATAATAGAATATACAAAGTTACAGTTATGCGGTGAATTTGCAAACGCTAATTAACTTATTATTAAGGAGCGCCTCAAAAACCGTGAAATTATTTACCACATATATTAAGAGGACTAACAAGTCAATTTCACGGAGCTAGTTTTGTTTATATGATAACCCAAATTGTTTCCAGGTTTTTGTGTTGTCGTACAGGTGCTGCAATGGGTTTTCCGGAGCCCGGGTACCACCAGCTCCACGGTTTGCACCGCGCCCATTGAGGTTTGCACCTGTACCCCCGGTATTATTGCTTATGCCGTTGCCACTATTGTCATTGTTCTTTGATGCCGGGTTCTTAAATCCCTTTATCGCAAAACAAACACTGATCGGCTTGCCGGCATCCTTGCTGTCAATCATAATTTTACCGTAAATTGCTTTAAAGGGTACTACTGCCTCCCATACCAATTGTTTGTATTCATCGATCCGTGTGATCACTTTAATACCACAAGGTATGGTCTGTGACACCATATATCCACCTGTACAATTGTAAAAGCCGTCCAGTGAAAATTGGTTAGCATCTTTTGCGCTTTTGGAGAGTTTTACATCCAGTTGCTTATTTAAATGCAGGTTCTCGCCATCTTTTACATGTACACTTTGAGGCAGGTCTATGGGATCCAGGTCGTTTGGCATGGGAAAATTGATATGAAAGCTCGCCTCTTTGCCACCTGAGGTATCAATAGATACCCTCATACCCTGCTTCAAAATCTTTAGCTGCGTCAATTCATCACCCGCTTGCATTGTTATATAAAGATTTTCTTTGTCGTTGGATGTCGCGTATGCGATCATTGCCTTGGCGTCAAAATTTGGATAGGGTGACGGCCAGTCCTTACTATCGCCATCGATCATTATAGGTTGGTCTTGCCAGGTTCCGGGCATACCTTCTGCTTTGCGGGAATGTTTTGAGCTACCGCACGAAAGAAAAAATATCAATAATAATGCACTTCCGGCACCGACCTTCCAGGATTTCAATAGCATTTTCCCATGTTTGGATGCAAATTAAGGAAGTATCCACGCATCAATTTGGCATTTGGAAAATAAATATGCTGAAAATGAGCGTTTTCATCAACCAATTTATTTTTATGTCTGTCTATTAAGAACGGATACTATTAGAATTCAAAAAAAAGTTTAATCTTTATAGTTACCCCTAATTGATATTTCTGAATTTTAATTGACTATCATGAAAAAAATTTATGCTCTCTACACAATATTAGTACTATCGGTCATTTTGCCCATAACGTCATCGGCACAG
Organism: Chitinophagaceae bacterium; assembly: GCA_947476485.1. Lineage (GTDB taxonomy): Bacteria > Bacteroidota > Bacteroidia > Chitinophagales > Chitinophagaceae > Nemorincola. The sequence continues at coordinate 60,701 of CANJQU010000002.1, forward strand.
ATGACCGTAGTGCCTGGTGTAACTGCAGCTGTAATGGCTAATAAGCTTGCTGGACCGGGAGTTGTTATTTTAAACCCGGTACTTACCTGTATTTCGAATGCTTACGGCACTTTTTCCGGGAGTTCTACCTTAAATTTTGACAGTGGGATCGTACTTACAAGCGGACAGGCAAATACTTCGGGCTTTTCAACAGGTGTTAATGGATCTTCAACTTTATTTGCCAGTACCGGTAACGGCACCGGAGGTGACGCGCAGCTCTCCGGCCTGATCGGTGGTCTTGCCACACATGATGCCTGTATTTTGCAATTTGACTTTCGCCCGATAGGCGATACGGTAAAATTTGATTATGTATTCGGGTCGGAGGAATATACAAGTTTCACCTGTTCTGACTTTAATGACGTATTCGGGTTTTTCATTTCCGGCCCGGGATATGGAGCACCGGTCAACCTGGCTATAATACCTGGTACCAGTATACCTGTGTGTATCAATAGTGTAAACTGCGGCCCCACAGGTGGCTATCCTATGTCTACCTGTACTGCAATGGGACCGGGATCACCGTTTTGCGCTTACTATGTAGACAACACCGGCGCAACTCTTACTTATGACGGACTAACTAAAACACTGACAGCTATTGCACATGTGACGCCATGTGACACTTATCATTTGAAACTCGGAGTCGCCGATGCGTTTGACGATATCCTTGATTCAGGTGTATTCTTAAAAGCGGGCAGCCTCACCTCCCTCAGCTATAATGCGACTTCTCATGGTATAGATCCTGCCGATACAAGTTTTGGCTCACAATTTTGCATCCGCGGATGTTATCCGGGTATGTTCGTTTTTACAAATACCGGTTCTTTATCAGATTCCATTATCATACATTTCAATATAGGTGGCACTGCTGTAAATGGCGTTGACTATACTACAATTGCGGATAGTGTCATTATCCCTGCTCATGACTCTACTGACACCGTGTTTATTCACGGGCTCACGAGTGCAACAGGCACAAAGACAGTTATGCTGTACATTCTTTCTGCCTATTCATGTGGCGGCGCACCAGTAGTTATTGACAGCGTTGCCCTCACGATCTATGATTCCCTGAGTGTGCACATCATCACTCCCGATACCACCATCTGTATCGGTCAGAACGTGCTGATAAATACCACCGGTGGCCCCGGTCTCGTTTATACCTGGGCGCCAGCGGGTACACTTAACAGCAGTACGCTATTAAGTCCCACGGCGACGCCTACGGTGACGACCTCATACACCGTTACTGCAGTATTTCCGCTATCAGGGTGTCCGCCATCTTCTGAATCAATGACCATATCGGTCGTTACGCCCGCGACGATCAATGTAGGTCCTCCAATTCAGACCACCTGTGTTGGCGTGCCCTTGCAACTCGGTGTGATCGCGACACCGGCAGGTACGTATGAGTACAACTGGACACCTTCCGGCTATCTGAATAGCGCCACTATTCCTAATCCGATCGTCACTCCCCTGTTGCAGGGCGACTTTGAGTACGTTGTTAGCGTTACCTATCCGGGTGGCGGATGCGGCGTTACCGATTCTTTCCTGCTGCATGTGCTCCCGGATAGTTTCACACTTGTAAATCCGGATACCGGCATTTGCTATCCTGTTGGTATCTACCAGATCGTGGCTTTTGGTGACACTGAGTTCACATACGTCTGGACTCCTGCTGCTGGTGTTTCGGATCCGAATATTCTTACACCGACCATAACACCTCCCGGTACCACCAGCTATACGGTTACAGCCTCCTATCCTGGTTGTCCCGATCTGCACCACAGTATCACCTACACAGTGCAAAGCGCCAAGGCGAACATAATACCGTATGATACGACATTCTGTATCAGTTGGCCCGTACCCATTCAGGTGATCCCTATCGACACACCATTTACCCTGACATGGTCACCATCGGCTGGACTGTCGGACCCAACGTTGCTGCAACCAAACTTCTTTAGCCCTGTTCCCGGCGTCTTTACCTATGTACTTACAGTAACAAGTTCTATCGGTTGTGTTGGTACCGATACTGTAACGTTCCGCCCTCAGCCACCTATTGCGATAGCGCTTACTCCTGGCAACACGACTATTCCATATGGAAGCAGCCTGCAATTACAGGCTTCCGATCTGTCTCCAAATCCGTTGTTCTATTATTGGGTACCAGACAATGGCACACTTAGCAATCCGAACATAAACAACCCAATTGTTACTCCGGTCGATTCTGTTACAACTTACACAGTATATGGTATGGACCATTATGGTTGCAAAGACTCTGCTACTGTGACCATATACGTTGACTACCCGGACAACTGCATACCCAGCGCCTTTACGCCAAACGGAGACGGGCTAAATGATGTCTTCAGGCTATGCAACAAGCTGCGGTTCGAAAGACTTGTTGATTTCCGCGTTTTCAATCGTTGGGGACAACTGATTTACGAAAACACCAATGACGGGCAAAAAGGGTGGGATGGTACGCTTAACGGTGTAGTACAGGACATGGGTGTATACAACTACATGATCATTATAGCCCGTCCGGATGGAACGAACAGAATTTTCAAAGGCGAAGTGACATTGATAAAATAAGTCGGTTTACCATTTTTACTGAAACGGCCCCTGTACTTCGGGGCTGTTTTATTTTTACCAGGAGTATTATACTTTATGTCCGCAAACAAACATATCCTTTTCCTTGTATCTGCTATTCTTTTACTGTCGTGTGGCCGCTACGAGCCTCCTGTCACGTTTGATGAGGCTCAACCTGCGAACACCAATGCGATCTCCGCATTTCCGGGCAGCGTATGCGGCGAGTACGCTGCTGTTGACGGAGCATCAATACTTACGGTCTCTGGCAACATAGTAACACGAACACATGATTACGAAGTAAAAACAGTGAAGGACAGCATAGTGCCGCCGCTATACCTGAAAAGTGACACCATTTTTATCAGCGGGTATCCGGATTCTGTATTTGCAGCGAACGTAAAAATTTATGGTGATTCACTGGTGATCAATGTTCATTACATGGATACCTTATTTATGCTAACCGATTCAAGTGCCCTTAAAAAATTCAAAGGGTATTACTTCCTCAACGAGCGGTACGCCATTGACAATAGTAAATACACCTGGGGCGTGAGAAAGCTCTCGGTTATAAAAGGAGTGTTGACGCTCACCCAGATCGGGTCACAAAAAGACCTGAATGATCTAAGGGAAATAACTGAAACCGATGACACAACTGTTTCCAGCTTCGCGCCAACACGCCGGCAGTTCAAACAATTCCTCAGATACCAGGATGACGAAATGACTGAGCAATTCACCCGTATCAAGCGTTAACTGAGTCAGTTAACGCCCATATCCTTAAGTACCGGCGTCACAAAATCCCTAAGTTCCTTTATGTATGCCGGTGAGAAATCAAACTTAATTCCTGCTGTTGTATAGAGTTCTTTGAGCGTTTTTGTGTACCCCAGGCTTAGTGCCTTCATGTAGTTCTCTAATGCCTGCTCCTTATTCAGCCGGTACTGCCGCCACATGGCTATTGCACCCAGCTGCGCTATACCGTATTCTATATAATAGAACGGCACTTCAAATAAATGCAGTTGTTTCTGCCAGAAGTTGGTACGATACTCCTCGAAACCGCTCCAGTCTGTAATGCCTGTGGAGAACTCATTGAGGATCATCATCCAGTTTTCCTCACGTTCCTTTACCGTATGACCGGGATGGGTATATAACCAGTGCTGGTACTTATCTATTGTTGCTATCCAAGGTAATACCGTGATCACCCTCTCCATCTCTTCGAGCTGCGCACGCTTCAACTCCTTTTCATCTTTAAAGAATACATCCCAATGTTCCATTGAGAACAGCTCCATGCTCATGCTGGCCAGTTCGGCTATTTCCATCGGGTACTCCTTGAACGCCGAAAGCTGCAGCGGATCGGCCAGGAACGAATGCACCGCATGACCGCCTTCATGCATCATGGTGATAACATCACCCATTGTTCCGGCAGCATTCATAAATATGAATGGCACTCCTGTCTCAGCAAGGGGACAATTATATCCACCGGGCGCCTTCCCTTTACGGCTGTCCAGGTCCAGCCGTTGCATTTGCTGCATCGTCTTTAAACATCCGCTGAAATATGGACCAAGGTTATTAAATACAGTCACAGCTTTCTCGCTCAGCTCTTTTCCATCGGTGAACGGATGCAGCGGTTCCACTCCTTCCGGTTCAGCATCGCCATCCCAGGGGCGCATCACATCAAGCCCCAACCTCTGCTGCCTGTTTTTTATGAGCATTACCTGTAGTGGAATAATATGTTCGCGCACAGCATCATGAAAGGCAAAACAATCTGCAACCGAATAATCGAAACGGCCCAGCTCGCGGAATTTATAATCCCTGTAATTTTCAAAACCAGCATTCACCGCAATCTTCTGACGCACTGCAAGCAGTTTATCAAAAAGCTCATTCAGCTTATCTTTGTCTTGCAGGCGGCGGGCAGCTATTTTATTAAAGACCGTTTCGCGCAAGCTGCGATTGGGGCTCTGCAGCATTTTTGCTGCCTGCTGCAAAGTATATTCCTTACCATCTACTTCCACACTCATGGCTGCTGAGATTACACCATACTGCTGCGCAAGCAAGCTCACCTCAGCTTGCAATGGCACATTTTCATCCCTGTACAATTTTGCTGCATTATCTACATTGCGCAGGTAAGGGAAGAATAAATTATTATCCAGCTCCTTGGTAAACGGACATGCCAGTAACTTCTTATTCAGCTCAAAACTATAGGGCTTCATCTTGGGTTCTATCTCCATGCAGAAATACGTGAAGGCCTCTTCAAATTCATTGTTAGTAGTATCGCATGTCATGTTTATTTGTCGCCAGCATGCGTCTTCGCTAACCACCGCTTCGAGTTCACTCACATCACTCAACCATTTTTCAAGTTGCGCTTTGTTATCTATACTCCTGTTCTTTAACTCTTCAAAATATGGTAGCAATGCTTCCCAATCCGTCACCTTAAAATCGGCCGGTAAAAATTGTCTGTGCTTCTCTTTCAATGGAACAAATGCTCGGTTCATGTAGTGGCTGTTTTTCTAACTGCAAAGTACGGTTTGAAACCAAATAGGAAAAACCCTTTTTACATTGATAAATTCAGCATGTTTACATCTTGTTGTAAACAGCTTGTTAATAACAATAAAATGTGATTTACTCGTAATGTTATCGAATCGAGAAAATAGATGCTTTTTTGACAGATTTAACTCGGGAAATTCCGTTTTTTCTGCCACAACTTCCGATGGGATATTATTTATCATTATATCTATAAAAGTGATTGCCTGCCTGCATAATTCCATTTTTTTCCTACCGTTAGCCGCACTACATTTGTATCAAGTTGTGAATTTAATGGGTTAGTAAGTAAGAGCTGCCGGATTCCTCCAGCGGCTCTTTTTCTTTACCCCAAACCTCTAAAGGGGCTTCGCTGACGAATATATTTTCGCTGCTGATTTTTAATTTTACTTTCCTTCTTCTGCTGCAAATAATTTTATAGAAAATTCTTGCTGTGCTTTTACTTCACTTGCATCTACCTGCATAATTTTTATCACGTACTTTTATCAGGATTATTTGGAACATTAATTTCTAACAAAAAATAACTCCCGAAACGCTTCCGATGTTTCTAAGAAATATGGGGTAGCTCCCTTCAGGGCGGGGGGGTGAATTATGGCAAAAATAAAAAGCGCTTTCTTCTGCCAACAGTGTGGCTATGAAACTCCGAAGTGGACGGGCAAGTGTCCATCATGCGGATCATGGAATTCTTTTGTAGAAGAAGTAGTGCAGCGGGAGGATAAGTCGAAACCGGAAGTGATGAACTGGGATGACGACAACAAGGAACAACGGAAGGCACACAAGCTGGAAGAAGTAATACAGACACAGCAAGCGCGCATGCAGGCGCCAGACGGCGAACTGAACCGCGTGCTGGGTGGTGGAATGGTGCCCGGCTCTGTGATACTGATAGCGGGCGATCCAGGCATAGGCAAGAGTACTTTATTCCTGCAACTCGCTCTCCATTGGAGAAGCATCACCACTCTTTATGTTTCAGGCGAAGAAAGTGCGCAACAAATAAAGCTGCGTGCCGATCGCATCGGAGTTAAAAATCCCAACCTCTACCTGCTCACCGCAACGGACACCAATACACTCTTCCAGGAAGTGAAGAAAGTAAAACCACAGTTGCTTATTATCGATTCTATACAGACACTTGAATCTCCTTATGTAGAATCCGCAGCAGGGAGCGTATCGCAGGTACGCGAATGCGCTGCCGAGTTGCAACGGTTTGCAAAGGCAAGCAATATACCTGTGTGCATAATCGGCCATATAACAAAGGATGGCGCCATAGCCGGACCAAAAGTACTGGAGCACATGGTTGATACCGTGCTACAGTTTGAAGGAGACCGCCATTACGCATATCGCATTCTCCGTACACTTAAAAACCGTTTCGGTTCCACTTCAGAACTTGGGATCTATGAAATGGTAACGCAGGGCATGCGCCCGGTAAGCAATCCATCTGAGATATTATTGTCGCAACACGACGAACCACTAAGCGGCATAGCCATCGCGGCAACCATGGAGGCATCGCGCCCGCTGATGATAGAAGTGCAGGCGCTGGTGACGACAGCGGTATATGGCACACCCCAGCGCACCGTAAGCGGACTTGACCTGCGCCGCCTGCAACTACTCCTTGCGGTACTGGAAAAACGCGGCGGCTTTCACTTTGGCGCTAAAGATGTGTTTGTAAATATTGCGGGCGGCTTAAAAATAGAAGACCCCTCCATAGAGTTGGCGCTGGTGTGCTCGTTGCTCTCTTCCTACGAAGACAAAGCCCTTCCTTCGAACATCTGCCTTGTAGGCGAGATAGGCCTGAGCGGAGAGATACGCGCCGTAAACCGCATAGACCAGCGCATAGCCGAAGCCGACAAACTAGGTATGGATGTAATCTTCATCCCCAAAGCCAACGCCAAGGGCCTGCAGGAGAAAAACTATAAAATAAAAATAAAGACGGTGAATAAGGTGGAGGATGTGTATAAGATGTTGTTTTAGGGGTCAGCGCCGCTTCCACAATCAGCGGCAATAAACGTGCTGTTTCTCTTGTCCTTGCGTGGCGGGAAGCTACCTCACGAAAAATGAATGCTTATCCGTTTGAATTTACCGAGAAGTTGTAATAAATATTCTTTGTCACATCAACCATTAGATTAAAAAAGCAAATACCACCATCATACACTAAGACAATTTTTTGTCGCCAGTTTCCCGCCTGGGAATCAAAATATTCACAAAAACCGTTCACCCAAATTACCTTTTGACCTTGCGTAGTCATTGCTGGAACAAACTGAAATCTATATTTTTTCAAGTCAATTAAGTACCACTCCAACATAGTAGATGTATCTTTCTTATGATCAGTTTTATATACCTCGAATTGTTTGACATTATATTCCCTTACACTCTTCACTAACATCGTGTCAATAACTTCTATCTCTTTATCAGTCAACTCGGTCTTGCCAAAACCTGCATGAAATTTCTGAGCAACATAAATGTTAGTATTGTCGTACGGTATTATCGCATATTTAGAGCTATTCAATTGCTGTGCAAAAACAGTAAATCTAAAAGGTGATAATAGAAGCAAAAAGAATAGGCATATTTTCATAAAAATAAATCTAACAATTAAATCTCCTTCGGTAATTTCCTCATCTCTTTCTTCAACGAGTCCTTCTTCTTACTCTCTAATCGTTTCTCTTTAGCCGCTTTAGATATCCTGGTGGGCTTGCGTTTTTTAGGCACAATCAGGCTCTTTGCTACCAGGGCTTCCATTTTGTTTTGGGCAATGGCTTTGTTTTCTATCTGCGAGCGGGCCTCGCTGCTTCTCACCGCCAGTTGACCTTCCTTATTTATTTTCTTTTCCAGCTTTGCCTGTATCAGTTCCTTTTCCTCGTCCGTAAAAAAGCGTGAGCCCGCAACATGCCACAGCGCCTCGACCATGGTCTCCACCTTGTTCACGTTTTGGCCGCCCTTGCCGCCACTCCGCGCTGTTTTAAAAGATATTTCAGAAGAAAAGTCGTTCACAATGCAAAGGTAAACTCCAAACTGTTTTATTCTTTGCTAAATTTATGTGCTTGCTCAATGATTCTTCGACCGGCTCAATTTATGGTCCCCCTTTAGGGGTCAGGGGTGTCATTATCACATCCATCCGCGAGGAAACTCCCGGCGTCAAAACCTTCACCATTGCCAGTGAAGATAGCGGCCCCATACCCCATGCCGTAGGCCAGTTTATCACCCTTGTGTTTACGCATCACGGTAAGGAAGAACGGAGGTCATTTTCCATTTCATCATCCCCTGAATTAAACGAACCACTTGCCTTTACCGTAAAGCGTATAGACAATGGCGCTTACTCCCGCCTGCTGACCGACAGAGCCGCCGTAGGAGATAAATTATTTACGACTGGCGCCGCGGGCCTATTCACGCTGCCAATAAATATTGCTGCAAAGCAGATATTCTTCTTTGCGGCAGGCATAGGTATTACCCCCATCTTCTCTATCATCAAAACACTCCTGCATACCCATCCCGATATACAGGCTGTGCTCGTATACAGCAACCGCACACGGGAGGAAGTAGTTTTTTACAAGGAACTGCAATCACTCGCCGAGCAATTTCCCGGCACTTTTAAGATCGCATTCCTCTTCAGCACTGCATTCGATCTTTCTCGGGCACGACTGAGCAAGGCATTACTGCCCATATTGCTAAAAGAAAATGCGTTAGTGCACAAAAACGAAATGCTCTTTTATATCTGCGGACCATTCGCCTATATGCGCATGGCCATCTTCTCGCTCGAAGAGCAGGGCATACATGCTGACCAGATCAGGAAGGAGAACTTCAATACCAACGACCGCGCGGTACACAAGACAGACCCCCCGGATAAAACCACCCATACCGCCACAATAAAGTACCTCGGTAAAGAACATACTTTCCCGGTTGTATACCCCGACACCATTTTACAGGCAGCAAAAAAGAATGGGCTGTCATTACCCTATAGCTGCGAAGTAGGCCGTTGCGGCAGTTGCGCTGCCCGCTGCACAAAGGGGAAAGTATGGTTATCTTATAACGAAGTACTCATGGACACCGATCTGGCCCAGGGCAGCATCCTAACCTGTGTGGGTCATCCCGTAGATGGGGATGTGACAATAGAAGTTTAACGACTCCAACCCTGCTTAATTACTCAACTTTTGATTTTGACTTTTAACTTTTGACTTAATTCTGGTCCCCATCCCGCTTGTTCATATCCACGGTATGCCATTTATCGCCTACCTGGTAGAGCAGAATATATTGCGATGCGGGATGCTTCATGGTGAGCTCGTAAAAATGCCCGCCATCTATCATATTTAGTTTGTAGTCTTCATTCTCATAGCTGCGGCCGCCCCTGGCTTCATACCACCACCAGGTGCCCCATTGGTTCAGCGTCACCCGCACCATGCTGTCATTGAGTACTAAGGTGTGTGCGCCATCATCAGGCGTTTCCATATTGTACGATAGACCGTCGTATACTTTATTATTTATCTTCTGTTCCGGCAGCAGCAGATTGTGCATCAACTTGTATTCGCTCTCCGGCTCGGAACCAATCATCGCCACACCATGTATCGACTCCGGCAGATTCAGCAAAACGACTGTTTTGTTTTCCAGCCCAGGCAACCCATGCAGCAATCCATAGTCTACCCTGTATGCCTTACCCCAATACCTGCTCACCTGTATGGCAAAGCGCAGGTTGGCCAGCGCATAGACGCCAAGTAGCCCCAGGCGTACATACTGCATGGTGATAAAGCTGGCCAGTACAGCGATCAGCATATATATAAAGGCCCCGGTAAAATAAGTGTACCGGTCAAAGATCACCAGCAGCAGGTCGCCAAACCACAATGGCATAAGCAGCACAAAGGTTATCAGCATCCATACAAACAGCAAACTGGCTACTTTTCCATTCCCGCTCATCTTCCTGAAGCGTGCTGCAATGAAGCCACAGATAAGAATAACAATGCTGTAAAACGCAACAACGCTTTTTGCGCTGTCACAGAAGTCATACACCTTTTGCTTCACATCATGCGGAAAGAATCTCCCCACCAGCAGCATGTGAAATAAATACTTAGCAGGCTTGCCAAGTCCGGTCAAAGGGGCCGCCATAGCTGCTTCACTGCCTATCCTCGATACCCAGCCGCCATATAGTACCCGGAACTCTACCAGCCGCAGACAGAACATAATGAGCTCGGGAACAAAAAAAAGTAACAATACCCTCGTAAATACTTTTCTTTCTATTTTACCACCTGCCCGGTAGAACACTGCCAATGTAAGCACCAGCCAGGGTGTAATATAAAACACTTCCAGTGTGTGGGTGGAGAGCAAATAAACAATTGCCGCCCACCAGGCATACTTACTGTTTGAGGTATGCACGTATTTGCGCATCCACACCAGTATCAGTAATATCATAAGCAGCCCCTGCAGAAAATGGAAGGATGGTTCCCATACAACGACTTCCGATAAGTAAGGCGAAATACAAAACAATACCACCCCTGTAAAGGATATCCTCCTGCTGTCTTTCACACCGGCATCATCCAGTATTCCCGCACATAAAACGAACAACAAGCAGGCGTTGATAGCATGCAGCGATATGAACAGCAGGTGCCACGCCCACTCTTGTATCCCAAACAACTGGTAGTATACCCAAGTATTGAACTGCGTGACCTGGTACAGGCTATGTACCCGGAAATTAGTGCGATTGATGTATTCCCAGAAGCCGTGATTCTTAACCTGGTCCAGCCAGCCCGTGAAGTCGGCCACAAAGCCGGCCTTTGCAGCAGGCAGGTACAGCACAAACATCAGCACCCACAATATGCAGAACAAGCCGCCCCACCTTTGGTGTTGGGCGCTTCCGGTAACCAGCAGGCTATTATCTGAGGTGTTGTTTGTGAGCACTTAGGCGATATTCTTACAAATATACTCATGTAGGTGAATTGTGCGCACCGGCATCACAGCACACCTTATATGCATCACCTGTGCCGTCTTATGCACCGGCACCGAAACCGGCGGCGCCACAGGTGGTTTATGCGGGGCCAGCAATGTGCTGCGTAATATAACCGCCGCCACACTGAAGTAGATCACAAGCCCGGTCACATCCACCAGCGTAGCCACAAACGGCGCCGACGAAGTAGCAGGGTCCAGCTTTATACGCTTCAGTATCATAGGTATCATAGACCCGCTTATGGTACCCCACATCACCACGCCTATCAGCGAGAAAAACACCGTCAACCCTACCAGGTACCAGTATTCTCCGTTAGGCCCTCCATAGTTGGCCCAGTGGAGCTGCTGGAATATAGCGATACGGATAAATCCTATAGAACCAAGGATGATACCAAGTGTGAGGCCAGAGAGTATTTCGCGGCGCAGCACATACCACCATTTTCTTGGTGTCAGCTCCTTAAGCGCCATTGCACGAATGATAAGTGTTGCCGCCTGCGATCCGCTATTGCCACCGCTGGATATGATCAGCGGCATGAACAGTGCCAGCAGCGTAAGTGCGTTCAGCTCATCGGCAAAGTGGCCCATGGCTGTGGTTGTCAGCATTTCACTCAGGAAGAGGATGATGAGCCAGCCGGCGCGCTTTTGTATCAGCGTAAAGAAGCCGGTCTTGACATAGGGCAGGTCCAGCGATTCCAGACCACCAAACTGTTGCATGTCCTTGGTGTCCTTTTCTTCCGCCTCATCGATCACATCGTCCACTGTCACTACTCCCATCACCACATTATTACTGTTGGTCACAGGCAGGGCCACACGGTCATACTCCTTGAATTTCTGTATCGCATCTTCTATGCTATCCTGTATGTCCAGTTTCACATAGAATCCGTCCATTATATCCTCTATCTTTTTGCCGTGTTCGTTAAGAACGAGCCGCCTGATCGGAATATCATCTACCAGCTTGCCGGTATTGTCCACCACAAATATCACATTGGCGGCAGGCGTATCGGTATAAAAGCGGCGCAGATGCTCTATTGCCTGGCCTATGGTCCATTCCTTACGTACCGTCGTAAAGTTGGTATTTATCAGTCTGGCGACACTGTTCTCGGGATAGCCCAGCAGGTCATAGGTTGCCAGCCTGTTCTTGTCATTCAGCAGGTTCAGGTACTCGGTTACTTCTACGCCGTCCAGTGTATCAAAAAAAGCCACACGGTCGTTCGACTCCAGGTTGTTGAGTATGTTCGATATTTTCGGGCGCGGCAGTTCTTCGATCACGCCTATCTGCAGCACATGGTCCAGGAATGAGAATATCTGTGTCTGTATTTTTTCCGGTAAGGAGAGGTAGGTATTTATAGCAAATTCTTTCGGCAGTGACCCCAATAACTTGGCAACCTCAGCCGGATAGTCCTCATCCTTGCTGTGGTGCAGCAACTCGCTGAGGTCGCCTTCCAGAATTTTCTCCTTTAGATCCTGAACCAGCATTGCTATCCATCATTGTTGAATTTTGTTAAAAAATACGGCCAGCAAGGGCCGGGGCCATTTTGGAAAGGCAGGCAAAGTTAACCTTATTTCCGAACCGGAAAATATTTAGTCCCCTCCATTTCCTCCATTTTCATTAAATATTTATTAAAAAATGGAGGCAATTAATCTTCCGGCAATAATAACACACTATGCCCGTTACCCTTCCAAAAACACTATTATGATCCGTACGATCCATGCATTGCTCATATGCCTGCTCACACTCTCCGGTTTGAAAGTTTCAGCCCAGGCCACCCAAAACGAAAAACCGTCTATATCTGTCACCGGTACTGCCGACCGCGAGGTAGTACCCGATGAGATATACCTTAGCATTACCCTGCATGAGCGGTATGAGGGTAAGGAGAAAATAGACATTGAAGCACAGGAAAACCAGCTTATCTCTTTTATTAAAGGTCTCGGCATAGACCCTGCAGACCTCTCCCTCTCCGCTGCCGATGAGATCTACAAAAAAATGAAGTTCGCGCACAAAGACGATATGGAGTCGCGCAACTACCAGTTAAAGGTGGGCACCGCAGCTATGGCAAGCAAGGTGTTAGACACCCTGGGGGAGATGAAAGTAACAAAAGCCGCTGTAGTGAAGTATGACTACTCAAAGAAAAAGGAACTGAAAAGAGAACTGGAAATCGAAGCAATGATCGCAGCCCAAAGCAAGGCGCGTAACCTGCTTGGAGCCATTGGCCAGGCTGCAGGCAAGCCCATACATATATCTGAAACCTCAGCAGAAAACACGAACAGCTATGGGATCGAGAGAGCCATGTATTCCGGCTCACATAATGCATGGTCTTCACCGGACGACAAACACCTCGAATTCCGAAAGATAAAATTTTCCTATTCTGTGATGGCAAAGTTTGAGATAAACTGATAAAAAATGTCCCGCACAGATGGAGTACGGGACATTTTCAGAATATATGAGCACGCAAGTCGTTCCACCTCACCCGCTCCGAGCCTGCCCCTGAGCGTAGTCGAAGGGGGAGTTCACGCCAGTGAAGGAGCGTAGCTCGCGGGAAGAGGCCTTTAATCATGCGAATACCCGATCACATCGGTAATTATACCGCCCGCGATTGTAACAGCGCTGGTACTCGAAGCGTCTATTCTTGGGTTCGGTAAAAGTCCCAGAGATGCGTACATTGGGTCGGTAAGCGGGCAAGACGCGCCAAAAATATAAGACCCGCCATTTACAAACAATGCAACCTGTGCCGGTTGTTTAGCCTGCAGATCGCTTTGCTTGAAGCTTAGCGTTATCGTTCTTTTGTCTGAAGATATCTCCATTTTCACTGGTATTGCATCCGGTGGTGCAGCAACACCAGGCGCTACTGATTTGCAAAGACCCTTACCGACACAGCCACCGCCTCCTGTTTGCGGTTGTCCAAATGTGACACTTGGAGAAATAGATGCCTTTGCGGTACCCGTAACTGTTGCTGTAGTGGTAACCGTTGCTGTGGTGATGGGCGTAGTCTGGTTATTATTTGTTTGAGTAGAATTGCCGCAGCTCGAAAACGCGGCTATAGCAAACAGGGTACATAGTGATAAGATGGTGTTCGTGATCTTCATAACTTTGTTTGTTTTTAGTTTTGTGGATAAAATCTATTTTATTAAAGTTTCGTACTTTGGCGAAGATATAATTAGTTTTCATTTTTTTAGATAGCTTAAATACTTTATTCCTCCAATGAAGCCTGTGACTCGCTGTTTTTTAAAGCTAAGTATCTGCTCATTGGCATTGCTGATAATTAACTTTTCTCCATCCAGAGCTTTTGCAAGGGACAATAAATATATTATAGATTCGCTTGAAACAGCATTAACAACCGCATCGGATTCGCAAAAAATAAGAATACTTGTAGAAAAAATGATCCAGTTATTGGATTGCAAAGACTCGGTAACTAAAATAAAACTTGGAGAGCAAGCCATACGACAATCAGAAAAACTACGATGGAATCAGGGGATTGCTAGTGCAAATAGGGCGCTAGGGGACGTCTACCTTAAATGTACGCACAATTATACTAAAGCCTTTGAATGCTACCAGGCCAATGTAAATCTTGCGCAAAGAAACAATGACAGAACAGCAGAGGTATTGGCGCTGGAAACAATAGCCAAAAATTACGAACTGATACTTAAGCATGCCGAAGCATTGGAGTATTTTAATAAGGCATTAGCGTTAGATCCGGACGTGGATCTCAAAATGGGCATATTGGGCGATATCGGATTCACATATACCAATATTGGAGATTTTTCACACGCCTTGTCCTGTTATACAATTTCTCTAAGACTTCTGGATAGTGTAATCAGGTCAAAAAAAACAAGTGATATTCAGGATACATTTCAGAGGATTGCTTTGTTTCTGAATATGGGAGATATATACCTTTCCGCTTCTCAGCCGGATCGGGCTTTTGAAAACTACGACAAGTCGCTAAAGTTAGGGAAGCTGGTAAATGAGAAGTCAATTGCCATCTATTGCTTGTTGGGGATCGGAAAAACATACCGCGCCAGGCTAGATTATCCTAAAGCCATTGAATATTATTTGACAGCATTAAGTTATTGCGATAGCGCTAACGGTATTACTGATAAAGGAAAGATCCTTTCCGAACTGGCGAATGCTTACCTGTATTCCGGGTATAACGATAAAGCAATGGAGTATGCCCAAAGCGCGCTAAACCTTGGTCAGAAATATAACCAGATAGGCCAGATACAAACAGCATATACTATACTTGGTCAGATCTACCTGAAAAATAAAAAATACCCGCTTGCTATATCATACCTGCAAAAGTCAGTTGCGCTAGGTCGGGAACACACCCTGCCTGATCAGGAAAAGGACGCCTGGCAAGCACTTACTACCGCTTATAAGCAAATTGGTAAACCCGCACAGGCATTGGATGCTTATACCCACTACATCGCTTTAAAAGACAGCCTGTACAGTATTTCAAAAGCCAATGAGCTTACCCGTATAGACCTTGGATATTCTTATACCAACAAACAGATTGTAGATAGCCTGAAGCAGGCCAATGTTTACAACGAGAAGATCCAACGCCAGCGTATCTTCACCTATACCGGCTTTGCCGGTGCGGCACTGATCCTACTGCTTTCTTTCTTTATCTACCGCAACTACCACACGCAGAAAAAATACAACGAGCTCCTCTCCAAAGAACAGGAACGAAACCTTGCTGAGATAGCCGCCCAGGACAATGTGCTGACAGATATAGCCCACACACAGGCCCATTTTGTACGCGGTCCGGTCGCCAGCATCCTCGGCCTCATACAGTTCTTTAATTACGAAGACCCTGCAGATCCCATCAACAAAGAGATAATGCAGGGCGTATCTGAGGCTACCGAGAAACTGGATACTGTGGTAAAGAACATAGTGATCAAAGAAAACACGGCCCGCCGGGAAAGCAAAAAGAAATAGAGCAGCGCAAACCTGGGTTTTACCAAAGTATTTCTTTGAAAGACTGGTAGTATGTGACTCATTCTACTTCACCCTCTCCTATAGGATAGGGACGGCGTGAGGTTTTTAGGTATGATTTTTTACTGTTAATATAAAGAACGAAAAACAATTGATCACTAAACAATATACGTGGCTAAGATAATCTCTATATCTACTGAAGTACCCGCGTACAAGCACACCCAGGAGCATCTGCTCGATTTCATGAAGGGGGCTTACAGCGCAGGTGAAAAAGAGAGCAGGATACTGAACTACCTGTACAAACATAGTGGCATAGATACCCGGTACTCCGTCATTCCCGACTTCACGCTGCCGGTCAATGAATGGGAATTTTTTCCGCATTCGCGCGATCTTGAACCATTTCCCGCACTGGAACACCGCATGATGTGGTTTAAGAAACATGCAATGCCACTGTCTCTGAAATGTGCCGAAAAGTGCATAGCCGGGATCATTGACAAAGATGAGATCACCCACCTCATTACCGTGAGCTGCACCGGCATGAGTGCTCCGGGTCTTGAACTCGAGCTCCTGGAAGCAATGGGCCTGAAAACAAACACTACACGCACCGCCATCAATTTCATGGGCTGCTATGCCGCCATTCATGGCCTGAAAATGGCTAATGACATAGTTACAGCACAACCCTCTTCCAAAGTGCTGCTGGTATGCACAGAGCTTTGCAGCCTGCACTTCCAGAAGACTTTTTCCGAAGACGCCATAACCGCCCCGCTGCTGTTTGGCGACGGATGCGCCGCAGCGCTGGTTGCCGGCGATGAAGATTCCCATGCCGGGATAAGACTTGACAGCTTCTATTCTGAAGTACTGAAAGACGCGAAAAATTGCATGTCCTGGAACATTTCCTCCACCGGCTTCATCATGACCCTCGATGCCGATGTGCCTGAACTGTTCAGCGCCGATATCGGCCCGCTTAAAGAAAGAGCTATTGCAAAAGCGGGATATGAGCAAAACGCAATTAAATACTTCTGTATCCATCCCGGTGGCAAGCGGATACTTGAAGCCCTGGGCAAAGGCCTGGCGCTCAGTAATACAGACCTAGAAGCCTCTTACAAAATACTGAGAGAGTACGGAAACATGTCTTCCGCAACCGTTTTATTTGTGCTGAAAGAGCTATGGACCAGAATATCCGGTGATAAGGGCGCACATATTTTTGCTGCCGCCTTTGGCCCCGGCCTCACTATGGAAAGCTTAATAATGACCGTAGCATGAGCTTCAAAACAAGATCACTCGAAAAAGAACTGCTGGACGGGGACCACATCCCCTTCAGTGATCTGCTTGTAAATCTTTCAGAGCTCAATACAATAGGCGAATTGCTGGGCGGCCACAACGTTACCCGGAGAGGCATTGACTCTTTTCTCCGTAAAGCGCCTCCTGCACGGCCGCTTACCATTGCCGAGATAGGCTGCGGAGGCGGTGACAATCTGTTTGCCATACATGAGTATCTCGCTAAGAAAAGAAGATCCTCCGCACTCACGGGCATAGACATTAAAGAGGACTGTATAAAATATGCACAAACCTCCGGTCTTAACATAGAATGGCTATGCAGCGATTACCGTGATGTGCAATGGCCCGGCGATAAACCTGATATTATTTTCTCCTCATTATTCTGCCACCATTTCACCAACGAGGAACTAGTGGAACAAGTACAATGGCTGCAGGAAAACAGCCGGCTGGGATTCTTTATCAACGATCTTCACCGCCATCCGGTCGCTTATCATTCTATAAGGATACTCACAACACTTTTTTCAAAGTCTTACCTCGTAAAAAATGACGCCCCGCTGTCCGTAAAACGATCATTCACCAAAAAAGACTGGGCACAGATACTGTCTGATGCCGGTATAAACGGCTATGGCATCAGGTGGCACTGGGCCTTTCGTTATCTTATATGCGTGCACCATGAGTAGCGGCGATAAATATGATGTAGTAGTAGTGGGCGGCGGGCTTGCCGGACTTTCTGCTGCCATAATTCTGGCGCGTGCTCAGTTCAAAGTACTTGTCCTGGAGAAAGAAAGCTACCCGAAACACAAAGTTTGCGGCGAATACATAAGCATGGAAAGCAAACCTTTCCTCCAAAGCCTTGGCATCCCAATCGATGAGCTGCAACTGCCGGTGATCAGCAAACTACAGGTAACTGATACCAGGGGCAACGTGCTGAACACCGATCTGCCGCAGGGCGGCTTCGGTATTAGCAGGTACAAGCTGGATGCTATGCTGGCTGAGCTGGTGCAAGAGGCGGGCGCAACTCTTCTCACGAAAACAAGAGCAGATAATGTGCAGTGGGAAAATGACCACTTTATTGTCACCGCCCGTGGACAAACTTTCACAGCGCGGCTGGTATGTGGCTCCTGGGGCAAGCGCAGCAATATCGATGTAAAATGGCATCGCCCTTTTATCACAGAAAAGATAAGTGCGCTCAACAACTACGTTGCTGTGAAATACCACATCATGTATCCGTGGCCTGGTGACGCAGTCGGACTGCATAATTTTGAAGATGGTTATTGCGGCATTTCACAGGTCGAGGATGGTAAAACCTGCCTCTGCTATCTTACTACGGCGGCCACCCTGCACAAATGCGGCAATGACCTTAAAAGACTGGAACAGGATGTAGTAATGAAGAATCCCTGGATGTACGAAATATTCCGCAAAGCGGAGTTTCTCTATGAATCACCTGTCACCATATCGCAGATCAGCTTTGAGCAAAAAGCACAGGTGGAAGATCATGTGCTGCTGCTTGGCGATGCGGCAGGTATGATCACCCCCCTGTGTGGCAATGGCATGAGCATGGCCCTGCGTGCTGCCAGTATAGCGGCCACCCTAGCAACCGATTTTCTGCAAGGGAATATATCAAGGTCGGAAATGGAGAAAAGCTATGTTGCCGGCTGGAAAAGCGCCTTTTCAAAACGAGTGACGCTCGGGCGCTTTGTCCAGCGAAATTTTGGAAAAGGGCTTGCAACGGCACTTCTTATCAAGACGGTGAACGCATTGCCCTTCGTTCGCAAAGCGCTCATCAATGGCACCTCTGGCCATGTCTTTTGATCGTTCTTTAACAAGAGAGCCTTCGTAGAGACGTTGCACGGCAACGTCTCCCGCACTACAAAGGAATACTGCCCGAACAATGTACCAAATATCCTCTGCTAGCAACGGCCGCAATGTACGCGATGGCGAAACATTTCCTTTTCTTCTGCTGTCATCTCCTGCCATTGCCCAAACATCTGCTTTCTGCCGCGCCATTTTCCATGCCTGCCCTTAAAGCCGCTGAATAATATCCGGCACAACAATAACAGGCCTGCGGCTTGCCATAAAGTGATTGCGCCTACATGGAATACTGCCGGTAGGATGTTGTTCCACAGGACCATAACGATACTGCTGAATGCGAATGCACACAATGTAACCGCTGCGATCACAAGAGGTATCCTTATCCATTTCTTTTTCATAAAATTGAATTTTCACCAAAGCTACATTGCCGGTTGATACCCGTTAAATGCTTTTCGGTAATGGTCCTGAAATCGCAGGTGAATGCAGGAAGTGCAGCGGGAAAAGTCTTAGAACCTCGGGCAAACCGTTTTGCTGCCAACCCCATACTTGTCGGGATACTTACCCGATACAAAAAGGGTTACTTCGTAAGCGCCCTGCATTTTGCTGGCGTCTTTAAGTGTAGAAATATTAACGTC
The DNA here is from genome assembly GCA_947476485.1 of Chitinophagaceae bacterium. Lineage (GTDB taxonomy): Bacteria > Bacteroidota > Bacteroidia > Chitinophagales > Chitinophagaceae > Nemorincola. The sequence goes on from CANJQU010000002.1 coordinate 80,393, forward strand.
ATAACTGATGCCAAATGCCATTTGCTTGTATTTCAGTTTTACAACCGGAATGATGGCATCCGCATAACGATAATAAACGCCGCCCGAGAGGACGATAGTTTGCTCAAAAGCCTGCGTTGCAGCCGCCCAGCTCAACAGGGCGCCGGCCATTATTTCTTTATACGTGCCCTGCATTGCAAAGTTGCCCTGGCCCATGATCGAGACGGTCTCGGTAAAATTTCCCGCAACGCCAAGATTGGCATTCCATCTGATGTTCTGGTTAAATCCTTTCGATTCGTAGTAGGAGAATTTAGGCTGCGTAAAATGGTAACCCGAAACGCCGATTATGTAGGTAACGTTTCCGTCGCGTCCTGCCGTTGTATTCAGATTTACACCACCGCCAAAATCATACAATGTCATTTTTGCATTGGGTAAAGTTTCCTGCGAGGGGTTAATGACATTGAAATGTCCGTTCTGGTATTGGTTATTGAACGTAGCCTTACCCGGGTCAAAACTATATTGCAGGTAGCCACCTGCCAGGCCCACCGACAAATAAGTGTTATGATCAGGCGACAATAACTTATTATAATTGACCGCAGGATACACCCCCATTATCTTCTGATCTATGCTCCCTGCCTGGTCTGCATAGCCGAGTAGCCCGAAACTCAGAAAATCATCATTGTTGGAGCTTACATCCACATGTGTTTCCGCACTTACCAGCGCCGTCCTGAACGGATTGCTGATACTGCTCCACTGGTTGCGATAGTAAACGCCGAATTTATAATCATCAGCAAAAACGCCCGTGAGCGCCGGATTACGCAGAATGGACATTTCGTAGAACTGAGAAAAATGTATATCGGCCTGGCCCCGCACAACGGCGGGAAGCAGTGCTGCCAAAATCCCAATAACACAGGCAAACGTTGCCATGCTACCTTGGATTCTTGATTTTATAATCTGGACTTTCATAGGGTTACCTTATAATTGTTACATCACCTTTTATAAATACCGACTCTCCCGTTTCGCAGATAGCGTCCACAACATAAACATATACATCCGGCCGCGGCGTGGCGCCGCCAAAGGTACCATCCCAGGCATTCGCCTCATCATTGATATCTATGTTTGTTTTCTCAAACAACAACTCACCCCACCGGTTATATATACGGAACGACTTTATGGTAGATATTCCCGTTCCGCGCGGGTAGAATACATCATTCTGGCCATCCGCGTTTGGTGTAAATGAGTTCGGCATAAACACCTGGCTGGTGCTGCAATACAAATGAATGGTCACCGAATCAGAAGCCCAGCAATTGTGTATGGAGCTTACATCCACTGTAAAGGTCGTTGACACAGACATGCTGGCTACAGGGTTCGGGCAATCGTTGCAGCTCAGCGTCTCATCGGGAGACCACATATAAGTGGAGATATTGTTACCCGTGGCAACGAGCTGTGCCGTAGACCCTGCCATTAGTGTCTGGTCAGCACCGGCAGATACCGTTGGCAACGGATAAACGATGATGGTCACATAATGAACATCCGGCAGGCAGCTCCCCAGTTGTGCCGTCACAGTATACGTAGTTGTGGTAGTAGGCTTAACTGTAGGATTTGCAATGGTACTGTTGCTCAGCCCCATGGGCGGTGTCCAGTTATACTTGGTAGCGCCGGAATCCCATATCTGTACCGTAACGCCATAGCATATCGCGGTATCTCCATGGCTCACGCTCACGGTTTGTGTTTTGAGGAATACAGTAACAGTGTCATAATTGCGGCAGCCATGCACATCGGTTCCGGTAACCGTGTACGTTGTAATTACTGAAGTAGTTGCATTTGTGGGATTGCACGCGGTGCAGCTTAGGGTTGCCGGCGGCGCCCATGTATAGCTCAAACCTCCATAACCATATAGTGTTGCTTTATCTCCTACGCAGATGGTAGTATCATCAGAGGCAATGATCGTAGGCGGCGGATATATGATCACGGGTTGCACGATCGTACCCGTGCAGCCCCATGCATCTGTTGCGGTGAGGGTCACAGTATACGTTCCGGCAGTGTCATAATAGTAGCTCGGATTGCTTAGTGTACTTGTAGCGCTGCCAAACGACCACGAAACACCGGTAACGAGCGACCAGTAGCTGCCTGAGGTATCGAAGAAATGAACCGAATCACCAAGGCAAGCATTGGTTACCCGGAACCCGGTGGTAACTGCATCCACCTTTATGGTATCCTTACCCAGGCTCGAATTCTGGCAGCCGGTATTATCGCTGAGAATGAGCTTAGGAATATAGGCGCCAGGTATCGTATAGGTATGAACCGTATCCTGGGTTGACGATGCACTGCTCGTGCTGCCATCGCCAAAATCCCATACGATGTAGGGCACATTCGTAATAGTAGATGTGAAGTATACAGTGAGCGGTGCGCAACCTGTATCGGGTGCGTAATCAAATGCCCCGACATAACCATACACAACAATGGTTTTCGTGGTTGTGTCTTTACACCCGTAAGCATCGCCGGCAATTAGCGTCACCGTATAGGATCCTGAGGCAATGTATAGGTTGCCGGGAGAAACATTGGTCGATGAGTTGCCGTCTCCGAATGTCCACAGGAATCCGATCGCGCCGGTGCTGAGGTTGTTGAAAGTCTCTGCCAATGGTGGGCATATCGAGAATGAGTCTGTCATGGAAAATGCTGCTACCGGCTGGGTGACATTGATGTATCCCACGTACAGGGCCGTGTCTTTACAGCCATGAATGTCGGTAACAATAAGTCGCACAGTATAGCTGCCGGGGGCTGTGTAGATATGAGATGGTGTGCTGACCACTGATGTCCCGCCATCGCCGAAATCCCATTCCGAGCTCACGGCACCCACCGAAGCATTACCGAAGTTCACGGTAGCACCCACGCACGGGTGAACCGGCACTGCTGTAAATGCAGCATGCGGCTTGTATGCACTCACAATGGCGGTAGCAGTATCTTTGCACCCAATATTATCCGTTACTATTTCCGTGACGGTATAAGTGCCCGCCACTGTGTAAGTATGTGCCGTGCTTGTTGTTGAAATAGAAGCGGAGCCCCCATCCCCAAAGGTCCATGCGAAATTGGAAAGCGTCACTCCCGTCACATCAGTGGTATGATCGGTGAAGCTGACCGGCAAGGGCACGCAGCCGGATATGGGCAGATCCGTGAACGCCGCATCCGGCTTTGCAACGACGACATAATTCGGCTTTATAAGCGTATCCAGGCAAGAGTGCGCATCCACCGTGATCAGCATGATCGTGTACCATCCCGTCACATGGAAGGTGTCCAGGTAGACCACACTCGTGTCATTCCGGAGTATACTGTTCCGGTACCAGAGGTAACCAGCCGTACCTACCCCGCCGGTGACGACAGGTGTGAACTTTATCCAGTCATCCCTGCACACGGTAGTATCCGTGGCCGTAAACTTTATTGTAGGCTTGGCCAGGTTCACGATATAGGTAGTGGTATCTCGACAGCCGCTTGCGTTGTTATACGTTGTCAGGGTTACGGTATAGATGGTAAGTGCCGGATAAGTGTGAACCGGGTTATCAACGGTAGAAGTAGTACCATCTCCGAATATCCACAAATGGGTGTCATCGCCCATCGAACTATCTCCAAACGCCACCTGGTTTCGGGGGATACAGAGATAACGTGCGTTTATGACCGACATTGGTGAGTCGATCGTTATATAATTTACCCTTGTAAATGTATCAGGGCATCCGCGGTCATATGCTATAAGGGTCACGGTAAACGTTCCGGGAACCGTGTAATTATAAACCGGGTTGGTGACAGTGCTGTGGCCCCCATCCGCAAATATCCAATAATAGTTTGTCGCACCGGTACTCGTATTAATAAAGGTATCGGCCACACCATAACACATATGGGTGGGTATCGCATGAAAACCGGCTACCGGGTGATTGCCCACTGTCACCAGTAGCCGCGCCGTATCCAGGCAACCGTTTGCAGTAACAATATATACAGTGCATGTGTACGTACCTGTCGCCGTATAGGTATGCGATACGGTACCGCCACCCGAGGTTGTTGGCGAGCCGTCTCCGTAATTCCAGCTATATGAGGTGATCGGGAACGGATACGCTCCCGAGACCGGGCAGGTGGATGATAGTCGCACCGTAAAATTGACCGTAAGCGGCACGCAACCCGCTGCAACCGAATCATGATTTATCGCCAGGTACATATTGTAATTCGTGTA
>CANJQU010000003.1 GCA_947476485.1 Chitinophagaceae bacterium
GGAGGCAGATCTTCTGTGCTTATTTTCTTTGCCTGCATGCCTATGTGCAGCAACTTATGGTTTTTCTGCCAGGGGCAATCTGTCAGTTCTGTTACTATGGCTATCGGGTCTTCACCCTTAGGCTGCGGGTAGTTGTAATCAAAGTAGTTGATCATCTCCTCTATGCGCACCGCATCGACCGGCGGGCGCTGACCTTCATTTATAAATCTGCGCACATTGCTGTATGATGCCCGGTCTACATCGACCGACATTGTAGATAAGGGATTAACCTTGACATTCATGAAATCATTCTCAGGGTTCTTTTTATATTCTTCTATGCTGGGGTTATAAAACTGAGGCTTTACATAATGTTCAGGCGGCGGCGGTGCGCTTAAATAGGAATAGTTGTTGTGCTCTTCGTATTTCATGCTGGCGGCGCCGCTTGCGCGTTTGTCATATATCCTGTCTTCTTTCATTTTTGCCGCAGGGGCAACGGTTATCGCATCATTTGTTGTGTGAGTTGTGTTTTCTTTTTTAAGCCTCAGCTTGAAATTTGCGTGCACCGGTTCGGCTGTTCTTATCCTTATTCCCCTTTTTATTTCTTCCTGGTAGTTGGCTGCAGTTGCCTTCAGATCATAGCGACCGTCTTTTACTTTGCCAATGGAATAGCTGCCAGAGGCGTCTGTTACCGTGGTGTATTCAACTTTGTTTTTCTGTAGCAGCGTCACAGTGGCTTTGATACCCTTGTTCGCTTCGTCAGTTACTCTCCCGGAAATGCTGACTTGTGCCAGCGATTGCAGTGATGCTCCCAGCAGCAACAGCAATAGTGCGATCTTTGATTTCATGTGCATGTGTTTTCTTATAGACGTAGTAAGGCAACGTTTCCATATGCACTAATGGGTATTTAACATTTCTTTATTGGATATTTCCGATGCATAGCCAGAGGTGCTGTACGCATGAAAAAGCGGCCGGGTTCATACCTCGGCCGCTTCGGGAATCAATGTTATGTTACTTTCTAATAGCCTTGATAGAATGGTGATCATCTCCAACGATCACCTCTATATTGTAGACGCCGCTTGCCAATGAGGATGCGTCTATAATCTCTGTATTGATATTTGCGGATAAAAGCCGGCCGTTAATATCGGACACCCGCACCTCGAAATTGCCAGGTTTCTGCTGTGCAAACCGTAATTGCCATTTGCTGGTTGTGGGATTAGGGAAGATGCTGATGCCGGGTTCCGGAGCCTTAGTCTGTCCCGGACCGAGCGTAAGTCTTCTCAGATCCGTTTCCCATATTCCCCTACCGAAAGTAGCTGCCCGCACTTTAGAGTTGGCATAACTTAGCTGTATATCATCTACGATCACATTTGGTAAGCCATGATCATAAAGATGCCAGCCAGTGAGCAACGAGTCTGTGTAGTAAACCCCGATATCGGTGCCTACAAACAATGCTCCCGGCAAACTGGTGTCCACTGCTATGCAGTCTGCAGGAAGGTTAGGCAGATCCATACTAATGTTTGTCCAGGTGGTACCACCGGTAGTGCTCATGTATACTTTCTTGCCATTCAGGTATCCCGACATTGTTACGTAAACGCGCATTGCGTCCCTCGGGTCTACTGCGATACGTGTGATAGCTATAGCGCCGGGCAGGGTACCGGTTACATTTGTCCACGAAGCACCGGCATCTGTGGTGCGATAAATGGTTGCCTGATCTGAAGCATAAAGCACCTGACTGTTTGATGCGCCTATAGCCAGGCACAAGGCCCCGCCGGGGAAATTAGCAGTAGTATTGAGGCTGCTGAACGTTGCGCCGGTATCGTGGGTTACGTGAATATGCTGGAGGCCGAAATAAATATTAGCCACGTTATTAGGATCGCATACGACCGGTGATGTCCAGTTGCCGGTTTCAGGGGCAATGTTTATGTAGTTAAAATTGTTGCCCCGGTCATGAGACATATAAAAATCGCCAAACTGGTAAGAGAATACCTGTATGCTGTCATTGATGGGGCTGATAGCGCAATTCATTCCATCGTTGCCTCCTACCTGTTTCCATGTGCTGCCGTTGTATGTAAGCGATCCATTGTCCTGAAGACCGGCTATCATAGTGTAAGGACTCTGCCGGGATGCGCTTGAATAGTACACCTGCGATATCGTGAGCCCATCTGAAATATTCTGCCAGCTAAGCCCGCCATTCCGTGTAACGAATACGCCACCGTCGTTCCCTGAATAAATAGTAGCGCTATGCAGCGGATTGAAAGTCATTGCATGATTATCGACATGTACATCCTGTGATGGGTTCAGCCGTCCCCATGTGGCACCGCCATCGATGGACCTGGTCATGAGCATGCCGCATGCGAGCACAAATTGGGAGTCGGTGGGGGATACTGCGAGAACGCGGTCATAGTAGCCGTAAAAGATAGCTGAGTCAGCCGGTGAAGACGGAGTTGCTGTAAATGTTGCACCGCGGTCATGGGACCATTTCAGAACATTGTCGGCGTCCAAGACCCAGATAGATCGTGGCGATGCAGGAGACACGGCTATTGTTGCCCGGTCGGAAGCCGGATTGATACCAGCGTATAAAACACTCCATGTGGCGCCGCCATCGACTGACCAAACCAGGTTTGTGTTATTGACCCCATAAACGGTATCCGGAGCGCCGGGGCGGAATGCCAGGCTGTATACAGGACCGGCAGTATATACACGGAGCCAACTGGCGCCAGCATCGACGGTTCTGTAAATGCCGTTCACTGCTGCCGCTAAGAGTATATTGGGGTTCGCCGGATTAATAAGCAGCCTGAGCAACGATTGCCTGGTGGGTTGCGTAAAGGTCATGCCGGTGGTGGACCATGTATTTCCGCCATCCGTACTTTTCATAACGCCGGCGGAGTAAAGGCCACCCCAAAAGGTATTATACCCATCTATAGTGTAGCCGTAACCGTCACCGGTAGCCGCATAAAGGGTATCGGGGTGAATGGGATTGACGGCTATATCTGCGATGCTTAATGAAGGGAAATTGTCGGTGTTGGTTGTCCAGGTGGCCCCTCCGTTGTGACTGATGTGCACGCCGCCACAGGCAGCGCCTACATATAGGGTATTGGTGTCCAGCGGATCGATGACGACACAGTTTATGCGACCAATGCCGTTGCTGTTGAGCGGCACGGTCATAGGACCAAGTGGTTGCCAGCCAGCGCTCGTAGTTCTCCGGGCGCCTCCGGATGAGCGTTGCGCATTGCTGCTGCGGTTTACTTTTTGCGTTTCCCTGATGAGTACATCGGCGTCTGGCAGGTCTCCGGTAGGGTAGCACCTTGGCTGCACAAAATAAAACCACCTGTTGAATCTCGCCTGGTCATTATCATGTTCCTCATTGTCATGTTCTTCCGGATCATGTTTTTCCTCCGGATTGTGTAAAACGTGGTATTGGAAACCCTTCTTTATTTCATATATGTTTCGTTTTTCCAGCGGCTTTCCGGCAACTGAATCAATGGCCTGGGCGAACATTACCGTACTGGCACAGAGGAAAATAGCTGTAAGGCAAAGTATGCGCATGACGAGGAATTTAAATGACCAGACAAAAATACGGGATATAGTGCAAAAGTAGCGGCGGGCGAGATACATGTTCTGGAATGTGAAATAGTTAAGGTTGTTGAAAAATATTGAAACCAAAGCATTGTCTTTATCCGCCATTTTATATATTTGTAGCAGAAGTGTGATATTTTCAACAACCCCCCGGCTGTACTATAGGCTATCCGGGGGCAAAAACAAACATTGAATATGCTATCTCGCCTTAGAGTTTTGCTTTGTGTATCCTTTTTATTATTGAGCGTGTCGGCTTCAAAGGCCGGAGATAATGATTTCCTAAGGCACAACAAATTTTTTTACATCTGCTCCATAAAAAGGGAGTGTACCAATTGCTTTGATTGCGGCAAGCAGCGATACAATATAAAGATCGAGAACAGGCTTGAGAAAAAGATAAAGAGTATCTCCTATTGTTACTATTCTGAGGTTTACAATAAGCTGCTTACCAAGGAAGCAAAAATTTCGGGTGATCGCATTGATCCCCGTTCAATAGGTCATTTTTACATCTGCGTACCGGAAGGCCAGCATTGGACCATCACTGAGGTGGTGTATACCGATGGCAGCACTGAGAATTTCAAGCTGAATGAAAGGCTGCAGAACTTTATACAGGAGCCGGATGAGTGTGATTGTAACGATTAACTAAGATTTGTTGGATATAAGGATTGAAAGATATGTGATTTTACAGGTGATTTCCTGTAAGAGTTCTAATTCCAAATCTGTGATGTGCGCCAACCAATATTCATTTTCCTTTTTTTAACGCTGAAATGATCTACGGCGATGTTACTCATAACATCATAGGCTGTGCCATGCGGGTACACAGCAAACTTGGCAACGGGTTCCAGGAAGTTATCTACCAAAGAGCATTAGCCATTGAGATGCAAAAAAGCAACCTGGCATTTGCAAGGGAATTGGAGATGACAATTTTTTATGACACAATTGAAATTGGTAAAAGGAGAGTTGATTTTTTTGTTGAAAATAAGATCGTTGTAGAGCTGAAATCTGTAATAAAACTTGATGATTTACATCTGGCTCAATGCAGAAATTACCTGGAGGCTTTTGACAAACCGGTTGGACTACTAATTAATTTTGGCTCCGCAAGCCTCGACTATAAACGGATATACAACACAAAACATCCAGAGGCGAATGCGGAAAAAACAAAATTCAAGGATAATAAGATATTATGATATTATTATCCTTGAATCCAATGAATCTTAGTCGGGTTAACTCAGTCCCTCAATATTTCCATCGACCAGCTTGATGTGCATTGCCTGTGGGTCTTTTGGCAGACCCGGCATGCGCATTATCTCACCGGCCACGGCTACTATAAACCCGGCGCCGGCATTGATAACAAGGTCGCGGATATTGATGGTAAAGCCTTCCGGCGCGTTTACTTTCTTTTCATCGTCAGAGAAGGAATATTGAGTTTTAGCAATACATACCGGCAGGTGGCCCCAACCATTTGCTTCAAACTGCTTCAGCTTTGCAAAAGCGCCGCCATTAAATATCACTTCTTTAGCGCGATAGATTTTCGTAGCTATCTTCTCGATCTTGGTTTTGATGTGGTCTTCGAGATCATAAGTGAAGTTGATATCTTTTGAAGGATTGTTCTCAATTACGTTTATTACTTTTTGTGCCAGGTCAGCCGCGCCTTCGCCGCCCTTGGTAAAGCCATTGTTTATAGCAAATACCACACCTTCTTTTTCGCAGAAGTGTGTGAGGAAATCGATCTCATCAGGCGTATCATGCTTGAACTTATTGAAGGATACCACCACGCTCTGTCCAAAATTTTTCATATTCTGGATGTGGCGCTGCAGATTGGGTATGCCGGCAATAAGGGCTTCCATGTTTGGTTTGTTGATCTCGGCAGCTACTACACCACCATGCAGCTTCAGGGCGCCGGAAGTTACCACGATCACTGTAGCCTTTGGCCTTAAACCAGACAAACGGCATTTTATATCCAGGAACTTCTCTGCCCCGAGGTCACTGCCGAAGCCGGATTCTGTAACCACATAATCGCAGCAGCTCAGGGCCATTTTTGTAGCCAGTACGGTATTGCAACCATGGGCGATATTGGCAAAAGGTCCGCCGTGAACGAAAGCTGTGGTCTGCTCCGTAGTTTGTACCAGGTTAGGCAGAAGAGCATCTTTCAACAGAACCGTGATGGCCTCAGCGACACCAAGATCCTTAACTGTAAACGGTTTTTTCTCAACGGTATAGCCCAAAACAATGCGTTCGATCCTTGCCTGCAGGTCATCGGCATCAGATGCCAGGCAGAAAAGCGCCATGATCTCAGATGCGGGTGTAATATCAAAACCGGCTTCAGTAGGTATTCCGTTTGCACTGCCACCCAAACCCGTAACAATGCTTCTTAGCGAGCGGTCGTTCACGTCAGCTACACGACGCCATACAATGCGTTCCAGCGCTTTGGGCGTATGCCTGTTCTGGTACTGGTAGTTATCAAGCAGCGCAGCTATCATATTGTTGGCACAGGTGATGGCATGGAAGTCACCGGTAAAGTGAAGGTTAATATCTTCCATGGGCAGTACCTGTGAGTATCCGCCACCGGCTGCGCCGCCTTTCATGCCGAAGCAAGGGCCAAGGCTGGGTTCGCGTAATGCAACTGCAGCTTTTTTACCAACGAAATTCAGCCCTAGCGAAAGCGCTACGCTGGTTACTGTCTTGCCTACGCCAGCTTTGTTTGGCGTAATAGCGGTTATCAGTATCAGATTGCTTTTTTTGATCTTCTCTTCATTGATATAGGACAGTGGCACCTTGGCCTTGTACTTGCCATAAGGGATAATATCCTCAGGATCAATGCCGATGTTCTCTGCGATCTGTGAGATCGGTTTTAATACTGTAGTGCGTGATATCTCAATATCTGATGGAAATGGTTTCGTTGCTGTTTCCGACATGGTTGTTTTTTTAGACTTTAAATATAAACAAGTTCCTGAGTATTTATATAGAACATCATTTCAAAAAGTTATTCCTGGAAAACAGAAAACTGAAAATTGGGTTAAAAGACTGCCGGCCTCATGTATATTTCCGTATTATCGGTAACTTACGGCTGATAATGGACAAGATCAAGATGAAATTCCGGTTACTGGCAATTGTGTTGGTTTCGCTAGCCTGTAATGTTCCCGCATTCGCTTCAAAAATATTCATCCCGATGGACGCTGAAGGGCAGGCGAACCACCTGAAGGCCTATGGTGTTGCCTATGCAACCCTTAAGGCCGGCATCCAGATGGACTGGCTGCTTAATTACAAAGGCGGCAGTTTCGGGTTGGACCAGTCTGATGCAGTGGAACGGATGTGCAAGCTACGAGGGGTTACCTATGAAGTGATGAGCGATGCACAATACAACGGTATCCTTAACGCAATAAATGATCCTGATTTTAACGGAGATATCATAAAACTTGAGAAGCCGCCGAGGGTAGCGGTATACACACCGCCAGGCAAAGAGCCGTGGGATGATGCGGTAACACTTGTGCTTACGTATGCCGAAATACCCTTTGATAAAGTGTATGATGATGAGGTGCTTGCCGATGGGCTTGTGAAGTATGACTGGCTGCACCTGCATCATGAGGATTTTACGGGGCAGTATGGAAAATTCTATGCCCAGTTCCACAATGCGCCCTGGTATCAGAAAGACCAGAGAGAGGCAGAAGAGCAGGCTGCCAAGCATGGCTTTAAGAAGGTATCACAATTGAAGCTGGCAATAGCGAAAAAACTGCGTGACTTTGTGGCCGGTGGCGGGTATATGTTTGCAATGTGCTCGGCAACGGACTCTTATGATATAGCGCTGGCTGCTGAGGGAGTAGATATCTGCTCTGACATGTATGACGGGGACGCCCAAGACCCGAATGCGCAGAAAAAGCTGGACTTTACAAAATGCCTTGCGTTCAAAGACTTTTCCCTGATCACCGATCCGCTTCATTATGAGTATTCCAACATAGATAATACGGAGCCGCGCATGCAGGTAGTGCAAAAAAATGTTGACTATTTTACGTTGTTCACCTTTTCAGCGAAGTTTGATCCTGTGCCGGCGATGCTTTGCCAGAACCATACGACGACCATCAAAGGTTTTATGGGGCAGACAACAGCATTCAGGAAAGAAGTGTTAAAATCGAGTGTGCTGGTGATGGGCGAATACAAGCCTGTAAATGAGGCCCGGTACATACATGGTGAATTCGGCAAAGGTACCTGGACCTTTTATGGCGGTCATGACCCGGAGGATTACCAGCATATGGTCTATGACCCGCCAACAGAATTAAGCCTGCATCCCAGTTCGCCGGGCTACAGGCTCATATTGAACAATGTATTATTTCCGGCAGCGAAGAAGAAGCCAAGGAAAACTTAGTGAATATGAGATGCAACGCGGCTACTAAGCCTTATTTTTTCCCTTATCCTCATCATTATCTATACCCATGATGCTATTTAATGCATCTTCAAGGTCTTTATCTGTTTCGCCGCCCGATAGCGGGTACTCAGTTTTGAGATTTTCGGCCAATTCGTCGTCTTCTTTATCAACTTTTTTTTCATCTGGATTTGCCATAACATTTGGTTTAGTAATAACAATACAAAACTGTGCCTCCGACCAACCGGTTTTCTGCCAGCCGGGCGATGCCATGCAGTTTAACCGCAAATGATTTCCAGATGAAAAAAACTGTTAAGCGGAAATAAATTAAATTTGCAGCCCAATGGCTTCTTCTTCAAAAAAACCGTCCTTACTTCCTGCAATGCTTACTATGAAGTGCCCAAGTTGCAGGCGGAGCTCAGTGTTTATAAATAAAGGTGTTTTTCCGCTGGGCAAGTGCCTTGCGCTGAAGGACGAATGCGAAATATGCGGGCAAAGAATGAAATCGGAGAGCAACAACGGGGGCGGCATCAACTATGCGCTTACTATGATACTGTTCTTCCTCAACGTGCTTTGGTACTGGCCTGTTTTCGGCCTGTCTTATAAGGATAACAGCGTTTTTTACTTCCTTGGCGTGAGTATTGTTATTGTTCTGATCGCGCAGCCCTACCTTATGCGACTCTCGAGAATAATATACCTGTATATGTATACCGCCTTCGGTCATTCGAGAAGGGTGCCTGTAGAAGAGGAAACCTCAAACCCCTCCCGATAGTCAGGGGCTTCGCTGGTGAATATATTTTCGGCGTTGAGATCTTATTGAACCGAAAGTGCAATAAGATTACCCATAAAAATCATTAACTTTGTTCCGGTGCCAAACCTCGGGCTGCAACGGGTAAGCAATTACCAGGCTTGCAGCACCAGCAAAGCCTCTGTGAAAACGGAGGCTTTTGTGTGTTTGCGCTCACGGTCGACCATACTGAGGAACGGCTACTTCTAAAACAACCTGAAATTTTCCTATTTTGAGGTGAAAAAGGAATATGGCGGCTAAAACCCCGGACAGTTCACCCGCAATTGCCGGGCAGCGTAAAGATATATCTGTTATGAGGTTATGCCTGGTACTGGCTATGTTGTCGTTTGCTGTGTATGCGAATACTTTGAAGAATGGATTTGCGCTTGATGATGCGGCGATGATCACTGACAATACGATCGTTGCCCGTGGTTTCAGCGGTATTCCGGAACTGCTGCGCACGACCAGAATGGTTGGCGTGGGTCATTCTTACAATGATAATTACCGGCCGTTGTCGTTGGTTATGTTTGCCATAGAGCGGCAATTATTTGGTGAATCTCCGATGCCCGGGCATTTTTTCAATATCCTTTTTTTTGCAGGCTGCGTCGTTTTGTTATTTCTTTTCATTGACAGGTTATTTGGTGGAGCGAAAAGGGCGGTGGCCCTTATTGCAGCCCTGTTGTTTATGTTGCATCCGATACATACGGAAGTAGTAGCCAATATCAAGAGCCGGGATGAAATAATGTGCTTTTTCTTTGCCTTCTTTTCGCTCAATCTGTTATTGTCGTACATGGAAAAGGGGCGGTGGCAACACTTGGCGCTGGCTGGAGTATCTTTATTCCTATCTTTTTTAGCAAAGGAGACAGTCATTACTTTCCTTGCCATTATCCCGTTCGTTTTTTTCTTTATTTACCGCGTCAATAACTCCCGTGCCGTATTTATTACGGTCTGCACGGTCATAGTTGCATCGGTGTTCCTGGTTATCAGGGCGCGTGTTTTGAATGCACCAGGCCTGGGGCTCGGGCATACATTGTTTATGGACAATGCCCTTGTAAATGCGGACACTCCCACACGGATAGCTACGGCAGTGCTGATACTTGGCAAATATTTGTTACTGCTCTTTGTGCCTTACCCGCTCAGTTGTGACTACTGTTATAACAGTATACCCTTTGTTGGATTTGGCGATTACCGGGTTCTTGTGTCACTGGCGTTGTATATTTCACTGGTTGTTGTAAGCGCCAGGTTGCTCATTAAAGACCGTAAAAGTCCATGGGCGTTCGGAATTATCTTTTTCCTGATTACCCTGTCTGTATTTTCGAATATTCCATTTCTGATAGGTGCAGCAATGGGGGAGCGGTTCTTGTTTTTCCCTTCTGTTGGTTTTTGCATTGCAGCGGCCCTGGCGATAGAAAAATGGTTATTTGTTACCGGTACCGGAATGGCTCCCGCCTTTAACAGTAAGAAGGTATGGGCAGTTGTTCTACCATTATTGTTGGTGTATACCGGGCTTACCATTATGCGTAACAATGACTGGACAGATAATTATACCTTATTTAAAGCCGATGTTGAAAAACTACCCGGTAATGCGAAACTCAACTACTTCATAGGCAATGAGCTTGTGGAAAATATGATCCCAGCTTCTACAGACAAAGGAGAGCAAAGACAGATGCTTACCGATGCACTTTCTTACCTGGGCCAGGCATTAAATATTTATCCAGGCTATGCTGATGCCCATACTGAAGCAGGCAATGCATACATGGTTATTGGAGCTGCAGACTCTTCTGTCGCTCACTTCAGCATGGCACTCAGATTAGATTCGTTACAGTCAACTGCTGCCAATAACCTTGCGGTTGTTTATCTGCGTCAACGTAAGTTTGCCGATGCCGTAACGGCATATAAGAAAGCAGTTGCGCTGCTGCCATCGAACGCCCAGGCATACTTTGACCTGGGAGGTTGTTATATAGAATTAAAGCAGTACGATGACGCGATCGCGGCTTTGCAAAAAGCACTGGCGTTGGATGCAGGGATCGCAGGAGCAAATATGCAGCTCGGTTTCGCCTATTTTCAGACCAAGAAGTATGATGAAGCCGAGAAATATATTAAAAAGGAGCTGGATGCGCATCCGAATGATATTGGCGGATTGGGCAACCTGGGCACGATGTACTTACGGTCGGGCCAACAGGCAAAGGCGCTTGAAGTATTTAAGAAAGTGAGGGACCTTGCACCAAATTCGGCAGGTGCCTATTCTAATCTTGGTCACTGCTATTTCAGCATGAAGCAATATAATGAGGCTATTGAAATGCTAGGCAAAGCAATTTCAATGCATTCTAAAAATGAAAAAGATATACCGCGAATGGCATTATCTTATAGCGCACTGGGTAAAAGGGATCTTGCACTTCAATTTGAAGCATTGGCTAAAAAAAGTAATCCCGGCTTCAGCCTGAAAGGAGCCAGTGAAGAGTATTAGCGATCCTCCTGTAAACGAATAGCTCTGTGTTGTGCTGTGTTCCAGTATACATCTGGCGCATTGATAGGGGTATACATTTAGGTTTTATTTTCAATTTGTTATTATAAGATTTTTTCCTGATTATCTTCGTGAAAATTAAAATCTTATAAACTTATGAAGTATGGTAATGCCAATGCAGCGCAGCAAAAATTAATATTTAAGTCCGGTATTATTAAGAAAGGCATTATTGCTTTGCTACTATCAGTGACTTCTATTGCACCTGTTGCAATGGCACAGCAATTTCACATCGAAAAAAGCGAAGCTTTTGATGAGCCGGATTATGGCTGGAATAAATTGCTGCAGCTAAAAAACGGTAACACATTCTTTTTTCATGCGCAGAACAAAGAGGGAATTGAAATAGTAGCTTATGATAAGGCCCGTAAGCAAATAGCAAAACAAACTATAACCAGTGAGCTTTGGGACGCAAAAAAGCTAAAATCATCCAAGATAGCCGGTTTGTATGAGATAAACGGCGAACCTGTGCTATTCCTTGCCCAGGCCGATGGCCGCCAGCCTGTTTTGTATCGCCTGAGAATAAACCCGGCAACGGCAACGGTGATCAAGGAAGAGGAGTTAGGCAGTTTGCCTAAGGATGTACCCTTTGGCGGCTGGGCAATAAAGTACGGGCATGCCGATCCGAATGATATCATTGTTGAAAAAGACCCTGCGTCAGATTGCTACGCGGTTATTTTCTTCAATGGGTTTGCCCACGACCGCAGTGAGCGCATCAAGGTAAATCACTATGACGGCACACATAAAATGATAACCGAAGCATTTTATGAGTCGCCAGGAGGGCAGTTCAAATACCTTCGCTATATAGGCGCTGTTGTTGACGGAAATAAACGCCTGTATGTAACCACCTATGGGCACAATGGAAAATCCGACGACGATGCGGCGGCCAGGGTTATTGTATCCTGTCTGACTGCCGGCCGGGCTGATTTCAAACATAACCTACTCAATTTTTCCGAGGATTTTGACGATACCAAGTCTGTGATGCTGTATAACCGCAATAATAATAAGATACAATTGCTTACGCTTTCACTTACCGGGAAGAAGCATGGAATGTTCAGCGGGCGCACTACCAGTTATTACTCGACGCTGATATCTTATATTGATCCCGAAACGCTTGCTGTAACCAATGTGAAGCCGGTGCTGGGCGCAATGACGAATGATTACGTGCACAAAAATATCGATGCCGATTACAATTACAACGGCATTGTACAGCAAATGGTGATCAATAAGGATAACACCACCACCATTATGATGGAGGAAAATACCACTGAAACAACCACCAATCAAAATGGCACCATAGTATCTCAAAAAACATACCTGGGCCCGGTTGGCATTTCTGAACTGTCGGATACCGGCGCCGAACTTCGTGGTTATGCGATCAACAAGAAGCAAATGGTGCAAGGTATAATGCCGAAATTGTATGTTTCAGGCCGAGGTAAGGGCATATACCAGCCGGTGCAGCAGTACGGCCTGGTAAGAGGCAATGTGAACCAGTTCATGTCTTTCGACTACATCAACGCATCGAAGGGGCGGTATGTAATATTCAACGACCTGCCGTCAAACTATGAAAAGGGCGAGGATGAAAGAAAGCGTAAGCTGATGAGCTCAGTCTCTGAATCAAATACTATTTGTTTTAAACTCAATGATGGGAATATTGAAAAGTTCTTCCTCTTTGGCGAGCCGGGAGAAAAAGCGTCCACCTTCTGCTACATAGAAGCTTCCGACTTTAATAAAGACATCAGTACTTACGCAACAATGATCGTGGAACGTACTGGCCGCGACAAGCAGACCCGTATAGCCTGGATAACTTTTGAGTAAGAAATAGAGTCGATCGCTATTGCTACAAAGCCTCTGTGAAAACGGAGGCTTTTGTGTTTTCATCTCCGTAATTTTTACTTTTGATATTCACCCCAAGCCGTTTGTATGATGCTTTCTTTGAAAAATGTGTTTGTTTTCATGTTCCTTTTGCAGATCGCCATACCTGCTCCCGCGCAGAGATCAGACACCTTTAATGTGTATTTTGATCGAAACGATGCCAGGTTGAACTTGAAAGGAACGGACCTTATAAACAAACTTATTGCCGGTGGTTCTATTGTTCGCGGGCAAAAATTTACATTATCAGGCTATGCTGACTATCTGGGCACTGATGGTCACAATGACTCTCTTTCTCTCTCCCGGGCAAAGAGTGTAGCAGATCATTTCATAAAAAAAGGTTTCAACAAAGAAGACATTACACTGTGTGTGGGGAAGGGTGAGATAGATCGTACGGCAGCCGGTAAAAATGGTTTTAGCTCAGACAGAAAAGTGCAGATAATCACTGCAAAACAAAAAAAGAAAGTCCTGGCAACGGCAGGGGCAAATCAAACATTTTTCAATATTGAAATGGTAAAGGTACGAGGTGGAAATTTCAATTTTTCTATTGGAAAATATGACATAACAGAGGCGCAATGGCGTGCGGTAATGGGCCGTAACTCATCCCGGTTAAATAAGTGCGATAGTTGCCCTGTGGTAATGGTGAGCTGGTATGATGTGCAGGAATTTCTTAAAAAACTGGATAGCCTGACCGGTAAAGATTACCGACTTCCTACAGAGGATGAGTGGGAATTTGCCGCTAAGGGTGGCAACAAGAGCAAAAATTATATTTACGCAGGCAGCAATGATATAGACCAGGTGGCGTGGTATACGGCAAATAGTGGTAGCAGAATCCACCCCGTAGGGCAAAAACTACCGAATGAACTGGGCATTTATGACATGTCGGGTAATGTATGGCAGCACTGCAGCGACCTGTATACTGCTTCAGGAGGTGACCATGTGCTTCGCGGTGGTTGCTTTTTCTTAAAACCAGTTTATTGTAAATGGGCAGGTCTGAATAATTTCTCCCGCAATTTCGTTGCCAGTGACAATCGTAACGACGCAGATGGCTTTCGGGTGGCTCTCTCCTCAGCTCAAGACAAATAGGGGAAGAAACAGATCCTCGTGAAAATGGCGGCTTTTGTATCACGGGCTGCTCTTCACAATTTTTTTGTAAACGCAATATCTCCCTTAGCACCGTACCGCCTCTGCGGCTAAACGATCAGGATCAAATATTCGCATGGTCCACATTCGCCAACTGCCCGCAAGCTGCATCAATATCCTTACCCCGGCTTCTTCTTAGCCGTGCATTCACCCTGTTCGCCTTTAGGTACTCCATGAATTCATCCACTTTGTCCTCGTCTGGTTTTTCAAAGCGTGCGTTCTCAATCGGGTTGTATTCTATTATGTTGATAAGGTCTGCCGGTACCTGGCGGTATATCTTTATCAGGTCGTTGGCGTCTTTCTCGCTATCATTAAAGTCTTTGAAGAGTATGTATTCAAAAGTTATCTCGTTACCTGTGGCTTTGTAGAAATAATTCAGCGCATCGATCAGCGCAGCAAGGTTATTGCTTTCGTTGATGGGCATGATCTCATTCCGTTTCTGGTCTGTAGCAGCGTGCAGCGACAGTGCCAGTTTAAAACGAACCTTATCATCAGCAAGCTGTTTGATCATTTTTGCCACTCCGGCAGTTGATACTGTAATGCGGCGCGGACTCATGCCCAGCCCTTCGGGAGACGTGATGCGCTCAATTGCCTTCATCATATTCTTGTAGTTGAGCAGCGGCTCTCCCATGCCCATGAACACGATATTGGAAAGGTTCTTATTGTAGTGTTTCTGTGACAGTTCGTTCAGCAAAGTCACTTCATCTACGATCTCGTCAAAATCAAGGTTTCGCTTCCTTGCCATGTATCCGGTTGCGCAAAACTTGCAGCTCAGCGAGCATCCCACCTGCGATGATACACAAGCCGTCATTCTCTTGTCAGTAGGTATTAATACGCTCTCCACATAGAAGCCATCATGCAACTGGAGGCGGTTCTTTATGGTGCCATCACTGCTATACTGGCTGTGGTGCATCTTTACCTTTGGTATGAAAAACTCCTGCGAAAGCTTCTCACGCAGGGCTTTAGACAGGTTGGTCATATCATTTATGTCTGCAGCAAACTTTTGCCACACCCATTCATGCACCTGTTTAGCCCTGAATTTTGGTTCGCCCATCCCCGCCATCATCACCTCAAGTTCCGGCAGCGTTATCTCACGCAGATTTTTCATGGCGCAAAGGTAAGTTAATAGGTTAAAGGTTGATATGTTAATATGTTAAAACGGTTAGCGATGTAATAGGAGCAAAATTGCCGGAGGATCAATATTTTTGTTTCGGTATACAAAATGATTAATTTTGGGAAGGAAAAAACAGGGTAGTTGAAATTGTAATTCCTCACCCGGAAAAATAAACCCAATTTCAAATGGAAGGTATACAGCTTAATGTCAGTTTTAGTTTTCCTCAGCTCGTTGAAGCTATTAAAAAGCTTTCTCCCAACGAAAAACTGCAAATCAACGAAGCAATTTGGGAGGAGAATATGGATATTCCTGTGGAACATCAAACGATAGTATTGGAGCGGGTAAAAAAGGCAAGGAAAGATAACACGAGACTTGTTAACTGGGACAGCGCTTCCGGGAAATTGCGGAAATAATTAAACAGTACAGCCTTGTTATTGACGTTGACGCTTTGAAAGATCTCCAGGAAATAATTGATTGGTATAATGAACAGTCCGCCGGATTAGGAGCCCGGTTCCATAAGCAAGCAATTTCTCAAATCAATAAACTAAAGACAATTCCCGGAAGTTGTAGCATTCGATATGCAGATGTGCGGTGTATGCTTATCAGAAAATTTCCTTTTCTCGTGCACTACGTAATTGACGAAGACAATTCGCAAGTTGAAGTATTTGCCGTTATTCATACGAGCAGAAATCCAAAAATTTGGGAACAAAGAAGTCCAAAATAGCTATCGGCGCCGACTAACTTATCACCTATTAACTTATCACTTACTTCACCTGCCTCCTGTAAAGAAATAGCGCCAATCCCGCAAAGATCGCATTGGGTATCCATACGGCTACAAGAGGGCTGAGATTTGATTTTGCCGAGAATGTGGTGGAAAGCTGCATGAACATGATGTACACTGCACTGATCACAATACCTATGGCAAGGTGCAGGCCGCTGCCGCCACGTATCTTGCGACTGGCGATACATGCGCCGATTATCGTGAGCACAAGTGCCGCAAAAGGCTGTGCCGAGCGCCGGAATTTCTCTATGTAGTATAAGTTGAGGTTTTCCCTGCCGCGTAGTTGCTCCTGTGCAATGTATCGGTTGAGCTGAGGCGTAGTAAGCGCTTCTTTTATGGCATCGGTCTTACTGAGGTCAAGCGGAACAAAGGAATACTTTATGTCTGTATCCATGACTTTTCTGATCGTTTCTGAGATCGTGTCATTGGAGCGTATCACTACATTATGCAGGCGCCATATTTTCTTGCATGTATCATACGAAATGTTATCAGCCATTAACTTCTCTTTCAGCAGTGTGCCACTTATGTGCTCGCAGGTAAACCGGTTGCCTGAAAGATTACTGAAATTGAAGTTCTGCATGTATATGTAGATGTCTTTGGATATACCCAGGTGTATATTATCTCCGGCATACATATAGTTGCCTTCATTGATGTAGGTGTCTTCAAAGTGAATACGCTGCTTGTTGGCAATGGGAATGACCCAATGGTTTGATAACAGCGACACGAGGCAAAGAAACCCGCCACCGATGAGGTAAGGCCGCAAAAAGCGCTGGAATGAAACGCCAGAGGAAAGGATGGCAATGATCTCAGATTTGTAAGCGATCTTGGATGTAAAGAAGATAGTGGCAATGAATATGAACAGCGGGAATAGCAGGGCAGTGATGTGGGGGACAAAGTTTTTATAGTAGTTGACCACCTCCGACAGGGGCACTTTTTTAGAAACGATATTGTCTACTTTCTCCGAATAGTCAATGACACACGAGATAAGTGCCAGCACCATTATGGCAAAGAAAAAAGTGCTCAGCAGTTTCTTTATAATGTACCAGTCCAGTTTTTTGATAAGCGCCATAATGCGGGTCAAAAGTAAACACTCAAACGCTAAAAGATGTATAAAGTGAAAAATCCTATATTCACATATAAACCGGGGTATTTGCTTTCCCTTACAGAATTATAATCGTTGTTTCAGCCTCGGTATCATTTCATTCTTCCAGGAATTATAATCTCCGGCAACAATATGTGCGCGGGCTTCTTTCACCAGGTGCAGGTAAAATGCCAGGTTGTGGATACTTGCGATAGTGAGCGCCAGTATCTCGGACGAAATAAACAAGTGCCGCAAATAAGCTTTCGTATAGAATCTGCTGGTGTGGCAATCCAGGTCCGCATCTATCGGGCTGAAATCTTTCTCCCACTTTTTGTTCTTAATGTTTACTACGCCCTGCGTTGTAAACAGCATGCCGTTGCGGCCATTGCGGGTTGGCATTACGCAGTCAAACATATCTATACCGAGTGAAATATTCTCAAGTATGTTCCAGGGATTGCCCACGCCCATCAGGTAGCGGGGTTTCTCTGCCGGGAGGTATTCACAGCATAGCGCGGAGAACTCATACATCATTTCCTCAGGCTCACCAACGGACAGTCCACCTATCGCATTACCATCGCAATCCATACCAGCGACAAACTCGGCCGAGGCCTGGCGGAGGTCTTTATACGTGCTTCCCTGCACGATGGGGAACAACGATTGCTGATAGCCATATTTTGGCTCAGTGTTGCCCATTTGCGTTACGCATCTTGCCAGCCACCGGTGGGTAAGCTCCATCGACTTTTTCGCATAGTCATATTCCGAAGGGTAGGGTGGGCATTCATCAAATGCCATAATGATGTCGGCGCCTATGGTACGCTGGGTGTCGATCACATTCTCCGGAGTAAACAGATGTCTTGATCCGTCTATATGAGACTGGAATACCACACCTTCTTCCTTGATCTTCCTGTTTGCAGCAAGTGAGAATACCTGGTAACCACCGCTATCTGTAAGGATAGGCCGATCCCAGCCGTTGAACTTATGCAGACCGCCGGCCTGTTCCAGTATGCCGGTGCCGGGGCGCAGGTAGAGGTGATATGTATTGCCAAGGATGATCTGCGCCTTTACTTCTTCTTTGAGCTGATCCTGGGTTACGGCCTTCACACTGCCGGCAGTGCCTACGGGCATGAAAATCGGGGTCTCTATAACACCGTGGTCCGTAGTTAATACTCCAGCCCGGGCTTTTGAATTAGTGTCTGTTGCTATTAAGTCGAATGTCAAGCTAATTGATTGATCAGTTTAAAATTATCTTTACAACGTGGTTTTGATCTGCATATTTCTATTCTTTGTTGCCGTCCAGGTTGCTTATGCGCTTTATTTTTTCCGGCGCATACTTAGTCTTCCGCATACGTTAGCGCTGCCTGCAAAAGACCGCCGCCCGGTAAGTGTCATCATCTGCGCAAAGAACGAAGGCGGCAACCTCAAACAAAACCTTCCCGTTATCCTGGAGCAAAGATATAGTAATGAAGCCGGTGTCTCTTTATATGAGGTAATTGTAGTAAATGATGCATCTGATGACGATACTGCTCATGTGCTCATGGGGCTGGAACAGTATTACGGGAACCTTTGGGATGTGATCATTCCCGGGGATGCCGTACGGGACCTCAAAGGCAAAAGGTATGCGCTGCGGGAAGGTGTTAATGCGGCCAGCTATGACTGGCTGGTGTTCATTGATGCCGATTGTGTGCCTCTCAGCGATGTATGGCTGGAAAAAATGGTTGCCCCACTTGCGGGTGGTAAGGAAATAGTAGCCGGCTACGGCGGTTATCACAAAGAAGGTGGCTTGCTCAATGCGTTTATTCAGTGGGAGACCATGCACACGTTCCTCCAGTACAGTACTTACATCCTCGCCGGAAAACCTTACATGGCAGTAGGAAGGAACATGGCATGCACCAGGCAAGCCTTCCGGACTGCCGTGGCCTCGCCGACGTGGAATGCGCTGCAATCGGGTGATGATGATCTGCTGGTGAGCATTGCAGGTAACCGAGATAATGTTGCTGTCGTATGCGATGAACTTGCGTTCACTATTACAAAATCAAAGGCCACATGGGGCGAATGGGTGCGGCAAAAGCAGCGGCATTTATCTACCGGTAAATATTATAAGACCGGTATCAAAGGGTTGCTTGGCCTCTATGGCGCGAGTCATGCCGGGCTGTGGCTGGCGTTTTTCGCTATGCTTTTTTCGCATCATCCGGCATTTGTGATCAGTGTTATGCTCATACGGTGTGTCATTTATTGGGGCCTTTGGGCGGCGGCGGCACACAAGCTCCGCGGGAAAAGTCTCATTTTTTTGTTCCCTTTCTTCGATATAGCGTGGATGGTGTATAACTTTGCGCTCTTACCTTACATAACCTGGAAAGACAAGAAAAATTGGAAATAGTTTTAAAATACTTTGCCGACTTTACGGAAACCCAGCTTGCGCAGTTGCAGCAACTGGAAGGCCTGTATAAGGAATGGAACGAGAAGATAAACGTCATTTCCCGCAAGGATATTGACTCCTTGTATGAGCGCCATGTGCTGCACTCGCTGGCGATAGCCGCCCTTTGCTCATTTGATGATGGAGCGCAGGTGGTAGATATAGGCACAGGTGGCGGATTCCCGGGCATTCCGCTGGCTATATTTTTTCCAAAGGTGAATTTTTTACTGGCAGACAGCATAGGTAAGAAGATAAAGGTGGTGCAGGAAGTGGCCAGCGCTATAGGGCTTAAGAATGTGACTGCAGTGCATGGCAGGGTAGAGGAGATCAAGGGGCGTACGTTCGACTTTGCGGTGTCGCGTGCTGTGGCGCCGCTCGGGGAGTTGTGGAAGTGGATCAGTCCGCTCATTCGCATGGGTCAGAGGAGCGATGAGTTTCCGAATGGGCTAATATGTCTCAAAGGAGGCGATCTCACGAAAGAGATCAATGATTCTGGTCTGAAGAAGATCGTGCAGGCGTGGAAGATCAATGATATTTTCCCGGAGCCTGCATTTGAAGAGAAGTTTGTGGTATATGTGCCGAAACTGAATTAAAAAAAGCCTGATAAAGTATTGCATATTTTAAAATAATTACTATTTTTACTTTTGAAAGTATTTTCCAGCTTTTATAATTACCCTATGAAAAAGTCTATCGCAATACTCTCCTTTGTGGCGCTGGTGGTAGTGGCCTATTCATGCAAAAAGAATGGATCAACCCCTGCAAAGACGGCATATCTTGACCTGCCCGCTACGCCATATCCTTACTTCGACAGTTTCAATGTGAACATGAACAGGATGGCTACGCTCGGGCGTGTGTTGTTCTACGATGGCCATTTGTCTCTGAACAATACGATATCCTGTGCCAGTTGCCACAAGCAGGCGCTGGGCTTTGCCGATAATGCGGCGTTGAGTGCGGGTTTTGAGGGCAAGCTCACAAAACGTAATACGCCTACGATCGCAGATGTAAGAATGAAGCAAACATTCTTCTGGGATGGCCGGGAAAACAATATTGAGAACTTAACCATCAGGCCTATCACGAGCCATGTGGAGATGGGAATTTCCGATCCAACCACTTTGCCGCAAAAATTAGCTGCATTGCCTTATTACAGCAGCCTTTTCGCAGATGCATTTGGCGATGGTGAGATCACAACGGAGCGCATATCTACCGCTGTTGCTGCATTCATGAACGCGATATCCTCCGGCCAGAGCAGGCTGGATATGTTCCAGTCGGGGAACACTGGTGCGCTCACTGCCCAGGAGCTACAAGGTAAATCGCTGTTCGACACCAAGTATGATTGCGGCTCCTGCCACAACGGTGGCGGTGTTATAGTGTTTGGCGGTTACGGTGGCGGCCGCGGATCAATTTTCCTGGATATAGGTCTTGAAAATACCTATAATGACAAGGGACATGGGGTGATCACCGGCCGCGCTGCGGATAACGGTACCTTTACCGTACCTAACCTGCACAATGTAGCGCTGACGGCTCCTTATATGCACGATGGCCGCTATAAGACCCTCAGCGAGGTAATAGACCATTACAGCCACGGCATCATCAAGACACCTAACCTGGACCCGATATTGACAGATGGCGCAGGACACGCAAGGCGGATGAACATTACTGATGAGGAGAAGCAAGCCATCATAGCGTTCCTGAACTCGCTTACCGATCACCACCTGATCACTGACCCTAAATTTTCTAACCCATTCAAATCAAGATAAAGATGAAAAAATGTTTCCTGGCGGTCATCCTTTTTATGGGATGCCTGCAATTTTCTTATGCCCAGACCGAGGCCACCGAACCTAAGAAAGAGAGGATATTTGACCATTATGTGGGGGTGCAACTGAACGGGCTTATCAGGCAGGTATTCAACTTCAATAACAATAATACTTCAACGATAGTTAATCCGTATTTGCTCACTTACAATTTAAACCTGCGCAAGACGGGCTGGGGGATCAGAGTGGGTGCCGGGTATAATTTTACTTCAAACTCTAATAATGACGGTGTAACCGAATCGTCGACAAAGCTGAACGATTTCCAGTTCCGTTTTGGACTGGAGAAGGCATTCGTTCTTTCAAAAAAATGGAGCACGGGGGTGGGCGCAGATGGTGTTTATAACAATAATGACGATAAAACCAGCAGTACTGTTCACTCTTTTGATACGACAACAACCACAACAAAAACGATGAGCAGCAGCTACGGCGGCGGTGTTATGGGCTGGTTGCGGTACAATATATCAGAAAAAGTATTGGTAGGCACTGAGGCTAGTTTCTATTATATTTCAGGTAAGCAGACGAACACTATAGAAGTTACCACCCGCCAGTTTACAGGTGGTGGTGGTTTCCCGGTTATAACTACTACCGAGACGATCTCCAAGCCAAACATATCGCAGGGGACTTTTAACTCACCCCTCGTTTTTTACCTGATCGTGAAGTTTTAGATACCTATTGCTTCATGATTACTTTTATCGTGCAGCTTCAGCATTACCTGCGCCTTTATTTTCCGAAGTGCAGGTTTGGGTTGAAACCTTTTCCTCGCACTTTTATTATTTTATATCGGCACTAAAAAAACTATTCTTACTTTTGCGGCCGATCTAAACTACAACTAACTTAGTATATATGGGTAGGATATTTGAAGTACGTAAATCCTCGATGTTTGCTCGCTATGACCGCATGGCGAAACAATTCAGTCGCGTAGGTAAGGAAATAGCTATTGCCGTAAAGAAGGGTGGTCCTGAGCCGGATACGAACCCCATGTTGCGCCGCGTAATGCAGAATGCCAAGGGGTTCAATATGCCGAAGGATCGTATCGAGGCGGCTATTAAGAATGCCATGGGCAAGGATACCAGCAACTATGACGAGGTGCTGTATGAAGGCTATGCGCCACATGGCATTGCGCTGCTGGTGGTAACCGCAACAGATAACACTACGCGCACGGTAGCCAATGTTCGCTCACACTTCAATAAGGGTGGCGGAACTCCGGGTAACAGTGGTTCTGTGGTTTTCCTTTTCAAACACCTTGGTGTTTTTAAACTAAAATCTGATGGCCTGAATATGGAAGATATGGAGCTGGAATTGATAGACTACGGCCTGGAAGAAGTGGGCGAAGACAGCGAGGGCAACATAGTAGTACAATGCGGTTTCACCGATTTTGGCAATATGCAGAAGGCGCTGGAAGAAAAAGGCATTACACCAATATCATCTGAACTGGAATGGATACCGCTGAACACTGTTGCAGTGAGTGAAGAGCAATCAGAAGATGTGTTCAAGCTTATTGAGCGCCTGGAGCAGGATGATGATGTGCAGCATGTGTTTCATAATATGGCGTAAAGATCAGTTTCAGAATAACATAAAAATAGGGGCGCAGGATTTTGCGCCCCTATTGTATATACCATGCAGTCCGGGAGTCTTTAGTTCGCAACCATTACATTTTTCTTATCTTTTCTCTTCAATATCAGCGCGCTGATGAGCGATACCACAAGACCTACAGGCAGTATCTCGGCATAAGTAAGCAGAACAAAGAAAAGCGGGTTTTTGTACATGCCCTTGTACATGTCCATTTGTTTTACAGTGGCATCAATTGATGCCTGACTTTTACCTGTCGCTTTTGCGTTTTCTATCATGTGTGCGCTGTATTTATCCATAAAATCGGGGAATATATAGTTGTACTCTATGGACCACGCCAGCACATACATGGTGGATGCTATAAGCGAAATATAAAACCCCACCATGAAGGCCTTTCCAAAAGTGACACTACCACCGTTGTATTTGTCCCGGAACATTTTGATGCCTACGAACACGAGTGAAAATGCCAGTATCATGGAGGTATAGCCGATGACCTCACTGCTTTTATATCCCGCATTCTTCACACAGAGTGTTGTGCCTATCGCCATCATGCCGCTGACAATGGCGCCAGAAATAAGGCCGCATGTAAGTACTACTTTTTTCATAATTTCTTTTTTTTAGTGTGAGGCAAAAGTGAAATAAAAACCGCTGTGGACGTTCATCCTTTCGGGTGATTTTACAGAAAAGGCTGCGATTTTCACTCTTTTGGGGTATTGTTTTAAGAAATCAGCCCCAGTTTTCTAGCTTTATCCACTGCCTGTGTCCTGCGTTTGACATCCATTTTCAGGAACAGGTTGGAGGTGTGTGTCTTGACCGTATTAAGGGATACGAATAATTGTGATGCTATTTCCTGGTTGCTAAGGCCAGTAGCCATCAATTGCAATACCTCCAGTTCCCGGCTGCTTATCCCTGACCTGTCTAAAGACTTTTCATTTACTACGAAGTTTTCATTAATTACCAGGGGCGAGGATGGTACTTCTATGTATACTTCTTTTTCTATAACTATTGTTTCTGTTTTGGGTTTTATCAGTTTCAGTGCCAGCCATATGCCTAAAGCAGTAAAAATTATTGCGATAGCACCAGTGTATATATCCATTGCATGGTCAATGATCAGGTAGCGCATCTGCAGCCATTGCATGAGCACCAGCAATGCGGCCAGTGAGGCGCCGTAAACCACGATATGTTTTGTAAAGCGAACGGTCATTGGTTTTGGAAATACCAGTCAAAAATAGAACTTTTTTTGGGTAGCCTTTTTCAAAAAAAACTTATAGAAAATTTGCGCAGCCAAATAACTGCGTATATATTTGCAGTCAAATAGCTGCATATATGGAAGTGAGAAGAGACGTATTCCAGGCGATAGCTGATCCCACACGGAGGGCCATACTAACGATGCTGACCCTACAGGCGTTAACACCCGGGGCTATAGCGGCCAATTTTAATTCATCCCGACAAACTATTTCGAAGCACATACAGATACTTGCGGAGTGTGAACTGCTCCGGCACCACTACTCCGGGAGAGAAATTTATTACCAGTTAAACCCGGTAAAAATGAAAGAAATAGCAGACTTCATTGAACCATTCAAAGCCCTATGGGACACACGTCTCAATCAGCTTGACGAAATTTTGAAACAACTAAAAAACAAATAGTATGGAAAAGACAAACTACACCGTAAACAACGAAACGAACACCATGGTAGTGAACCGGGCTTTTGATGCGCCGCTCTCGCTGGTATGGCAGGCCTGGACAGAGCGCGAAATTCTGGATATGTGGTGGGCGCCCAAGCCGTGGAAAGCAGTGACAAAGACCATGGATTTTACACCCGGAGGAAAATGGCTTTATGCGATGACAGGCCCGCAAGGCGAGCAACACTGGGCGATGGTGGAATACAAGGAGATCGTGACGGCCGAATATTACACCCACGAGAATTTTTTCACTGACGAGAACGGCAACCGCTCCACTGTTGTTCCCGGCAGCAGTCACTGGCATGTGGCATTCAGCCCGGTGGGTGAAACGACGAACGTAACCGTTACCATCACTTATGACAGCGCAGCGACCATGGAGACAATGGTGAACATGGGCTTCAAGGGCGGATTTGCAATGGCACACGAAAACCTGGATGCCTATATACAGGCGCAGTTCAAACTGAGAAACAAGTTAAAGACAAGCAGTATGGCAAGAGTATGCACCTACCTCAACTTTCCCGGAAACACGGAGGAAGCAATGAATTTTTACAAGAGCGTTTTCAAGACAGAATTCAATGGTAAGGGCATCCAGCGCTTTGAGGACATACCACAGGGTGAAGGCTACCCACCAATAGCCGACAACATAAAGAAAATGGTGCTGCACGCCGAGCTACCGACAATAGGGGGTCACGTACTCATGGCTACCGACGCGCCCAAAGAAATGGGTTTTACACTAGTACAAGGTAATAACATGCACATAAGCCTGGAGCCGGATACAAGAGCAGAAGCAAAACGATTATTTGATGAGCTTTCGGAAGGAGGAAAAGTAACCATGCCGCTTGCCGATATGTTCTTTGGCTCCTACTTTGGTGAGTTTAGTGACAAATATGGCATCAACTGGATGGTGAATTTTATTGAGAAGAAATAGGGGATGGTAGTGTTATTGAAAACAGGGCGCAGGGGACTGCGCCCTGTTTTTTGTATTATCGCATATTAAAAATCAGATAATGCCCACAACCAAAGAACAATCCATAAAAGACCTCCGCCAGATACCCGGCGTAGGTGTATCTATTGCAAATGATCTGTGGAACATAGGGATAAAAAGTGTGAGCGAGTTAAAGGGTCTTGACCCGCAGGACGTATACGACAGGTCGAATGCTTATGCGGGTATGGTGCAGGACCGTTGCCTGCTGTATGTTTTCCGTTGCGCTGTTTACTATGCCGATACGCCTGCCGGTGAGCGGGAAGCGGAGAAATTGAAATGGTGGAACTGGAAGGTTTAATGCGATCTCTTAGCTGTTGAGACCACGCCCCATTTTTCATTTTGGCGAATACCAAACCGCCGGACCTGTTTCAGGTGTCCGGCGGCTACTCAATCATAGTTTCAAATTATAACCATCGCCTGTATCGCGGCAAGAAATTATGCCGGTACTTTTGATTCTTCTTCGCGTTCCCAGAATCTGTGTTTGGCTATGGCATCAATAAATTTTTTGGCATTGCCATCGGTTACTATTCCTTTGCCATCTTCAGTCATAGCTTTCTCATTGATATAACTGGCTTTCAGCAGCGGTATGCTCTCTTTATCAGCAGCAATAGCCTTACAGTGTTTATAGGCCTGATTAATAAAATGTATAGCATCAGGCTCAGCAATCAGAGCTTTTATGCTTTCAGCGCCCCCGGGTATGTATACGGCATCAAATAAAACAGAAGCAGCATTGAGCAGGCTCTTGTCTACCGGTATCATTTTTCCGTTACTGCCTTTTATCTCGCCATGGTGCGGCGCTATTATCTTCACCTGTGCGCCTGCATTCAGTAATTTATTTTTCATGCCAGTCAGCGCAACCCCGTCAACGCCATCTGCCGCCAACACCGCTATCTGTCGCGACTTGATGGTGTTTTTGACCGTATTGGCCATGCTGAGCGCGGCCGAAATATCTGTTGAGGGCACAACCTTCAGGGGTTGGTAGTCCGCAACTTTGCCATCTGCCGGTATGCTGTGATTTATTGGTTGTTCCGGCTTTTTGGGTACCTGCATGCCCAGTCCGTCGGCAACGCGTTTTGCCAATACTTTATCTACCAGCGACAGGATTCCGAGCATGCGCTCACGAATGGCGGGGATCGTTACATTGCCCAGTTCGAATGTGAGTGCGTTTACCATATGGTTCTTTTCAACGTCGCTTTGGCTATTATAAAAAAGTGTTGCCTGGCTGAAATGATCAAAGAAACTTTTGCTGCGCCCGCGGATCTTCTTGCCATCTATCCGCTCTGTATATGATGTAAAGCCGCCATCAGCAGCTTTCGCCTGGAACGGGCAGCCGCCCCCTGTAGTGTTAGGGTGATAACTGGTTATGCCTTTGTTTATCTGTTGCCTCATGTGGCCATCGCGTTGGTTGTTGTGCACGGTGTTAATTGAGCGGTTAATAGGTATCTCGTGAAAGTTCGGGCTACCTAAACGTGAAAGCTGTGTATCAGTATAAGAAAAGAGCCGGCCCTGGAGCAATGGGTCGTTTGTGAAATCGATGCCCGGTACCAGGTGGCCCGGGTGGAAAGCTACCTGTTCTGTCTCGGCAAAGAAATTATCGGGGTTACGGTTCAGGGTCATTTTGCCGATTCTTTGCACCGGTACCAACTCTTCCGGCACCAGCTTTGTAGGGTCGAGAAGGTCGAAATCGAATTTGTGCTCATCGGCTTCGGGGATTATCTGCACACCAAATTCCCATTCAGGAAAAGCTCCTGCTTCAATAGCCTCCCATAGATCACGGCGGTGAAAGTCGGGGTCCTTGCCTGATATCTGTTGTGCTTCGTCCAATGCTACCGAGTGAACGCCAAGCAAAGGCTTCCAATGAAATTTTACAAAGAAGGATTCATTCTTATCATTGATAAAACGGAAAGTGTGAACACCAAATCCCTCCATCATCCGCAAGCTTCGGGGAATGGCCCGGTCGCTCATCGCCCACATGATCATGTGGGTAGATTCGGGCATAAGCGATATAAAGTCCCAAAATGTGTCGTGCGCGCTTGCCGCCTGGGGAATTTCATTATGAGGCTCGGGCTTTACTGCATGTATGAGGTCAGGGAATTTCACTGCGTCCTGTATGAAGAACACCGGCATATTATTTCCAACGAGATCATAGTTTCCTTCCTGTGTGTAGAACTTTACTGAAAATCCGCGTACATCTCTTGCGAGGTCACTGGATCCCCTGGACCCGGCAACGGTTGAGAAGCGCACAAATACCGGCGTTTGTATAGTAGTATCATTGAGGAAAGCCGCCTTGGTGTATTTGCCCATTGGCGCGTATAACTGAAATATGCCGTGCGCTGCCGATCCCCTTGCATGTACAATACGCTCAGGAATGCGTTCATGATCGAAGTGTGTAATTTTTTCGCGAAGGATAAAATCTTCCAGGAGCGTTGCGCCCCTTTCTCCTGCTTTCAGTGAATTCTGGTCGTCATTGATCAGCAATCCCTGATTTGTAGTAAGCAATTCGCCCGCACCAATCTCCGTGTCAGGTGCAAGGTCAATGATCTTTGTACTCTCTTTTTTTGAGAATCCTTTTTTCGCCATAATGCAGATTTTTAATTGGCACAGAAGCGCGCCAGAATAAGTGCACAGTAATTTTATGCCAACAATTTTATTGCTAATAAGCAGGGGCGACGTTTTTGTTAGCGGTTGGAAAAATACAAGGGGTGCGCTTTTCAGCACACCCCTTGCACAACAGTTGCGTTGCCTTATCGCTTAGTAGTATCGGTACTCACCGAGTTGGTTGCCGAATCTGTCTGGTTCTGTTTAATGACCATTGTGTCGTTGCTGTGCGTCACATTGTCCTGTTGGTTACTTGGGCCGGTTTGTCCGCAAGAGACCAAGCCTGTGACCAAGAGCAGCCCACATAGGAACTTCATATTTTTCATAATTGGTTTTTGTTGGGATGAATAATAATGTACTATCAGCGATGCAGTTCGATCGCGTTGTTAGAACGCCAGTCGTTTTCGAAGTAGTCGGCATCGGCTGTATTACGGGCATGTACCCCCATCACAATGTTGCCATCTTTCAGGCCCTGCTCATAAACTATTGCACGCTCTTTAGGTATTCCGGAACCTACCAGGGCACCTATGATGCCGCCGGTAACACCACCAGCGCCGGCACCCGCTAACGCAGCAGCTATAGGGCCTGCGATCACTATTCCCAGTCCGGGTATCAATAAAGTAGTGCCTATGGCAGCTACTGCACCAGCAATAGCGCCAAGTGTGCCACCGATTGCTGATCCAGCCCCGGCGCCTTCCATGGCTTTTGAGCCCAGATCGGTCTGGTGTACCTCTGTTGCAAAGTTCTTCTTGCGGGTGTCATCAGACATGATCAAGTGAATATCATTGTTGCTGTAGCCTTTCGCCTGAAGCGAGCTGTATGCGCGGTCTGCGCTATCTTTGTCTTTGAACATTCCCGTTACGAGAATTTGATCCTGATTTTCCATGGTTTTTGTTATTTGGTTTTTATTAGTGAAATTTTTTCCTTGCTTTATTGTTCTTCTCCTTCTTCTTCTTCACTCGCCTCATGGTTAATATTGTTTTCGGCAACTTCAGTGAGCAGTGTATCGGCTTCTTTTTCTTCTTCCAACGTAGTGTGGAGTATTTCGGCGATGTCATCGCGACCGAGGGTACGGGCCAGTTGAGCTAGACCGCCATAGGTGGCAATTTCATAGTGCTCAACTTTCTGTGCGGCCAGTATCAACCCGACATCCCTGGTTGCGGTGCCGGCTTCGGTTTCTTCGATAATACCATCTCCTTCCTTTGTGAGACCTTCCATGGCATCGCATTTCTTAGCCTGGGCCTTTTTACCCAGCAGCTCAAAAACCTGCTCGAGCCTTGTTACATGGGTTTTGGTAGCTTCCAGGTGATCCGCGAAAGCTTGTTGCAATTCAGCGGCCGTGGCCGCTTTCTTCATTTTCGGCAACGTTTTTACCAGGTGTTTCTCTGCCCAGTAAATATCTTTTATCTCACCTAAAAAGAATTCTTCAAGCATAGAATCCGGTTGAGACGAGGGCTTCGTTTTGCCGGCTTTTGCCGGCGCTTTCTGTTTCGTTGTCTGTTTCATAATTGTTTGTTTTTTTATTTTTATTAAACACCACTCAAGTAAATATCATGCCAATTTAAATATGCGAAAAGGCTATGTGTTTGCCAGGGAAAATCGGGCAGAATATTTGCCATTGCACGGAATACGCGGTCGATCTTAATTGGGGAAAATGGCTCCACTATATCGGAGAAACTATATTAACCACTTAAATATAAACTGCGTCCTAACATCGTGGGACATTTGCGCGTCAATGGTAGAAACAAGATGTGAATCCATGAGCGTGAAGAACCTGTTTATTTCGATCTCAGTGGCTGCGGCGGCCCTCTCCGGTTGCTGTAAGAACAAGAACAATGCTGCATCAGCATTGCTATCTCCATCGTCGTATTATATGTCGGCCAGTATTACGAAAGCAGGAAGCAACACCAAATTCTCGGCACAGACATCTTTTTATGTTACTGCTGTAAAAAGCGGCGATGACTGCGTGATCTCGGGCAGCGACACCTCGGGGAAGGTGGTTGTTGCGAATTTTACGTTCACCATCCACAAATTTACGGGTACGAAAACTTATGTTTTTGATAGCGCGGCCACTAGTCATGGCGATTATGAAACTAACGGTATTGCCTATACACAAACTGCTTTTTCCCATTGCCAGATCAGCATAAGCAATATATCGGGCAAGAACATATCAGGGACGTTTAACGGCACGCTGACCGATGGTTCGGTGGTTTCCGATGGTAAATTTACTGCATTAGGCAAAGGATTTTGAAAACCGGTAACCGCACCTGGGAAAGAATATTATTGAAGAACCATGAATCGTATAAGGGTCATCTTTTTACTGTGTAGTCTTTTTAGTACAACCGCTCACGCGCAGGGGTGGAAATGGGGCAGGGGTACCACAGGCAACGATGTTAAGTCATGGCCGGTAGCTACCGACCAGGCGGGCAATGTGTTTGTAGCAGGTGTGTCATCGGGCCAGATATCTTTTGAGTACTACGGCTTGCCGTTTGCCAGTGGTGGCGATCTGTGTGAAGTGGCAAAATATGATAACTATGGTCATTTTCTGTGGGCGAGGAGCACACCAAACGGTTCGCATTCGTTCCTGATAAATATTACCACCGACAAAGCAGGCAATTGCTACTTAATGGGCTGGATGCTGGATTCGACTATGCAGATCGGGCAGTTCACGCTTGTGAATACTGCATATCCATTTGCCCAGTATTTTATTGCTAAATATGACCCGACCGGAAATGTGAAGTGGGTGAACAGCG
The DNA here is from genome assembly GCA_947476485.1 of Chitinophagaceae bacterium. Lineage (GTDB taxonomy): Bacteria > Bacteroidota > Bacteroidia > Chitinophagales > Chitinophagaceae > Nemorincola. The sequence continues at coordinate 31,018 of CANJQU010000003.1, forward strand.
GCGGCGGAAGGGCTGGTATCAACGAGGCTCCCCCGGTAATATTTACGGGTGGCGGTATTGCAAGGATGTTTGGCCTGGGAGGAATAACCGCGGGCGGTAATGGGGAGCTTTACGTGGCAACTTGTTTCAATTTGCCTGCAGTTGTGGCAGGGAGCTTCATTCTGACCAATAAAGATGCTACGGGGACAACTGACGATATTATGCTGGTGAAGTATGATTCAAGTGGTAATGTTTCCTGGGCAAAAAGCGCAGGCGGAGCAGGTGACGACATTCCGTTCGGCATTGCGGTAACTCCTGCCGGAAGTATTTACATAGCGGGGATGTTCAATTCTGATTCGGTTGCATTTGGCCCTTCCGCGATATACGATACCGCGACCGGGCCACAGAAGTGGAACGGATTCATAGCCCGGTATACTGCTTCAGGTACACCCTTATGGGCTAGTGGCAGTGGTGGTACTGGTATGGTATATGCCAGCGGGATAGCATGTGATGAGCACAATAATGTTTATTTAACCGGTGGCATGGCCGAAGACAGGATATTTTTTGCCGGGGCATATATCGAAAATCCATATCCGGGCAGACCTGTCCAGTATCTTATCAAAATTGACGGGCTCAATAGTGTCGCCTGGGCCAGAACCATGGGCTCTCCAACCGGCGGCAATGTATGGGGATACGGTGTTGCGGTGTCCCCGATGAACCATGTTTGGGTGAGCGGCGCATTTAGTGACATGGTGATGCTGAACGACCGTAATTTGCGCGTTCCTTCTGCCAGTGCAGACCCCGTGTTCATCGCTGGTTTTGATACTTTGGGCAATGACAATTTTGGTGATGTACTTCAAAGCGGATCTGCCCACCAGGCCGGAATTGCCTGCGATGTTAAGGGCAATGTGTTCCTCTGCTCCGATTACAAACACCCGGTTTCGCCGTTTGTAATTGCCAACAATGTGCTGGCAACCGTAGTGACAAATGAATCATGGCAATACCTGGCAAAATATACTTTTAGATCATCGGGAGCCGGGCATGGTGGAGGACCTGACGGTTACGGAGGTTCTGAAGGTTCTGAAGATGGTGCGTATACCCACTATATTGAGGAAGATACGCTTATGTGCCCCGAAGATATTATGGTGCTTACGGCACCGCGTGGATACAGCCTTTATACATGGAATGACGGAAGTTCAGACACGGTTCTTAGTATAACCAGTGGCGGCGTTTATACCGTAAAGGCCCTTGGTAACAGCGATGTTGCCGTCTTTGAAACGTTCACGGTGAAGACTGACAGCGGGATATGCAACTGCCTCGCAATCATTCCTAATGCGTTCACACCAAATGGTGATGGATCGAATGACAGGTTCGGACCTATCTTTGAACGTGGGTGTAATTTAGACCACTATTTATTTTCGATCTACAACAGGTGGGGGCAATGTGTGTTTTATACTCAAAACCCTTATAGTAAATGGGATGGTACGTTTAACGGTACCGCTGCAGATATGGACGTTTATATGTTCTATCTCGATTATTCAACAAATCCCAACTATCCACATCATAAAAAGAATGGAGACCTGACGCTCGTGAGGTGATCGTTTAATTGTCTTCTGACGATACCATTTTTTTTACCAGCGCTACCTGGCCCAAATGGTAATGCGTGTGTTCCAGCAGCCCATGCAGGTTCCGGAAGTAGTTGCCGTATTTTTCATTTGTGAACGTCTCATTGAGCATGCTGTCAGGCAGTTGCTCTATGAGGGCGGCCGCGGTTTCTGCTTCCGTCCATACCCGGTTTAGCAGATCGTCCCAGTCTTGCTGAGAGCGTATAGGCGGGAGATCAAAACTGTATTTATCGTGGGCATTAAGCGCCTCGCCCTGCAGCACTTTGAGTATGGCGCTCACATAGTAGTTCATGTGGTATACAAGCTTGGCAATCGTATTGAACGAATGCACCTGCTGTTCGCCTGTTCCCAGGTAACACCTGCAAGAATGTCCTTAAGATTGGAGCCTGTCCAGTTCCCGCCAAAATGGACTTCTCTCAGATGCTTCGCGATTTGTTGGGTGTTAGTCATACTTAGCGTTTAATAAGTGTCCCACGGTTCAAAAGGCGTGGGACACTTATTTGCTAAGTTACTTATTCCCGATTATTATGGGATCTTAGCAGTGAATTTTCCGCCGGTAACCGTTGTCCCGTCCGTACATGTGAAGTTAAATGTGCCCGCAATGCTAACCCCCGCCACTATTGACGTGATCGTGACTGTGCCACTCTTCGACATTTTATAGTTACCCGAGGAGATAAAATATTCAGCGAAATGGCCTGTAGTTATGCTGTCCAGCGTGTACGACCCAGTAGTGAGATTATTGGATGCGATGCCGATCGTAATACTCCTGCCGCCAGTTGCCTGTCCGGTAAAAAAGTAACTGGTAAAATTTGAACTTTCAAGGCAGTCAGAAGTGCTGAAGGCAGTGCCTCCCGCTGTAGCAGTCATGCTATAAGTAGTGGCAGCATTGGAGTTGCTGTTGTTTTTCTTGCACCCGGTCGTTGTTGCAAGGCATAGCAACGCAATCGCCGGAAGGGTTAATAGTTTTTTCATATATACAGTTGTTTCGCCAAAAGTATGTTATGAACGCCAGCAAATAAAGCATGCAGAATTATTTCTTCCTCAGGAATATCCGCATAGGCACACCACTGAAATTGAAGTGGCTGCGTAACTTGTTCTCAAGGAAGTTCTTATAAGGCTCCTTCACAGAATCAGGGTGGTTGGCAAAGAATGCGAAGGACGGTACTGCCGTAGGTACCTGCTGCACAAACTTGATCTTGATCGCATAGCCGCGCGCGAACGGGGGCGGGTAGCGTTCTATTTCCTTCAGCATGATCTCGTTGAGCACAGATGTGATCACGCGCCTGTTGCGGTTATCATATACCTCGAGCGCTTTTTCCATCCCCTGGAATATGCGTGACTTTTCTGCGGCAGAGATGAAGATCACCGGCACATCTGTAAATGGCTCGAGCTTTTCTTTTATCTGTTTCTCAAAATCGCGGGCAGTGTTTGTTTCTTTATTTTTTATGAGATCCCATTTGTTCACGAGTATCACCACACCCTTGCCCTTGCGGGTTGCCAGGCTGAAGATGCTCACGTCCTGCGCTGTGATGCCGTTCTGCGCATCGATCAGCAGCATACACACATCAGCCTCGTCCATCGCCTTTATGGCACGTATCACAGAGTAAAACTCGAGGTCTTCATGTACATTCTTCTTCTTGCGGATGCCGGCAGTATCTATAAGTATGAACTCTTTGCCAAACAGTTTGTAGTGGGTATGTATGGTATCGCGCGTAGTACCTGCAATATCTGATACTATAGTGCGTTCCTCGTTAACCAGTGCATTCAGGAGTGTAGACTTGCCTGCATTTGGCTGACCGATGATGGCGAATTTTGGCAATGGGTTGCCGTCTTTGTCTGTTTCTATTGCGTCCGGTTCCTCTTTTATATGTGTTACGACTTCATCCAGGATCTCACCCGTTCCGCTGCCGGAAATAGAAGACAGGAGGAATGTTTTCTCTATGCCAAGGGAATAGAATTCTGTGGCATAAAGGGCGCGCTCCTGGTTGTCTACTTTGTTTACAAGTAACAGTACCGGCTTTGTAGACCGGCGCAGTACATCGGCCATGTCTTCGTCCTGGGCGGTAATGCCGGTGGTGGTATCACAAACAAACAGGATCAGGTCAGCCTCTTCTATGGCAATCTGGACCTGCTTGCGTATCTCGCGCTCAAAAACATCCTCAGATTTGGCTACGAAACCTCCGGTGTCAATGACGTTAAATATCTTGCCGTTCCAGTCCGCGATACCATACTGGCGGTCACGGGTCACACCGCTCTGGTCGTCAACAATAGCTTTTCGCTGTTCCAGCAAACGATTAAAAAGGGTTGATTTCCCCACATTTGGCCTTCCCACGATGGCAACTGTAAAACCTGGCATGTTATAAAATACTTTTTATGTAAAGAATGCCCGCCCGAATGGATTTTTCGGTACGGGCGGGCAAAGGTACTTCTAAATATGCAGTGAATTGTTGTTCCTGCTAATTAAGAATGTTAAAACCTTTATATTTGCCTACACTTAAAATTAACCTTTAATGAAAAAATATATCTTTTTGGCTTTGGCTCTCGTTGTACTGAACGCTGTCTCGAAAGCAGCTCCGGGCGATACTACGTGGGTACAGGCGAACATTGCGAACCTGGAGTGGTATGGCAACTATGACACTGTGGCTAATTTTCCGGCTCCGGGAACTACCTACCGTAAGATATATATGATCTTTACACTTGGTAAGCATACGTGTCCTGGTTATAATTACGGTTGCGGCCAGCCAGGCAATCCGCCCTGTGCTACCGGAGAAACACCATGGTGCGGTGACTGGGATTATACTGTTCTTAACTACCTGATGACCCCGGGTGGAGATACACTGGAACTGGGCCGTTTTATCAGCCCGTATGCTAATGGCTCAGCGCCGCGTACACCGTATACGTGGACGCAGAAATACGTGTATGATGTAACAGACTACGCCAATCAACTGCATGATGCAGCTACAATGCGCATCTTATATTCAGGTTATTCGGGTGGGTTTACTGCTAATATTAAGTTTGCATTTATTGAGGGAACACCCGACCGTAATGTTATGAAGGTGCTTCGCTTATGGAACGGCAGTTATGGATACGGAGACACTACTCACCATGACTCTTTTAATATCAATACCCATTTTACGGCGCGCACAGATACAGTGCCAACAGGTACCGTAAGTACAGATCTGAAATTCCTGGTAACCGGGCATGGTAATGATGCTAACGGATGCTGCGAATTTGCACCGCATAACTACCAGGTGAAGCTTAATGGCACTTCTGTTGCAACGAAAACGATCTGGCGCGACGATTGCGCTATGAATGAGCTTTACCCACAGTCGGGCACATGGTTGTTGCTTAGGGGCAACTGGTGTCCCGGTGCGCTGGTTTATCCGAACTTTCATCCCCTCGCCGGTTTGACACCGGGAACAAGCTACGATGTTGCCCTGCAGTTCGATCCATATGTTGGTGGTGGCAGTTACACCACTGAGACCCAGTTATTTCATTACGGGCCAATCAATAAAGCCCTGGATGCGTCCATTGATGACATAATCGCACCGACCAACGATCAAAACCATTACCGTGAGAACCCGATATCTAATAATCCGGTTATTCATGTTAAGAATACCGGGTCTACCGCAATTGATTCTATCAGGTTCAGTTATGGTGTGAGTGGTTATGCTTCGCAGACATACACCTGGGTAGGTGCCCTGGCGGCGCTCAAGGAGACTGATATTAATTTACCCGGCCTTGCCGCGTTTGGAGTTATTGCAGGTGTCTCCGGCACTTATTCTTTTAGTTGTACTATCACCGCGGTGAATGGAACGGCAGATAACGATGCTACAAACAATGCAATGTCGTCAGCATTTGTGTCGGCCCCGGTATGGCCATCCACTATCCGCATGATCATGAGAACAAGTAATGTGAATTCCTATTCAAGTCCAACATTGGCCCAGACAAGTTGGGTTATCTATGACAAGACCACAAATGCAATCGTAAGGCAGCGCTCCGGCTGCGCTCTTTCCGGATTTTATGTAGATACGGTTAACCTTGCGCCGGGCTTCTATAGGGTTGCAGTCTATGACAGCGCCTATGATGATGGTAACTATTATGGTCTTAACTGGTGGGCATTATCAGGTGGAGGTTATGTTGCCGGCTATCTGAATGTCAGGCCACTCACCGGTTCGCTTATACCAATGAACGGATATTATTATACGGGCACATACAATAACGACTTTGGGCAAGGTTATTCCCAGGACTTTTATGTCGCCACGTCGCTGGCCATCAGCAATGTCAATGAAAACACTGCGGCTATTGAAGCTTATCCTAATCCGGCACAGGGGGTAGTGAATGTGGATCTTTCCGGGGTACAAAATGTAAACGGAAGGATAGACCTGGCAGATATGGCTGGCAGGGTAGTTTTGTCTCAGCAATGCACTGATGCGCACCAGCAATTGAATGTAGGCAATCTCGCAAATGGTATGTATGTGTTGACATATGTTGATGTGGCAACCGGCACCAAAGTGCAGACCAAACTAGTGATAGCTAAGTAACCGGGTTTAGGGGTTAGCTAACTTAATGCATTGAACAGGCTGCGTATTGCAGCCTGTTTAGTTAATAAAAAATGAGCAAAACAAATGAATGAGAGAGTTGAGAAATTACTGACGTTTTTGAAGGCAACGCCCAATGACTGTTTTCTGAATCATGCACTGGCACTGGAGTATGTGAAGGCAGGTGATGAAGAAAATGCAAGAAAGCACTTTGAGCAAAATATGGTCAATGACGCAGGTTATGTGGCTACTTACTATCACCTTGGTAAGCTGCTTGAGCGGATAGGAGACCAGCCCGGGGCGATTGCGATATATGAAAAGGGAATGGAGCAGGCCAAAGCTGCCAAAGATATGCACTCTTATAGTGAGCTGCAGGCTGCGTATGAGGACCTGGTGGATTAAGTGATAAGTTGATAGATTAATAGGTTAGTAGGTGATAAAGGCATCATGATGAATTTACTGCAACAGTTTAGGGAACACTGGGTAACAAAACGATATGTTTTGCCGGACCAGCGTGTGCTGCTCGCCGTGAGCGGTGGCGCCGACTCGATGGCAATGGCAGATATTTTTCTGAAAAGCGGTATCGCTTTTGGTGTTGCCCATTGCAATTTCGGGCTGAGGGGTGAGGCCTCTGTTCTGGATGAACAGCTTGTTGCCGGGTGGTGTGAAGTGAACAACATACCATTTCATCGGGCACGATTTGAAACAAAGTCAAAGTCGGAGGAATGGAAGAAGGGCATACAGGAGACAGCCAGAATATTACGGTATGAGTGGTTTGAAGTCGTAAGAAAGGAGCGTGGCTATGCAAAAATAGTTACCGCGCACCATGCAAATGACAATGTAGAAACATTGCTAATCAATCTTTTAAAAGGTACCGGTATGAGCGGGCTGCATGGCATACTGCCGGAGAATGGCAATATCCTCCGACCATTGCTGTTTGCCACGAAGGAATTGCTTGAAGCATATGTGACGGAGCATGCAATAGCCTATCGTGAAGATGAATCTAACGATACCGATGACTACCTGCGTAATGCAGTGCGGCACAATATTGTTCCCGCTATTCAGCAATGGTTCCCGAATGCAGTGGTTAACGTAAACGAGAGCATCGCGCGATTCGGACAGGCTGAAGTACTTTACCGGAAAGCTATAGCGCAGGAAAGGAAAAAGCTGATGCAAAAGAGGGGCAATGACTACTACATACCGGTATTAAAGCTACAGCATCGTGAGCCGCTGGCAACGATAATGTATGAACTGTTGTACCCGTTTGGGTTTTCATCCTCACAGGTGCCGCATGTGCTTAGTTTACTGAGTGCGGAGAGCGGCCGGTATGTTTCATCAGCCAGTCATCGGGTGATCCGTAACCGGGATTTCCTGGTGGTTACTACCGTTCCTGCTGACACCGCGGACCTTATAATAGTTGAAGCAGCTCCCTGCACCGTACATGCAGGTAAATATCATTTTTCATTTTCTCTACAGGCAAAGCCGGCGAAAATACCCGCCGATCCCAATATGGCTTACCTGGATATGAGTACGATCACCTTCCCGCTGATATTGCGCAAGTGGAAGATGGGGGACTATTTCTATCCGTTCGGGATGAAGATGAAAATGAAGAAAGTGAGTCGCCTGCTTATTGATGAGAAAGTGCCGATACATGAAAAAGAGGATATTCGCATAGTGGAATGCGGTAAACGCATAGCGTGGGTATCCGGCATCCGCCCGGATGAACGGTTCCGGGTAAAGGAAACAACGGAACAGGTGCTGGTGGTGAAAAGGACTTTAGCCGGCGGGTAGCAGTTTTCAGTTTACACCTAATAGTTTGCAGTAGGCAGCGTACAATTCTAAACCGGACTAGAACAAGTGAATGCTGGGGTGCATCATGGCATCAATGAAATTGAGCCCGTGGGATGGATCAATTAAGACTGCGAAGAGCAGGCCATATACAGCGCCCCAGAAGTGTGCATCGTGATTGATGTTGCCTGCGCCTTTTTTACCCATATATGCTTCATACCAAAGATATAAGCCGCCAAAAATGATACATGGGATATTGATGGGTATGAAGAATACCTGCAGACCACCCCATGGCTCAAAGTAGATGATCAGGAACAGGGCGGAAGCAACCCCGCCCGAAGCGCCAAGAGAGCGGTAATAGCTGTTGTGGCGGTTCTTAAGAAAGGAGGGTAGCGACGCAACAATAATACCGGTAAGATACAAGACAACAAACTGCACGCCTGTAATATGGTACGCCACCGAACTGCCGCAAAACCATAATGTGATCATATTGAAGATGAGGTGGTTCATATCGGCATGAATAAAGCCGGATGACAGCAGCCTGTAGTACTCTGCTGGATTGCCATCCATTGCCCGTGGCCATAGGATCAGCTTATTGTATAAAGTATCATTGTTAAATGCCGCCAGTGAGATAAGAACGGTAATAGCCAGTATAATTAAAGTATAGCTCATTTTAATTTGGAAATTTGAAAATGTGCAAATATGCAAATATTCATGTTAGCGCAAAATTCAGTCGGTCGAAAGTAGAAAGTCTAAAGTTAAGGGTTTGAAAAAAAGTTGAAAGCTCTTTCTAGTAAATAGTAAATAGTAGATACTAGATAGTAGGTAGTCGTTGTGTGAAAAATGATTTATACGTGATGATAAGGCGAGTTGTTGAGGATGCTGAAGGTGCGGTATAAAAAAAAGAAGTCCGGTATTGCTACCAGACCTCTTTAGTGTGACCGCGTCAGGATTCAAACCTGAAACCTTCTCATCCGTAGTGAGATGCTCTATTCAGTTGAGCTACGCAGCCATTCCTTTTTTTCGGAGTGCAAAGATACTAAAACCTCCTATTTTTACAAATACTTTTTGGAGAAACTATAAAATATTAGCAAATGCACATAGAGATATGGTCGCTGGGCAAAGAAAATGAGCCGTATATAGACGAGGGAATACGATATTATTTTAAGAAAACTATGCCCTGGAATACCGTGGAGCTTGTAGTGTTGCAAACATCAAAAAAGGCCGCAACGACTGATGTGGAGCGTACAAAACTACAGGAAGAGGAATTGATATTGAAAAAACTGCAGTCCCAACACTATTTCATTTTACTTGATGAACGTGGCAAGTCCCTGAATTCAATACAGTGGTCTCAGCAGTTCCAGCAGTGCATGAACCAGGGGGTAAAAACAATGGTAATACTCATTGGCGGTGCATTTGGTGTAACTGACAATATACGTAAAAGAGCAAATCAATGCTGGTCGTTATCTAACCTGGTCTTCCCACACCAGTTAGTACGACTCATTGTTGCAGAGCAAGTTTACCGTACGTTCAGTATCCTCAATAATTCGCCATACCACCACGTGTAGGAACACTCATTATTCCTTTCGGTTAATAAATGATAATTATTTTTTTATTTAAAAAAACGTTTTACCTTTAAGAGAGATTGCAATTAGTATTTTTATAGATATTACCCCTAACTTTTTAACAAAAAACGTCCTGTATGAAGAAATTTACTTTTTTATCAATGGCTATTGCTGTGTGCTTCATGAGCGCCGGCAGCGCATTCGCACAGCATATCACCGTCACCGTAGCCGGTAACGGGCTGAATGGATATACGACGGATGGCGGCCCCGCCCGAACGTCTATGATCAGCGGTCCGAAGGATGTTTGTATGGATGCAGCGAACAATATTTATTTTGTTGAGAAGGCTAATTTAAGAATACGGAAAGTTTCGAATAAAGGTATCCTTACCACAATCTCCGGCGGCGGCGGCTCGCTGCTCGATGGAGTTCCGGCGGTGACCGCGAGCCTGACCCCTAATTATATGTGTATCGATGCTTCAGGCAACTTGTACGTATCTACGGGCAACCAGGTGAGGAAGATAGATATGACCACCGGCCTGATCACAACGATAGCAGGAACTGCGCTTGCCGGTTATGGTGGCGATGGCGGGCTGGGTTCTGTTGCGTTACTCAACGATCCGCAGGGAATTGCTGTAGATGCTGCCGGAAATGTCTACATCGCAGATCGCAGGAACCACCGCATCCGTAAAGTTACTGCCACAACCGGTACAATAACTACGATAGCAGGTACGGGCGTTGTGGGCTATACGGGTGATCTTGGCATAGCGGATACCGCGACACTAAACAATCCCATTACGGTTGCCGTTAATGATGCCGGCGATGTTTATTTTTCGGACCAGGAGCCAACCTGCCCGGCGTTCGACTTTTCGGTTATCAGGAAAATAGATGCTGCCACAGGGGTGATCTCTACCATCGCCGGACCCAACGGTAGCTACACATTTGGCGTTCCGGGAACGGCGGCACTATTAGGAACGATCACGGGAATGTGCCTTGATCGTCATGGTAATATTTATTGCGATGAAATGAGCTGCTCGTGCAGGGAGTTGAATATGACCACAGATACTCTGGAGCTAGTGGGCGGCGACTTTTATGTACAGGGCTACTCTGACTACATTAATTCCGTTGCAGCTAATATGAACTTCCCCTACGGCCTTTGCGTAGACAATGCCGGTACCGTTTATGTGGCCGACAGCATGAACAACCGTATCAGGAAACTTATCAAGCTGACGAATACACCTTCGTTTGCGTTCAACAGGGGGCAGTCTATTGAGACTGTTGGTGGCATGCATTTCGATCTGGATACTTCACTGGCGATCACCGACCTCGATGCCAGCCAGACAGAAACATGGCGCGTATTGTACGGTCCGTCGCATGGAACTTTATTTGGATTTCCGGCAACTACCACATCTGTAGGACCGGATTACCTGGACTTTCCTTCCGGAACGTCTTACATAGCCAATGCACCTTATACAGGCGAGGATTCTTTCCAGATAGAAGTATCAGATGGCTTGCTTAGGGATACCGTAACTATCTATGCATCGGTGAGCGCCGGCGTTACAACATCGGCAGGCAATGTGCTGAAACCGGTTGTAAATGTGTTCCCAAACCCTGCAACCAATGATCTCAATGTCCGGTCAACGGGCATCATCAATAGCGTGTCTATCAGCAACGTTGCAGGGCAGGTGGTTTATGATCATTCGTATAATTCGGGAAGCGCACGCGTGGATATTGCAGCTTTGGCTGCGGGAGTTTACTTCGTTAAGGTAAATGGGGCAGAGGTTTCTAAATTTGAGAAGAAGTAAATCATCGTCACAACTATCTATTTCAAGTATTGGGGCCGATACGTTTTCCGTGTCGGCCCCTTTTTTAGTCTTCTTTTTCGATAGTTTCCTTTTCTACAAGTTCTTTGAGACTGGCAAGCACCTTGTCCCATCCCTCGTCAGATTTTTCCATACGTTTGTCTGCGCCATCTCCATCACCTACATCATCTGTTACTGACAAAATAGTCTCACCGTCCTCGTAATTGAGTGTAAGCGTAACGGTCGAATACCCGGCGGATTCATCATTGTTTTTGCCGTTCTTTAGCGTGTACTTAAGTACCCTTCCATGCTCTATCTGGAGTATCTGGCCAGTCATTTCTATATCTATGATGAAAAACATTTTCCCATGGAAGGCTATTGCCTCTCCCGTTTTCCATGTAGATAGTACTTCGCAATGGAAGAAGTATTTTTTCGTTTTCTGAGGATCTGTGAGGGCGTCCCATACCTGCGCCGGCTCTGCTTTAATCCTCACGTTCTTATCAATTATGTGTTCGCTCATGTGTGGTTTCTTAAAGTACTATCGACAATAAAATCTATGCCAGAATAAATTGAAGCCTATTTACCGGCCCTGAAAAAGTAAAAGGATACGGCAATTTTCTTAATTTCACAGTCTGTATTTGTGGCATTTTCAAATCAGCACATTTTCAAATTTTCAAATCAAATGAGGATCGTAACATATAATGTAAACGGCATACGCGCCGCAGTAAAGAAGGGTTTTATAGACTGGCTGAAAACAGACCCGGGAGATGTGATTTGCCTGCAGGAAATAAAGGCTAATAAAGAGGATGTGCCCGAGGCGGAGATAAAGTCTGCCGGATACGATGTGTACTCATTCTCTGCAGCGAAGAAGGGGTATAGTGGGGTGGCGATACTCACCAAAATAAAGCCTGACAAGGTATCTTGTGGCAACGGTATCATGCAGAGCGATGCAGAAGGACGTGTTATTCGCGCTGATTTTGGCGAAATAACACTTGTTAATGCCTACTTCCCCAGCGGCACGAGCGGAGAAGACAGGCAGGGTTATAAATATCAATGGCTCGATGAGTTTTTTGAATATATCGGTGAGCTGCGCAAAACGCGCCCGAAGCTGATAATCTGCGGTGATTATAACATTTGTCATAAGGCCATAGATATACACGACCCCGTAAGAAATAAGAACTATACCGGCTTTCTGCCCGAGGAGCGCGCGTGGATGGACAAGCTGTTTGAAAACGGGTTTGTAGACACCTTCCGCCACTTCAACCAGGAGCCGCATCAGTATACGTGGTGGAGCCAGTTTGCCGGAGCCAGAGCCAATAACAAGGGCTGGCGTATAGATTACATCAATGTAACAGAGCCGCTAGGCAAACTGCTAAAGCATGCCGAGATCATGCCACACATACGGCACTCAGATCACTGCCCGGTGTTTTTGGAGGTGGGGATTTGAGGAAGCCTACGGTATTATTCGTTCAATCTATCTATTTCTTAAATTTGCATAAAGACAGTGTTATGACGGCAGCAATGAAAAGAGATCGCCTTATTACCTATTTGGCAGAGGTAAATGAAAAAAAGGTAAATGCGCTTTACTCTATACTTGAAAAAGAGCTTAATGATATAGAGCCTTTTTTTACAGAACAGCAACTTGAAATAATTAACGAGCGTCGGGCTGAGTTGTTAAGTGGGAAAGTTAAGGGTGTGGGCTTGCAGGACATGTTTGATAATATTAGAAAAAGAAGAAAGACAGCCAAGTGAATTATTCCTTGATATATCACGATAAAGTTGAGACAGACATTGAAGATGCTTATCAATGGTACGAGGGGAAACAGGAAGGGCTTGGAGACCGTTTTTTTACCGAAATAGCTGTGTGTTGTGCTCGGGTCAAAGAACATCCTGAATACTACAGTAAAATTGGAAAGAGTTTGCGTAAAGTTTTACTAGATCATTTCCCTTACATTGTAACGTTTGAAATTATCGGTTCTACAATATTTGTTTATGCCGTATTTCACACAAGTCGGGATCCAAAGGAAATTAGCAAGCGAATGAAATGAGTTTTTACGTTCGCTAATGCTAAACCGTTTCTGTCATTTCGATATAAATCCTGCCGTTACCTAGCCGCTCTGCTTTCTATTTCCACGTTGGCAATGTTCCCAATTTTGTTTGTGTACTATTATCGAATATTCATCGACATGGAAATATTAAATTTGGCGTCGGTGATTATTTTCCAATAAAATTGACAAAACATTCCTAATTTAGTGTCGTGAGGCACAAAGGGGATATATTTCAGAACTCAGCTAAGGCAAATGCGGTACCGCTTGTCATGTTCATTGACATGAACTGCTACTTCGCCAGTTGCGAGCAGCAGCGCCATCCTGAGCTGCGTGGCAAGCCTGTGGGAGTACTTACTTACGATAGCCCTAACGCTGCAGTAATAGCTGCCTCTACAGAAGCCAAGAAATTTGGAATTAAAAGCGGCATGAGGCTGGGGGATTGCCGGCAATTATGCCCGGAACTCATCACCACCACTACAAACCCTCCGTGGTACCGGCAGATACATGTGGATGTTATGGCCATCCTGCGCAGCTACTGCGATGATGTGATACCCAAAAGCATAGATGAGGCAGTATTGAACTTCAACAGTTATAGCCTGGTGTATAATGACCTCTCGGCCATAGCAAAAAAGATAAAGGCAGATATAGCGGCTAAGTACGATTACCTGAAATGCTCAATAGGCATAGCTCCAAACAGCTTCCTGGCCAAGGTGGGTACGGGTCTGCAAAAGCGGGATGGGCTGGTGGTAATAACCCCCGATAATATCGACTCCTACCTGGCCACTATGAAGCTTACCGACCTGCCGGGCATAGCCACAAACAATGAACGCCGCCTGCATATGATAGGTATCCGCAATCCGCTGGAGATGCGGCATAGCTCGCCTGCGCTGCTGCGCAAAGCTTTCGGGGGCGTGGTGGGCGACTATTGGCACCGCCGGTTGAACTTTGCCGAGGTAGACATGTACAGCCGTGCCGAGAACCGCACCATGAGCGCAACGCGCACCCTCAGCCGCCAGCAGAGCCAGAACAGGCAGGTGCTGGACTCTATGCTCATATCCTTGTGTACGCGGCTGGAACAGCGCATGGTGAAGAGCGGGCTGTTTTGCAAGGAGGTGTCGTTTTCAATCAGGTACCGGGATGGCGGCAGTTGGGACACTGCCGTGAAGCTGGCCGATCCCTTGCAGGATGCAATGGAGATGATCAATTACATAAAGGAGCGGATCACTGACTATGAGCGTTCGCACAGCCTGCAAGCCTTATTTAATGAGCGGGTCACAAACCTTACAGTGGTCATAACGTCATTTATGAATGGCAGCGTGATGCAGTACAGCCTGTTTGACAACCGCATGAAAAAAGACACAGTGCGCAAAGTGATGTACGAAATAAAGGAGGTATACGAACAAAACAACATAGTAAGAAAAGGCTGTGAGCTGATAATACCGGGCGTAATGAAAGATGCCATAGGTTTTGGATCAGTAAAGGATATGATCGTGAAGCTGGATGGCGAAATAAAAAACAGGCACCTGCTGGAGGAAGACAAGCCCGGTGTGCGCAGGATGGCAACGCTGAAGAAGAAGCCGGTGGAGGAGCACAAAGAGCCGGACTACAACGATATCCCTCAAAACGAAGAATGGGAAGGAGTATCCCTGGCTCAAACACTACAACATGCCAGGAAATAGAAATATCTGATTTAAAACAACACCATTGCGCCCTTAGAAACATAGCATAGAAAACTGCGCCTCTGCGAGAGACCTTTTACTAACAACAAGTACCGGACAAATGATAAACCAGGCAGCAAACGACAGATTTGAAAAGGGCAGGGGGGCGCAATACAACCCTAAGAACAAGTTCCTTAAGGGCGAGTATGTGCAGGAGCATGCCGAAGGGATAGATGACTGGGAGCAGGAACTGCGAAAGACAGAATATATAATAGACGACAGCAAGACGCTGGTAAATACAGTTGCCAGTCCTGATGTGGGCATGATGTATTCAGCTAATCCCTACCAGGGGTGTGAACATGGCTGTATATACTGCTATGCCCGCAACAGCCACGAATATTGGGGATACAGTGCCGGTGTGGATTTTGAAAGCCGCATAGTGGTGAAGAAGAACGCTCCGGCCCTTCTTCGCAAGTTCTTTGATAATAAAAACTGGGTACCTGCTACAATATCGCTGAGCGGCAATACAGATTGCTACCAACCAATAGAGCGCAAAATGCGTATAACACGTCAACTATTGGAGATATGCCTTGATTATCGGAACCCTGTGAGCATCTTATCCAAGAATGTGCTGGTGCTGCGCGACCTGGACATTATACAGGAGCTGGCAAAGCTGAACCTTGTGAGGGTGTTTTCTTCTATCACTTCACTGGACGAAGACCTGCGCAAAGTGATGGAACCACGAACTGCATCGTACAGGAGCCGCCTGAAAGTGGTAGAGACTCTGAGCAAAGCCGGGGTGCCGACAGGTATTATGAATGCGCCGCTGATACCGGGCCTCAACGATATGCACATGCACGATGTGCTGAAAGCGGCCAGTGAAGCGGGTGCAAAATGGGCGGGCTATACTGTAGTGCGGTTGAATGGAGCCATTGGCGGCATCTTCAAAGACTGGCTTTGGAAGGCTTTCCCTGACCGCGCCGAGAAAGTCTGGCACCAGATAGGCGAGTGCCACGAAGGCAAAGTAAATGACAGTCGCTGGGGCAACCGGATGGTAGGCGATGGGAAATTTGCGGAGCTGATAAAAACGCAGTTTGGGATATTCTGCAAGAAATACCACCTCAATGAGACGCATATGGAAATGAACACTAAAGACTTCCGGCGGCCTGTATTGGGGCAGGGGAGGTTGTTTTGAGGTTTAATGCTGCACCACTACTTTCTCCTTTTTTACTATCCCCGAATTATCCTGAATGATGACCATATACAGGCCATCGGGCCATGATGAGGTGTTTATGGTCTGCATACTTTTCGTGTTATCTGTTTGTGTTTTAAAAACGCACTTGCCAGTGATATCATAGATTCTGATAACCGTACTAGCGGCGAATGTATGGTTTGTGGTAATATCTACATGATCGTAGGCCGGGTTTGGTGCAATTGTAATGTCTGCATGTGTCGTTTGTATCTCCGGGACTGAAAGTGCGGTGCAGCTTGAAATGTTGTTGAACGATGTGGGTGTGTTGTAGCACTGGTAGACCATGAAATTCATATCTGTGTTTACACCATCCTGCGAAAAACAGATCAGTTGCTCATGTGCCGAGAAGCAGCCATCCATAAAGGTGACATAGGGATATTTCATGCAACCTACACCTTCCACGAACGTATACATAGACATGGTGCCGTTTGACCCCATGACGAACACTTTGTGGTAAACGCCGTTGATAAGCGTAGAATCAACCAATAATACTGTATCGCGTACGGTATTGCCTAAAAAACGGATCGTATCTCCGGTGTGCAGATTATAGTCAAAATACACATGCTCGTTTGTGTCTGTTGTGGTAAAAGGGATAAGCTCACGGTAGTAGATAATACCCGCCGTGGTATCTTCCCTTACAACATAATCCTGTGAACCGGTTGATGGCAGGCAGCCCGCGGTAGACAGCATATTGATCTGCTCAACCAGGTGGTGATAAGCGATGCCGCTTATTGTCGTGTCGGTGCCGTAATGCAGGATGCGGTTGAACGGGCATATGGTTATACCGGCACCATAGCTCACCCACTGGTTACGGTGATCGGTATATCTTATTTTCTGTGCGTTTGTATTTAGTCCGACGAAAATCAGCAGAATAGAAAGGATAGGTTTCATAAAGGCAAATTTAATTTAAAGCTAATCAAGCTATGTGGTATTCTTTAATTATTCATTTAGTTATTTCTCATTATCTTCATCATTAAGTTTGTCACTATTCCTCTTTACTTTTGGAAACTTATGCAATTCCATCCACAGCTAGCCTTTGAGCCGTTGCACGCGCAATACGCCTACCAATCTGAAGCGTTGAAGAAAATGCTGGCGTATTTGCAGGCACATTCCCCCTTTTATCAAAAGCTGTTTGCACAGCATCATGTCAATATTCACAACATAACATCTCTCCACGATCTACGGTTTTTACCCACTACATCTAAGAGTGATATGCAGGCGCACAACTGGGATTTTCTCTGCGTACCCGACCACCAGGTGAAGGAATATACCGCCACTTCTGGTACCATGGGCAAGCCGGTAGAGATCGCCCTAACCGATAGCGACCTAAAACGCCTTGCCTACAACGAGCACCGGTCTTTTCTTTGTGCAGACGGCAGGCCAGAAGACACCTATCAGCTCATGCTTACGCTAGACCGGCAGTTTATGGCAGGTATGGCCTACTATTCCGGTCTCCGCGAGCTTGGGGCAACGGTCATTCGCACTGGTCCGGGACTGCCAGCAATGCAGTGGGATACGATCCAACGCCTGCAGCCCACAAGCGTTGTAGCTGTGCCTTCCTTTATGCTCAAGCTTATTGAATGGGCCCAGGAGCACAGCATTGACATGAAAAACTCACCGGTGCAAAAAGCAATATGTATTGGCGAGAGCCTGAGGGGCGCCGATTTTGAGCTGAATACCCTTGGCCAGAAGATACACAATTCCTGGCCGCTGAAATTGTACAGCACCTATGCCTCTACCGAGATGCAGACTGCCTTTACGGAGTGCGGCGCAGGTATGGGTGGTCACCAGCAACCCGACCTGATCATACTGGAGATACTCAACGAGCATGGCGATCAACTTAAACAGGGCGAATATGGCGAAGTGACGATTACTACGCTGGGCGTGGAAGGCATGCCGCTGCTCCGCTACCGTACAGGCGACATCTGCACCTTTTACGATTCTCCCTGTAGCTGCGGGCGACACTCCCGCCGGCTAACTCCTGTGTTGGGCCGCACACAGCAAATGATAAAGTATAAGGGTACCACCATTTATCCGCCTGCTATTTTTGATATGCTGAACGACATTGCATTCATCAAGGAATATGTGGTGGAGGTGTTTACGAACGATCTGTCACTCGATGAGATACGCCTTCACATTAATACCCCGCTACCGATAGATGAATGCGAAACAAAACTGCGGCCAGTGCTTCAGTCTAAGCTGAGGGTGATACCGTTGCTCCAGTTCCACCCGGCTGCCATTATCCAGCAGATGCAGTTCCCGGCCAACAGCCGCAAACAGGTTAAGTTTATAGACAACAGAGAACTACCCCCCGGCCCCTAAAGGGGGGCACTTTGATCAAGGTCATTAGACGATGTGCTCTTTTTTCAGCTTTATCGGGACTAAAAGCAAAATGTTTTTTTCATAATGCTCTCCCCTTTAGAGGAAGGGGGTGGTAGTTCGCGTTTTTTTCTCTATTTTCACGCTCCAAGTTTTAAATTATGCACCATTTTATCGACATGTTCCATAACCTTACCAATCCTGATTGGATAAGTGCGCATTATGGATTGTACTTAGTTGTATTTATCATTTTTGCCGAGACCGGTCTGTTCGTTGGGTTCTTTCTTCCCGGCGACTCTCTGCTGTTTGTGAGCGGCATGATGATATCAAGAATGAATACTCCATTCTCTTCGCCATTGGTTAACCTGGTCTACTGGATATTGATCATCTCTGTAGCCGGTATTGTGGGTAATATAGTAGGTTATTGGTTTGGCAACAAGTCAGGTCATGCGCTGATGAAGCGGCCTGACTCGTTCCTGTTCAAGAAGAAGCACCTGATGCAGGCCCACGATTTTTATGAGAAGAAGGGAGGCGCAGCTATATTGCTGGCGCGTTTTCTGCCCATCGTCCGCACGTTTGCACCTATCGTAGGCGGGATGGTGGATATGAACTACAAAAAATTCATCACATACAATGTAATTGGCTGCCTTGCGTGGGTGATCAGTATGACGTCTATAGGCTTTATACTCGGTGAGAATGAGTGGGTCAAGAACAACCTTGAGAAGATCGTGATCATTATTATTCTTATCACTACAGGTCCGGTATTACTGAAAATGATCTTTGGGAAAGCGAAGGAAAAGCCGGCCCAATAGTACCCTTAGTTACTCTTTTATGAAGCAGAAACAGGCCATTGCCATACTGAGCATACCCGTATTAGTAGCAGCTCTTGGCTATTTCGTTGATATTTACGACCTGCTTTTGTTCAGCATTATCCGCATTAAAAGCCTAAGATCACTTGGGCTCTCTCCCGAAATGTGCGACAGCGAGGGTAAATTCATCATCAGCATACAGATGATCGGTTTGCTTCTGGGCGGTATTCTATGGGGTGTTTTGGGTGATAAGAAGGGCCGGCTTAGCGTACTTTTCGGTTCCATTGTCCTTTATTCACTGGCTAATATTGCCAATGGTTTTGTGCAGACCGTGAACCAATATGCTTTGGCGCGGTTCATAGCCGGTGTAGGCCTGGCAGGAGAGCTGGGTGCGGGCATTACCCTTGTGAGCGAACTGGTTTCTAAAGAAGACAGGGGCAAGGCTACATCTATTGTTGCGGGCATTGGCCTTACCGGCGCGGTAGTGGCCTACTTTGTTGCCCGGTCTTTCGACTGGCGGATATGCTACTATGTAGGCGGAGGACTCGGGCTTTGCCTGCTGTTCCTGCGCATCCATGTGTTTGAATCAGGTATGTATAAACATATACAGAGTGTGCAGGTGCAAAAGGGTAACTTCTTCATGTTCTTTACGAATGGCAGGCGGTTTAAAAAATACCTGCTGGCCATTCTTATCGGGTTGCCCACGTGGTATGTGATTGGGGTGCTCATCACTTTTTCTACCGAGTTCGGCAGGCAGTTTGGCATCAAAGACCCTATAGATGCCGGTAAGGCGATCATGCTGGCCTATGTTGCCATATCCATCGGCGATCTGCTGATCGGATTTATCAGCAACTGGCTGAAGAGCAGGAAAAAGGCATTGTTCATATTCTATGCACTTACGGTATTCAGCATTGTGCTATACTTCTACCAGCAGGACGGCTCGGCAAATGGCATGTATGCAATATGTATGCTCATGGGCTTTGGCACCGGGTTCTGGGCATTGTTTGTGACCATGGCTGCAGAGCATTTTGGCACCAATCTCCGCGCTACCGCCGCTACTACTGTACCAAATATGGTTCGTGGTTCGTTACCATTGATCCTGATCCTTTTCAATTACCTCAAGCCAACATTTGGTTACATCCATGCAGGCGCTATCACCGGCACGGTGGTCATGGTCATAAGCATTGTAGCGGTGTTTATGACCGATGAGACCTTTGGTAAGGACCTGAATTTTGTAGAGGAGTAGTATATTTTCCTTGAGAGCGCAATACCGATACCAATCGGACAATGCCCTCTTTTGCTTTCCAGGTCGCGAGGAATGAATGGTTAGTGCGTAGACATTGCATTACCGCTACCAATGTGCGAGACCAATCACCAATAGCCAGTGGCTTATCAGATATAAGTATGATTGGTTATCCGCCTTGTAATCTCATCCAGTTTATTGGTTGCTTCAATGATGTTGTCCATCAGTTCCCGGTTGATGGGGTCTGAGAAGTCTTCAAAATTGAACAGAAGGAGGAGCCCCTGAATGTTGGCAACGGGAGCGCGAACCTCGTGGCTCTGTATCCATGCTATCTCGCGCAGGCGTTTATTCTGCGTCTGTATCATGTCAATATGCTTACGCTGTTCGGTCACATCTACAAAGTATACCGTGATGCCATCCTCGGTGGGGTAGGCGTTTACGGATAACCAGATACCCAGAGGTGCGTACTCCTCTTCGAAATGTGCGCTGGTATTCTCGGCTTTGGCGCGCACATATTCGGTATAGAACCGGTTGTGCCTTGCCTCGGGGAATATATCCCACATACTCTTACCGATCAGGTCGTGCTTCTTGCGCTGGAAGGTCTTTTCGGTTTCCTTGTTCACATATGTGAACTTCCAGTCGTTGTTGAGCGTATAAAAGCCATCGGTGATGCTCTCGAGTATGTTCTCCTTTTCTTTCGTCCGCTCTATCAGCGCCATCTCGGCGGCTACCTTTTTATCAATGTTTATTGCAGATACCACCCAGGCACGCTTGTCTTCGAACCAGGTATGGTGGGCGTATATATGCACAAAGAAAATGTGGCCTTCCTTGTGTATATGCCGCCACTGGCCGACATCGGAATAGGCTTCGTTGATATTGTGAATGGCGGCGTTAAAAGCTTCATGGTCGCCGGCAGGCCATATCTCATCGGCTGTGAGCGCCAGGAAATCCTCGACGGTGTAGCCATATTGCCGCATGGCTGCAGTGTTGATGCCCAGGAACCTGAGCGTGGTGCTGTCGAACACATACATGGGCACCGGGCTCTCTTTGAATACGCGCGTGTAATCGTTGGCTATCTTCTTACGCTCTATGGCATAGTTAATGGCCTTTTCGAGCATTTTCTTGTCGAAATCACCCTTTACCAGGTAGTCCTGCGCACCGTTCTGGATGGTCTTTATGGCAAATGCGATCTCATTGATGCCCGTGAGCACAATGATGGGTGTATAGCTGAACTTGTTATGTACCCTGTCGAATGTATCGGCATAGTCTGAATCGGGAAGGGAGAGGTCGGTAAGAATGATCTCGAATTCATTGCCTTTTAGAGCCATAACTTCGGCCATATCAGCGCATCGGACAATGTCCTCTTTGACGTACCCGATCCCTTTTAGAAGAAATTCAATTTCCAGGTATGCAAACTGATCGTCTTCTATTACCAGTATTTTATCCATAGTAACTTTCTAGCCTCAATTCTGTTTAGGCTGTGCTAAAGTACAAAATAGTCGTAAGTAGTAAGTCATAAGTTGTAAGTCCGGGTTGGAGATCGTAAAGGTAGAGTTGTTTTGAATGCTGCGTGTCATTTGCCACTCCATCCAGATAGCATGAAGCCTGTTTTCATAACAATGGAGAAAAAAGCTGATTTATCGTGGAAAAAATGGGACGAAGATGTTCAGGATGAAGTTGAAATGGATAACTGGTAACGTAAGAACTTAATAGGGATAATTTTAAGATATTTATTTAAGGAACTCACATATTCATTGAAAACTACGATTTTCACGGAATGGAAATACGCACCGCTCGGAGCGTAGCTACTTCCGGTGGCGCTTATTCCTTGAGCGATTGAACTTGTATATCGTTACTTAACGTAGATGGGTCGATATCTCGTATTTTTTTGCTGTCTTAAACTATTTCACTTTCGTTCGTATCGATTGGCAATGTCATTCAGTTACGGATTCGCACCGGGCGGGGTTATGACGTCCGTAAGCCGTAATACGTAATCGCCACTGGGGCCTATCTAATGCTCCACGACAAAATGAGACACCATATTTTGATCTCTGCCCTTTATGATCAGCAGGTATGTACCATTAGCCAGGTTGCCTGCAAGCCTAATTGTTTCGGAGATGTTTCCATCTATAGGGGTGATATTTTTTTGATACACTATCTCGCCAAGAAGGTTTGTTACGAATATCGTTACCGGTTGATCTTTGGTTGCAGGTATAGCCGCCTTAATTGTGAATTCACCACTATTTGGATTTGGGATCACTTTCAGGTCCGCCTGGAGCGAGCTAACAATCACTGTTGTAACGACCGCCAAAAGATCGCCATCGCTGCCGAGTGTTGTATGGGTGATATTTACAATGCCTGGGGTGATACCTATAACGGTTCCATCCGGCTCAACAGTTGCGATGCCTGTATTACTGCTCGTCCATTCCCCTGCGGATAAATGATCGTCTATGTTAATGGATGCGCCCACAGTTGTGGCAAAAGACCCTCCGGAATGCGGTGGGGCAGGGCTGGTACTTAGTACTTTGGTAGCATAACCCCTGCAGCCAAAATTATTGATAACAATATAGTTAATGTTTGCGCTGCCCGCAGACACTACTGCTGTAACGAGGCCTGTGGTACTACCAACATTTAGTATGGCGGTGTTGCTGCTGCTCCACAATCCGCCCGCTGTAAGGTCTGACAACATAATTCCACTGCCGCCACGAGACACAGACGTTGGACCGAGGATCGCAGTTACAACAGGTGTCGGGTTTACTGTTACTAATGCATTGACCGTACAAACGCCGGCGGTGGTGTACTTAATAGTGGTAGTGCCAGGGGAGACGCCGGTTACACCCCCTGACGCAGTAATCGTGGCAACAGCTGGTGTGCTGCTGTTCCATGAAGCTCCCGGTGTAGTAGCATCTGACAGGAATGTTACAGAACCGGTACACACTGACAATGTACCTGATATAGGTAGCGGAGTGATGTTTACGTTGATTGGAAAGGTGCGGTAGCAACCGCTTGGGAGTGTATAAGTGATCATGGAGGTGCCGGGCGTAATGCCTGTAACCAAGCCCGTGGAAGTGCCTGTAGCTGCAATAGAAACATTTGCAGTACTGGTCCACGCGCCACCTGCTACAAAGTCGCTCACTGTAATAGAGGCGCCGGTGCATACCGATGTCGCACTACCTATACCAGAGGGGTTGGCATTGACCGTTACTACCGATGTTGATACCAGAATGCCTCCCGATAGTGTATGCGAAATGGTTGCGGTCCCTGCTGCTACTGCTGTAACCAAGCCCACGGAATTGACGCTGGCAATAAAGATATTCGTACTGCTCCACGCGCCGCCAGGAACCCCATCGGACAAAGATGTAGTAGCGCCGACACAGAAACCGGATGTGCCGGTGACAGTTGAAGTGGTAACGGCATTGCTGACCCGCTCTACCAGGTACTGGCTGTTGAAACCCGTAATGTTGCTGCCGGAAGGGTAAGTGAGGCTTGATCCAGTGGCTGTATACTTATACACAGAAGCGCTATCGAGGCCGATCCATGTATTGCCGAAGGCGCCTGACGCTCGTTTGAACAGACGGAAGTCTGACGGTAGATAGGCAGGGTTGGAAATACTTAGTCCGGAGAAAACTACGCTGTCAGGAACCGTGAACGTAGCGTTAGTGCCATAGTTATTGAGTATGAAATATCCATTAACTGCAGGTGAAGCATCGGCTTTCACATCCGGATTGCTGAATAGATGAAATGCCACCACTTCACCATTAGGGTAGGTGCTCCCGGGGTGGAGATAAAGGTTCACATTGGCGGCAGGGAAGCTATTCAGGCCGGAGGCGGCGACAGAGGGATTGCGAAATACACGGCCTGTGGAAACGGGCGCAGTTGAGGCGACAATATTAGCGGCAGGAACTGAGGCATTGAAACCGGTGACCACATCAAACAGGGTACCTGTGGAAGTGTCGAACTGGTTGAACTGGAAGTATTTCAGCAAGCCGGTTTCGGTGGATGGGTCAGTGATCAGGTGCATTTTTTCACGTACCTCGGCCTGACTGAGGGCATAATTGTAGAATTTCACTTCATCAATTTTTCCCTTGAATTTAGACCCCTGGCCTTCATGGCTGTCTAAATTCAATACAAACGGGGACTGAGAAAGATCAATGACTGGCATTGGATTGGTGGAATTAAGGACATAAGGTATCCCGTTCAAATATATTTTTACTCCGGTTGGGCTGTAGCAAAGTACGACGAAGTTCCATTTGGTGCTGTCGCAAATGAGTGTGCTGGTGCTGTGATATGAAACCAGGCTGTCGGTATAGCACAATTTGAGATTGGGTGTATAGCCGCTGAAAGTATAACCAAAACTGAAGCCATTGCCCCCGGAACCGGGATATACATCGTGTGAGACTATCTGGGAAAATGCGCTTTGAAGCCCTTTTGGCTGCACCCAGCAGGAGATCGAAAAATTATTGCTGTTGATATTTACATTGCCAAGGGTAACCGTTTGATTAGTGCCATTGAGCTGGAGGCATTTGCCTGCAACGGTATCTGCATTACAAACATTGTCAGAAATAATGATCATGCTGTCAATCGTCTGTGTGTTGGTTTGTGAGAGGGCGTCGGTTATGGTAAGTGAAACGCTGTATGCTCCCGGTCCCGGGTATATCACCTTAGGTTTGCGTGAGGATGTGCTGCTCACCCAGGATGCGCCAGGAAATGACCATGAGACGGTAGCTCCTGCGTAGTCGTACATCGAATAGTCAAAGAAGTAAATGGTGTCCCTGGCGCAACTGAGGTAGCGGCGGTCGGCCATGGGCTGTGCCACGGGTGTACCCCTGGTATATAGTGGTGATTCCCAGATGCTGCTGTTGCTTCCAATGCGGATCTTGCTGTCGCGGTAAAAAATAATTGCGCCGGGGCCGGCGCCGATCATCCCGGGAAGTCCGCTGCTGTAGTCTACCCAATCACTCATGGCGGCATCGCGGTAGTAGATCCGGGATGGCACAACATTTGTCAATGCATAGACCCCGCCGTTAGTGCCACCCTGGAACTGGAGGAAAGAAACCTTTTTATTATTGAGTGCTGTGCCTGTTATGTTCGTCCAGCTGGCGCCGCCATTTAGCGATCTGAATACTTTATTTGCCGCGCCTGCATTGGCCATACAAACGTACACTTCATTCTCATTGAGGGGGTTTGCAACAACGTCCGTATTATAATAACTCCAACCAACCGGTAAAGTAAGCAACGACCATGCAGCCCCGGCATTTGTGGTCTTGTAAAGGCCATTGGTTGCGCACAGGTATATTACTGACGGCTTGCTACGCACTATATCGTAACGCCATACTTTGTTGTTGTTGCCGAAGTTGTGGAGTGGGGTGTAAGTGGCTCCGCAATTAGTTGATTTATACAAAAAGCTGTCTACGCCTACATAGAAAATATTGGAATATCGTGGATCTACCATAAGCTTGCTGGAAAACTTACCATAGTAGTCGTCCTGTGGCCAAAGCGTATTAGGTATCTCAGCGTTGGGGTTTTGAACATTGCCTGTCATTGAAGCAGGAATGATCAATGTGCCAATATCGCGGAAGCCGGCGGCACGTGAGTGCCCCTGGAAAACGTGACCGGTAGCATCTTCACCGCCGCCCAGCGAGAGTGCATTGCCGGACCCGTAGAGGTCGAGAAGGCCGGCATTGCCATTGTGATACCGTCCGCCAACCACGAGATCTTCATCCCATCCCTGGCCCATGCCCCAGAAATCGGCGCTTCTAATTCCATAGTCACGAACCGACCAGTTGGCCTGGCTGGTGAAGAAGTCGCTGGAGTAGTTTACCCCGCCGTCTGTAGTTATGTATGTATCGCCCCCAAGCGTCACCGCGCACTGCATATCAGGGTGCAGCGAGAACGGCCCCATGTAGCCGCCGACCGGGCTGAAATTAATGCCGCCATCGACGGATTTGAAGGCGGAGGTAGTACCTACTATCAGCTGGTTGGAATCTTGTGGAGAAACTACAATTGCCAGGTCATAATATCCCTGTCCGTTAGACATTCCAAGGCCCACTGACGTAGAAGTGCCGATCAGGCCTGTTGCGGTAGAAGTAACAGAGACTGCAAATGTGGCACCGCCATCGGAGCTCTTAATAACACAAGGTGACGTAGAGTAACCTAGACTGACACAATAAACGGTGTTCGTATTAGCGATGGTTACACCAAGCCTTGCGCCTGATGTCATAGTATCAACAATAGCGCCTGTAACATTGCTGTAGGATGAGCCGCCATCCGTAGAGCGGAGCAGAATAATACGATGTGTGGAAGCGGTGCCGACGGCAAAAATCGTGTCTCTGCCAACGGGGTTTTGAACCATGTCGTAAATGGAGCCGGTAACAGAACTGCCAACCGCCAACGTCCATGTACTGCCAGCATTGTCGCTGTAATAGATACCAGTGGTGCCGGATATGGATATCCTGCCCGTGACCGGGTTGATTATTGCCGCATTGCCGCTGCCGTAAGTGAACGTGCTTAAAGCGGTCCAGTGACCACCGCCGTTAATAGATTTTAGCAGTACGTTGGTTCGGCCGTCGTAGACGTAGACAATATTCTCATTCGCCGGGTCGATAGCAATGCTGTGAGGCTGGCAACTATATAAGGAGTCGCTGACGGAAACCCAATGTTGTCCTTTGTCATCTGATCTGTAGAGTGTGCCCGTTTCACTACCTGCGTAGAGCACATTTGGATTTGAGGGAGCTATCGCAATACAATACATATTTGACTGCCAGTTCTTTAATGCAGCCGAACCGGGCTTGTAGGTCTGAACCGGGCCCAGGAGTGTCCAGTTGGGGGCGGGTGCCGGTGCATATGCACGATGTGTTGTTCGCCTGGGGCTGTATCCGGTGGCGGGTTTCCCCTGGTTCTCAATTGAATTGAGTAGCTGCTGCCTATGGTAATTTGGGTCATAAATAATGCTTCCGTCGGCCTGCATGAATGGTTCCATGAGACTTCGCCAACGGATATATGCGGTGATGTAAGGGTCTTCATCGAACTCGCCTTCTTCGTTGGCATTTTCGCGTTGTTCTTCACGACTATTCTCCCTTCCTTTTTCTCTTTGTTCTTCTTCCTTTTTCTCGTGCTCATATGCTGCTATGAGCGAGTCGATCTGCAGTAGATTGGGATGTTGCCAGTCCGTTTGTTTCACCCACTCAGGAACAGGAATGTTTTTTGGTAGATTGAATGGCATACCACGCTCCCCGGACACCGCCGTTGTTCTTTGCGAAAATGCTTTAGATGAAAAGATCAGGGTGATTGCTAACAAAAGTAAAAGTGCCTTGTTCATTGGTATTTTGTTGTTAAATACAATCATGAATAAATTTTATTATTATTCGTATTGTAGAAATTTCGGTGAAAGTAATGGATATATAGATAGAGATAACTGAAGATTGTTATTAAGTTGTGAATTGATGTTTTGTAGTGGTGAATTGCGGGGCAGCAGCCTATCCAGCATTTAAACTTTGGTATAACGGATGAATAAGTGCCTGGTTTGCTTTGAGCTATAATACCTGCTACTGCCTCAATGTCCTTTTCCGCAGCCCGGGGGTTATATTTGCAGTAAAATAACTTGTGAAAAAGACATTCTTTCTCTTAACTGTTGTTGCTGCTTTTATCTGCTGTGCCGCTTTCAGTTATCATGAAAGCAATTTGACCGGGCTCATTCCGATCCCGCCCAGCGTGCAACGCACAGGCGATTCAGCCCGTGGTTATAAATATCTGGCTACCGGAGATTTCCTCAAGAGCGGATTTCCTTATGATTTTTTCATAGCCGCGAAGGGCAAAAGCACCAACTACCTGCATCGGGAAGGCAAGAATGCCAATGTTGATTTTGGTTACAATGTCGTTACTACTGCCGATAGCATTGATATTGTCATCCCCACTTGCATGCAATGCCATGCCGGTATTTTTGATGGCAAGCTCGTTGTGGGCCTCGGCAACTCGGCGGTCGACTTCACTGATTTTGGCAGCAAAGCAAAACAACTCGCCCTCCTGAAGAACTGGAAACTGACTGCGCCCCGCAAGTACAATGCAGTGAAATCATTGATCACCTCTATGTCGGCTGTGAACCCGCTAATGGAGCCGGAAGTGCGCGGTGTAAACACCGCCGACCGCCTTGCAGCGCTGCTCGTAGCTCACCGCGATCCGCAAACGCTCGCCTGGAGTGATGCGCCTCTTCTCAATGTGGGTACGACGGTTGTTCCCACCGATGTACCTGCATGGTGGCTCCTCAAAAAGAAGAACGCCATGTTCTACAACGGTTTTGGCCGGGGTGACTTCACGATGTTTCTAATGCTCAGTAACATACTCACGGTTACCGATACTACAGAGGCCCGCGAGGTATATGGCCATTTCGGGGATGTACTGGCCTACATCAGGTCAATACAACCTCCGGCGTATCCACAGGACATCGATCAGCCCCTCGCGGCCACAGGTAAAGAAATATTCTTAAACACCTGCGCTGGTTGTCATGGCACTTATGGCGCCGATGGCGCTTATCCCAACCTCCTTGTGCCGGGCGCCATCATTAAGACCGACTCACTGCTGTTCCGTTCAAACCAGCAGGCAAAGCCGTTTATCGATTGGTTCAACAACAGTTGGTTTGCTAAAGGGGCCAATGCAGCCCAACTGGTGCCAGGCAATGGCTATGTAGCGCCCCCGCTCGATGGCGTCTGGATCACCGCTCCATACCTGCACAATGGGTCTGTGCCCACCATTGACGCCGTGTTGAACAGTAAGCTACGCCCCACGTACTGGACCCGCGATTTCGACAAGCCCGAATACGATCACACACATCTCGGCTGGAAGTACCAGTCCCGCGACCAGCCCGACGGAAGAAAAGTATATAACACCAAACTCCCTGGCTATGGCAACTACGGCCACTATTTCGGCGACAAGTTCACGGATGACGAAAGAAAAGCTGTGATAGAGTATTTGAAAACGCTGTAGGTGTCAGCCTGTTAGCTGTTAGTACTGCTAAAGCTATTTGCAAAATGCTTGACTGCAATTCCTGAGATGTTTCGGAGTAAAGGGAAGGAAAAAAGAAGGGAATTTACTTTGCAATATCGCCAGATGTCAACTTTGTGTTTTTGTAAATCTCTTTCAAAGCTAAAGTAACACCAATAGTCCGCAGTTTAATTGATTGTTGCATGTCTTCGTACTCCCTAAGTTCCCAGAAACCAGAATCATTTATCCGAAAGGCTTCAATGCTAATTGTTTCCGGCTCTACAAGAACATATTCTTTAAGCGTGGGAATATCCCTGTACAGTTTGAATTTAGCGTTGCGGTTATAGTCCCTTGTAGAATCAGAGAGGACTTCGAATATTATTGTTGGATTCAGGAAATTAAAATCATCATTATTCAGCGATTCCAGTCCGCCACAAAAAACAGAAACATCAGGATAAGTAAAAAGTGTATTCTTTTCAACGTGCACCCGGGCATCGCTGCCGAATGGTTGGCATGGTTTCCCATCGAGCCAATTGGTCAAATTAGTAAGAAGGTTTCTAACGACAATATTGTGCTGGGATTTATTGCCGGACATAGCGAATATCTCACCCCGGTAATATTCATGCTTTTCAGTTGCTGCGTTTTCCAGTTCAAGGTATTCTTCTATAGAATATTTGCCCTTACCATAGGCAATAGCGGGCTCATTGATGATCATAGGCTAAAGGTAGGGAAAATTTAAATTTATGATGAAGTGAGGACAGGCCTCAACTGCAATTCCCTGATTGTCGGTGTGTCCGGCGAAAAGCGGAGTCCCGCCGGGGACCGGTGATGCTTTTTTATTTTGGAACACTACGGATCGCTTCTGAACTACTCTTTCTTCTTATCTTCTTCATCAATTTTCACGGCCAGTCGGGTCAGTTTCCGGAAAATAAATTTGGTTCCAACAAGGCTACAAAACAGCAAGCCCAGTATGCACAATACTTTTACAGTTTTAACTGTTTGACTTGCATCCTTTCGTGGTTGAACGACGAAAACCATTATTGATCCAGTAACGATTGTGAAAGCAGATAAATACAATATCAGCAACCTCATTGCAATTTTTGTTCCCCGGCTTTTGGTGTTCTGTGTTTCAGTGCCGGCCGGGACACTAAGTTCTTCATGCTTCTGCGATAGTGAAGGTGATAGAGGCTTAGCAGCCGGTGCAATAGGACCGGGGATGTATGTTTCAAACTTTAAACCCAGTTCGCTGATCAGCCCGTCAAAATCCTGCGCTTTAACAAATGGTATCTGTTGCTCGCATAAATTATACCTGGTTCCATCGTTTAAAGTCATCCTGATAAACTTACCATCGATTTTACTATTACCATGCCGAAATTTTTTTATGTCTCCGTAAGGAATTAGTACGTCCTCTTTCTTCGACTGGAAACGAAAAACATTTTGCTGCAACCATTTTAAATAAAAGCCGTCATCCTGAATTTCTATGGTTACTTTACCTTTTGATGAAAAATTGGCAAGGAGATAAGCTACAATAGCCACTACAAGCATGCATAAGCAAAAATAACGCAAGCGCATGTTGTCAAGATCGAAAAACTTGCCAAAAATTACAGTACCGATCAGAAAATAAAGAATGGAGAATACTATTGCGCGAGCACGCGAGTAGGGATATGCGGTATATGCGTTCATATAAAATCGGATAAATACAAAAACATAAATATACAGGCATAAAAGAGAATCTCGCAATTGTCATCAGTGAGGTTTAAACACCACAGGCAGTTGGGGGAGAACACATGATTCCCTAAATTTTTAGATATATTTACCTAGCTATGGATAACGCGAAAGGTAGCGTTAGGAACTTTAACTCAATTTTAACTCATCGTTTCTCCGAATCAGCCATTTTGCCAGAGTTTTAACAAGATGTTTTGTTAATTTCATGTTATAAAATAATTAATTTCCCTTTATTTTCAAGGGTTTAGGCGTAGAAGGGGGAGATTTGAATAAGTTTGGAATATTTTTTGCTTATTTAATAGCGTTTTGGTATCTTTGCCATCCCAATTTTCGGGGCATCTATACGTGCATAAGTTTATTTTGACCATTTTCTGTTAAGACCAATACCTGTAAAGTTAAGCCCAGCTTAGCTTACGGGAATTTTTTGTTTTTAAAAAGGAGCATAAAAATACTATGGCTATACCACAAAAAAAGACCGCAGCCGGAAGGATCAATTTCGGAAAGCTACACGACGCAGCAGCTATGCCTGACCTGCTCGCGATCCAGCTTCAGTCCTTTCAGGATTTTTTCCAGCTGGAAACGACGCCGGATAAGCGCGACAATGAAGGCCTGTTCCGTGTGTTCAAGGAGAATTTCCCGATCACGGACACTCGTAACATTTTCGTGCTTGAGTTCCTGGATTATTTCATCGACCCGCCACGTTACACAATCGACGAGTGTATGGAGCGCGGTCTTACGTATTCCGTGCCATTGAAAGCAAAGCTTAGGCTGAGCTGTAATGATGAGGAGCATGTGGACTTTGAAACCATAGTACAGGATGTGTTCCTGGGCAACATCCCCTACATGACCCCACGTGGTACGTTTGTGATCAACGGCGCTGAACGTGTGGTTGTATCGCAGCTTCACCGTTCTCCGGGTGTGTTCTTCGGACAGAGCGTTCACCCTAACGGAACCAAAATATACTCTGCACGTGTTATCCCGTTCAAGGGCGCATGGATGGAGTTCGCTACCGACATCAACAATGTGATGTACGCGTACATCGACCGTAAAAAGAAATTCCCTGTAACCACACTGCTCCGTGCAATTGGTTATGAAACAGATAAGGACATACTGGAGCTTTTCGGCATGGCTGATGAAGTGAAGGTAGACAAGAAGACCCTGGCTGCTCATGTTGGCCGCCGTCTTGCAGCCCGTGTACTGCGTAGCTGGACGGAAGACTTCGTTGATGAGGACACCGGTGAAGTAGTAACCATTGAGCGTAACGAGATCGTACTGGACCGCGACAGCGTTCTTGACGAAGACAATATGGCAATGGTACAGGAAATGGGCATTAAGACCGTATTCCTGCAGAAAGAAGAAGTGAGCGGTGATTTCTCGATCATCTACAACACCCTTAACAAGGATACTTCTAACTCTGAGCTTGAAGCCGTTCAGCACATCTATCGTCAGCTCCGTGGCAGTGATGCACCGGATGACGAAACTGCACGTGGTATCATAGAAAAGCTGTTCTTCAGCGACAAGCGCTATGACCTGGGCGAAGTGGGCCGTTACAAGATCAACCGTAAATTAGGACTTGATATCAACCTCACTACCAAGGTATTGAGCAAGGAAGATATCATCTCGATCATAAAGTATCTGGTACGCCTTACCAACGGTAAAGCGGAAATAGATGATATTGATCACCTGAGCAATCGTCGTGTGCGCACGGTAGGTGAGCAGTTGTTCGCGCAGTTTGGCGTAGGCCTGGCGCGTATGGCGCGTACCATCCGTGAGCGTATGAACGTTCGTGATAATGAGGTGTTTACGCCGATCGACCTGATCAATGCGCGTACGCTTTCTTCAGTTATCAATTCGTTCTTCGGTACATCACAGTTATCACAGTTCCTCGATCAGACCAACCCGCTGTCTGAGATCACCCACAAACGCCGTATATCGGCGCTTGGTCCGGGCGGTCTGAGCAGGGAGCGCGCAGGCTTTGAGGTGCGTGACGTACACTACAGCCACTACGGCCGTCTGTGTACTATCGAAACACCGGAAGGACCAAACATCGGTCTTATCTCTACACTCTGCGTGCATGCGCAGATCAACGATATGGGTTTCATTGAAACACCATACCGTAAGGTGAAAGAAGGTAAGGTTGATCTGAAGAATTTCCGTTTCCTGAGTGCAGAAGAAGAGGATCTTGCCAAGATCGCCCAGGCGAATGTGCCTATGGATGATAAGGGTAACTTCCTTGAAGATAAGATCAAATCACGTCAGACGGGTGACTTCCCGATCCTAGATCCGGGAGAAGTGGAGTACATGGATGTGGCGCCTAACCAGATCGTTGGTTTGAGCGCATCCCTGATCCCCTTCCTTGAGCATGATGACGCCAACCGTGCGCTGATGGGATCGAACATGCAACGCCAGGCGGTGCCGCTGATCATTCCACAGGTGCCTATCGTAGGTACCGGCCTGGAAGCTAAGGCTGCCCGTGATGCACGTATCCAGATACATGCAGAAGGTAATGGTGTTGTAGAATACGTAGACGCAGACCATATCCACGTTCGTTATGACCGTGGTGAGCAGCAGCGCCTCGTATCTTTCGAAGACGACCTTAAGGTATATACGCTTACCAAGTATAAGAAGACCAACCAAAGCACCAGCATGACACTTCGTCCATGTGTGCGCAAAGGCCAGAAGGTAAAGACAGGTGACTTCCTTACCGAAGGTTATGCAACACAGGATGGCGAAATAGCGCTGGGCCGTAACCTGAAAGTGGCATTCATGCCATGGAAAGGCTACAACTTTGAGGATGCGATCGTGATCAATGAGAAAGTGGTGCGCGAAGACTGGTTCACATCAGTACACATCGATGAGTATGAGCTGGAAGTGCGTGACACTAAGCTGGGTGAAGAGGAATTGACACCAGATATCCCCAACGTATCTGAAGAAGCTACTAAGGATCTTGATGAGAATGGTATCATACGCATAGGCGCTCACGTAGGTGAAGGCGATATCCTGATAGGTAAGATTACTCCTAAGGGTGAAACTGATCCGACACCGGAAGAAAAGCTCCTCCGCGCTATCTTCGGCGATAAGGCCGGCGATGCAAAGGATGCTTCTCTGAAGGCTCCGAGCGGTACTGAAGGTATCGTTATCTCCAAGCAACTGTTCCAGCGCGCCAAGAAAGATAAGAACTCTAAGGTGCGTGAAAAGACACAGCTTGAGAAGATCGACAAGGTTCACGAAAAGAACCTGGAAGATATCAAGAACCTGTTGTTCGAAAAATTGCAGATACTGCTGAAAGACAAATCGTCTGCAGGCATTACCAACAACTTCGGCGAAACAGTATTAAGCAAGGGCGGTAAATTCAATTCCAAGACACTTGGCTCTATTGACTACCAGAATGTAAACCCGCTTAACTGGACAGGCGATAAAGAAACAGACGGTCTTATCAACCAACTGCTGCATAACTATAACATTAAGTTCAACGAAGAACTGGGCCGCTACAAGCGTGAGAAGTTCAACCTGAGCATAGGTGATGAGTTGCCAGCAGGTGTGTTGAAACTAGCCAAAGTATACCTCGCCAGCAAGCGTAAGCTGAAGGTGGGTGATAAGATGGCGGGACGTCACGGTAACAAGGGTATTGTAGCAAGGATAGTACGTGAAGAAGACATGCCATTCCTGGAAGACGGCACACCCGTTGATGTGGTGCTGAATCCACTGGGCGTACCTTCCCGTATGAACCTTGGTCAGATATATGAGACCATCCTGGGATGGGCCGGTGAGAAACTGGGTCAGAAGTACGCTACACCGATCTTTGATGGTGCATCAGTACAGGAGATCGAAGACCTCATCATCAAGGCGGGTTTACCAGACTTTGGCCATACTTACTTGTATGACGGTGAAACAGGAGAGCGTTTCCACCAGAAAGCAACTGTGGGTATCATCTACATCATCAAACTGCATCACATGGTTGATGACAAGATGCACGCACGTTCGATCGGGCCATACAGCCTTATCACGCAGCAGCCACTGGGCGGTAAAGCACAGTTCGGCGGACAGCGTTTTGGTGAGATGGAGGTTTGGGCACTTGAGGCATATGGTGCATCAAACATCCTGCAGGAACTGTTGACGTTGAAATCGGATGATATCGTAGGCCGTGCCAAGACTTATGAAGCGATCGTGAAGGGTGATAACATACCTAAGGCAGGTATACCGGAGTCCTTCAATGTATTGGTGAATGAGTTGCGTGGTCTGGGATTGGAGCTGAAGTTTGAGTAGATAGTCGATAGTATATAGTAGATCGTCGTTATGTATGAATAATTTCAGGGAATTAAAAGTGTGGCAAAAATCAATAACATTTGTTGTTAAGATTTATGAAATAACACGAAGTTTCCCGAAAGAAGAAAGATTTAATCTGGTAACCCAATTCCAAAGTGCTGCTGTATCAATACCCAGCAACATTTCAGAAGGCGCCGGGAGAAACACAAACGCTTCATTCAAACATTTTCTGACTATATCAATAGGATCTTCTCATGAAATAGAAACACAGATTATTATTAGTAAAGAATTGGGATATATAAATGAAGATAGTTACACAGTTTTGATATCAGAATTAACAGGGATACAGAAAATGCTGTATGCTCTGTTTAATTCGTTACAATAGCTGTTCGCGACTATCTACTAATGACTAACTACTAATTACTTTAAAAAAATGGCAATAAAGAAAGATAATCGTCCAAGACCAGGTTTTGGTAAAATAACAATCAGCTTAGCCTCTCCAGACGCGATCCTTGACCGCTCATATGGAGAAGTGTTGAAGCCTGAAACAATTAACTACCGTACTTACAAACCTGAGCGCGATGGTTTGTTCTGCGAAAAAATATTCGGCCCTGTAAAGGACTACGAATGTTATTGCGGCAAGTACAAGCGTATCCGTTACAAAGGCATCGTGTGCGACCGCTGCGGTGTTGAAGTAACTGAGAAGAAAGTACGTCGTGAGCGCCTGGGCCACATCAAGCTGGTGGTGCCTATCGTTCACATCTGGTATTTCAAGAGCCTTCCTAATAAGATAGGTTACCTGTTGGGTGTAAGCTCCAAGAAAATGGAGAGCATCGTATACTACGAGCGTTATGTAGTAGTAGCAGCCGGTGAAGCAGAAGATATGATCCGTACAAAATTGAATCTGAAAGATTCGGAGAATACGCATCAGCAGCTGCTTACTGAAGATGAATACCTGGAAATACTGGACAATCTTCCAAAGGAAAATCAATATCTCCCTGACGAAGATCCAAACAAGTTCATCGCGAAGATGGGTGCAGAAGCAGTACAGATGCTGCTTGCACGTATCGACCTCGATAAGTTGTCTTATGATCTTCGTAATGCCGCTGCAAACGAGACTTCGCAGCAGCGTAAGCAGGAAGCCCTTAAGCGCCTGAGCGTGGTAGAAGCTTTCCGCGATGCGAACACACGTATCGAGAACCGCCTCGAGTGGATGGTAATGCAGTACATACCGGTAATACCACCGGAACTGCGTCCATTGGTTCCGCTGGATGGTGGCCGTTTTGCGTCTTCTGACCTTAACGATCTTTATCGTCGTGTTATTATCCGTAACAACCGCCTGAAAAGGCTTATAGAGATCAAGGCACCTGAAGTGATCTTACGTAATGAAAAACGTATGTTGCAGGAAGCTGTTGACTCATTGTTTGATAACAGCCGTAAATCCAACGCCGTTAAGGCAGAGGGTGGCCGTGCACTGAAGTCACTGTCTGATGTACTGAAAGGCAAGCAAGGCCGTTTCCGTCAGAACCTGCTTGGTAAACGTGTTGACTATTCCGGTCGTTCGGTTATCGTGGTAGGCCCTGAAATGAAGCTACATGAGTGCGGTCTTCCTAAGGACATGGCTGCGGAGTTGTTCAAACCATTTATCATCCGCAAACTTATTGAAAGAGGTATAGTAAAGACAGTAAAAAGCGCTAAGAAATTAGTAGAGCGCAAGGAAGCTGTGGTTTGGGATATCCTTGAGAATGTACTTAAAGGCCATCCGATCCTGCTTAACCGTGCCCCAACGCTTCACCGTCTTTCTATCCAGGCCTTCCAGCCTAAATTGATCGAAGGAAAGGCAATACAACTTCACCCACTCGTTTGTTCGGCGTTCAACGCGGATTTCGATGGTGACCAGATGGCGGTACACGTGCCGCTGAGCAGCGCTTCAATCGTTGAAGCTCAGTTGCTCATGCTTGCGTCGCACAATATCCTTAACCCACAGAATGGTACGCCAATCACCCTGCCTTCACAGGACATGGTACTCGGTCTGTATTATATCTCTAAGGGTAAGAAATCTACCGATACTGAAACTGTAAAGGGAGAGAACAAAGCATACTATAGTGCTGAAGAAGTGGTGATAGCGCATAACGAAGGCCGTGCAGACCTGCATGCCTGGATCAAGGTTCGTGCAAGTGTGCGTGAGAACGATGGTACCCTTGTAACTAAGCTGATCGACACAACTGTTGGTCGCGTACTGTTCAACCAGTATGTACCTAAGGAAAACGGTTTTGTGAACGCACTGCTTACCAAGAAATCTTTGCGTGAGATCATCGGTAATATATTGAAGAACACAAATATTCCTAAGACAGTTGCCTTCCTTGATGATATCAAGACACTTGGTTTCCGCACGGCGTTCCGTGGTGGTCTGTCGTTCAACATCAATGACCTTAATGTACCGGACGTTAAAGAGGAACTGGTAGGTAAAGCACAGGTTGAGGTTGACGAAATATGGGACAACTACAACATGGGTCTTATCACGAACAACGAGCGTTATAACCAGGTGATCGACGTTTGGTCACGTGTGGATACTCGTGTAACTGAAACGCTGATACGTGAGATGGCAGCAGACAAGCAGGGCTTCAACTCTGTGTACATGATGCTTGACTCAGGTGCGCGTGGATCTAAACAACAGGTTAAACAGCTTGCGGGTCTTCGCGGACTGATGGCTAAGCCCCGTCGTAGCGGATCATCAGGATCTGAGATCATTGAAAACCCGATCCTTTCAAACTTCAAGGTAGGTTTGAGTGTATTGGAGTACTTTATCTCTACCCACGGTGCGCGTAAAGGTCTTGCGGATACGGCCCTTAAAACGGCGGATGCGGGTTACCTCACACGTCGTCTTGTAGACGTTGCGCAGGATGTGGTGATCAACGGCGAAGACTGCGGAACACTGCGTGGTATAGCTACATCGGCACTGAAGGACAATGAGGAAATAGTAGAACCACTGTTCGATCGTATCCTCGGCCGTACCTCATTGCATAATATCTACGACCCGATCTCTGAAAAGCAGATCGCAAATGCAGGAGAAGAAATAACAGAAGATATAGCCAAGCTGATAGAAGAAAGCGCAATAGATACCGTAGAGATACGCTCTGTGCTTACTTGCGAGAGCCGCAGGGGAGTATGTGCTAAGTGCTATGGCAAGAACCTTGCTACCGGTTACATGACACAGAAGGGTGATGCTGTAGGTATCATCGCTGCGCAGTCTATCGGTGAGCCGGGTACACAGCTTACACTGCGTACCTTCCACGTGGGTGGTGTTGCGGGTTCATCAGCTATCGAGTCGCAATTGGTTGCCCGTTTCGACGGTACCATCCAGTTCGATGGTCTGCGTACTACCAAGTACAAAGATGCAGAAGGCGAAGACCAGATCATCGTTATCGGCCGTACCGGTGAGGTGCGTATCGTGGACGTGTCTAACGACCGTCTGCTGATCACCAATAACATACCATACGGTTCTATACTGAAGGTTGCCAATGGCAAGAAAGTAGCCAAGGGCGATGTGATCTGTACATGGGATCCGTTTAACGCCGTGATCATTTCTGAGATCAGCGGTAACGTTCGTTTCGACAATGTAATAGAAGGTATCACTTATCGCGAAGAGGCTGACGAACAAACAGGTCACCGCGAGAAAGTGGTTATTGAAACAAAAGATAAAACCAAGATACCAGGTATCTACATCGATGGCGCTAAGGAGCAGAAGATGTACAACCTTCCGGTGGGCTCACACATCGTGGTGAACCCGGATGATAAGGTATACAACGGACAGGTACTGGTGAAGATACCACGTGTGATGGGTCGTAGCCGAGATATCACGGGTGGTCTGCCAAGGGTAACTGAGCTGTTTGAAGCACGTAACCCAAGTAACCCGGCGGTTGTTGCTGAGATCGATGGTGTTGTAGGCTTTGGTAGTGTGAAGCGTGGTAACCGCGAGATCATCGTTGAGTCGCGCGAAGGACTGGTTAAGAAATACCTGGTTCCGCTTACCCGCCACATCATGGTGCAGGATGGTGACTTCGTAAAAGCAGGTACACCGCTTTCTGATGGCGCTACCACGCCAAGCGATATCCTGTCTATCAAGGGGCCTTTCGCAGTTCAGGAATACCTGGTAAATGAAATACAGGAAGTATATCGTTTGCAGGGTGTGAAGATAAATGACAAGCACATCGAGGTGATCGTTCGCCAGATGATGCGTAAGGTGAATATCGTTGATCCGGGAGATACCAAGTTCCTTGAAGAAGATACAGTTGATAAGTTCGAGTTCATGGACGAGAACGACTGGATCTATGACAAGAAGGTAATTACCGAAGCAGGCGCTTCTGACAAGATGCACCCGGGCCAGATCGTTACTATCCGCGAAATACGCGAAGAGAACAGTATGCTCCGCCGTGCAGACAAGAAGCTGGTTGAATTCCGTGACGCTAACCCCGCTACGTCTTCACCAATGCTACTTGGTATCACCAAGGCATCGCTGGGTACACAAAGCTGGATATCAGCAGCATCGTTCCAGGAAACTACCAAGGTTCTTTCGCAGGCATCTATCAATGGTAAGTCTGACTTCCTGATGGGGCTGAAGGAGAACGTTATTACAGGTAACCTCATCCCAGCCGGTACCGGTATGCGTGAGTTCGACAACCTGGTAGTAGGTTCTAAGGAAGAGTTCGAACTGCTGATGGCTAATAAAGATGTGCTGCAGTTTGATGAGGAAGAATAAGCACTAGGATTTTTAGGGTAGCTAGGATTTATAGGATTTATAAAACAAAAGACCGCTCGTTTTGGGTGGTCTTTTTGTTTCTTAGATATTTTATGGAAATAGATCAATTTTGAAATAAACAGGACCGTATGAAAGGTGTGAGCTTTGTAACAAATTCAAAGAATGAAAAAATCGCAGTGCAAATTGATTTAAAGCAATTGCAGCGCCACCAGCACGATATTGAGGGATTTCTCGACATTATCATAGCGGAGAACAGAAAAAATGACAAAGATGTAAGTTGGGACGATGCAAAAAAAATCAGTTATCCGTTTTTAATTAGTATCACTGTATATAAGAACTGCAACAGGATAAAGACGGAGATATTCATATACCTGTCCAGGAATTTGAGTACTGGCAGTGCCAGGAAGGGCAGGCAAAAGAATGACCAGTTATCTTCTAACTGGGGAATACAATAGAAAGACAGCGTAGCGAAGAACAGGAATGGAATGAGCAGCACAAGTGCATTGTCTGCAATAAATTTCCGGCTCCAAAACATAATAGCTGAGATAAGTAGCAGCGTGATCGAGTAGATCACTGTCTGGTTCGCCACCCACTTATTGATGACCGTCCACTTGGCAAAGAACAGGCCACCCTGTATGTGGTATGGCAGGTAAAAAAAGAATTTTTCAGCGGTGCTTTTCAGAAAGACACCAAAATGGTTTTTTAAGAATTGCGTGTAGCTAAGTTGCAGCACCACATCCGGATGCTCAGCCTTGAATTTGTTCACCTCATCGAATGTCACCCCCCATTTGTTCTGTTTATTGTAAACATCTTTATAGATCAGGAAGTAGTTGTTCAGTTCTGTCCAGCTTGTGTTGCTTTCAATTCGTTTTTCTCCGGCATATTCGTGTGCCTTGTCCTCCAGCATCAGCTTGTGGTAGGTCTGGTAACCAGGCGCGTGGTATGCGACAAAACAAAAACTGAAAACACCGGTAAGAACAGCAACTTTCAGAAAATTACCGATCCTGGTGGTCTTGCTGAGTCCTTTAAAGAACAGGTAAACACAGAGACCCGGCAATACAAACATTGCTATGGGCTTACAGCTAAAGGCTAAAAACAGCATTATGGCCGTATACATGAGTCGTATATAGCCCTTGCCGGAAAACAATATACTTAGCGCAGCAAGTATAAGCGTGGTTGTGGCGCTATCGGGCAGGCAGCGCCACAACCAGCTTGCCGACATGGTGGCGTAAAATATGACCGCCATGTATTTGATCGTAAAATCGAGATCTGTAAAAACATTAAGGCATCGGTATAACAATCTGCAACCTGCAAGAAAAAAAATGACCGAGAGTATCCTCCCGGAGGCAAGTAAACTAACAGAGAAAAGTTTTGAAAAAAGGTAAAGTAATAAAGAATAGGTAAATGAAGTGCCCTGCGACAGCGCCTTATAAAAACCAAAGCGGCCGAGGTAGTCAGCCTCCTGTGTGTAAAAAGGTTCGTCGCCACCGCCGGCACTGCTGAGCGGAAAATGGAGGTATCTGAGTATGATGGTAAGCGCAATGAATACACCGGAAGCGTATAAAAGCTGTTTCTCGCTTAATTTTAAAGCTCCGGGATCTATTTTCATTTATGATAACAGTTTAGCCAGGCCTGTTCCTGTGGCTCCATAGGCATTGCCGTTGTACAAGATATATTTTTCGCCTTTGTAATAGAAAGGGTGGGCATAACAGATCATCTCGCTGTCCCATGCTCCGGGCTCGGAAAACTCCATGCCTACGGGTTCCCTTTTCCAGTTAACAAGATCTGTTGATACGGCAAGTCCGAGGTTGTATGTATTAGTCTTAGCTCCACGGAACGAGAACCACAACTCGTAACGATCGCCGTCTTTGAACAGTACCGGGCGGGCGATGGCGTATTCATCCTCTTCCAGTGGAACAAGAATACGCGGATTTGGCGCCCAGTTGATACCGTCTGAAGATGTGGCCGAGGTAATTGTGTAGTAGTGTTTCAGATTGCCGTCAGCGTCTTTTTCCCACTTTATGCAGGTGACATAGTACATCAGGTAGTAATTGTCCACCTTTACCACGTATGGGGCCGCCGTAAGGAAAGGGTCGAAGTAATTGCGCCCCAGCACGGGAGCCTTAGATATGCGTGTAAAAGGACCATCTAATGACGCTGCGCGGGCGGCGCCAATATAAAAGGTAAATGGTGTGGCAACGGCCTTGCTCCAGCCGGTATAGTATAAAACGTAATCGCCGTTCATCTTAACAATAGAGTGGGGCATGGCACCGCAATCATCGAATGCTCCAAGGTCTCCAAGGTCCAGTATAGGTTCTGCAGGTGAGTTCTTGACTGCATAAGGGTCGCGCATATCGAGGTCGAAGTAACCGGACCGGGAAGTGTTGGCAGCATCGCGGGAAGCAAAGAATACACGGAAAACATGCTCGGAAAGTTGTTCCGGAAAGGGATTTTGCACGTGGCTCTGCTGCCACGGCAAAGAGCGGTCAGGTGCATAAATCAATCCGAGTTTTTCCCACCGCATATTATACTCTTTTTATCATTTTAATGAAACGGTCGCTGGCAAAGGGCGCTTTGGCTGTTTGTGAAACAATATATACTTCTTTCGGTAGTGTGCTCTTACTGATAAGCGCTGCTGCCCCGATAAAATTCTCTTCTTCCACAATTACATTGTTCGAAATGGTGCAATTAACCGCGAGCACCGAGTATTTTTTGATCGTCACATCACCTGAAATACATACATGAGAGGATATCCATACGTGATCTTCTATCACACTGCGGTCACCGATCTGGTTGGCAGACCACAATGTAACATTGTTGCCGATGGTAACTGCCAGGTTAATGCTTTGATTTTCAAGGATAAAACAATTCTCGCCTATATTCAATGGCTCAATTGTTTTAACGCTGGAATGCACATATGTCGCAAATGTATACCCCTTCTGTTTTCCTTCGTTAAATATGCGCTCCCTGAATTTGTTCATTTCATCATAACCCATGGGGGCAAACAACTGGTGCTCTGATGGCGGGTACTTTTCGTTTATGTCTTCGAATGCCACCACCGGGCGATCGTTGAATGTGTCTTTATCCACATATTGTCTGTGTGTGGTGTATGCAACGATCTCATGATCTGTGTCGTAACCGAAATACTTAGTAGCAATTATCGCTCCCTTTCCGGTGCCGAATATTATTATTTTCGCCATTCCTGGTATGTTTGAGTTAAGGTAAGCCTGTCGGTCTTTCCGTTGGCATTTTTTGGTATCCGGTCTATTCTTATCACCGTGCCGGGTATCATATAGGAGGGTAGTAGCTGCGTCAAAGCTTCACTAATAAATTCCGGAGATATGTCTTCGGAAGCTTCATAGACTGCAAATATTTTATTGTTGTTGCTGTCGCCAATCACAAAGGCAGCGGCTTCATTGATGAAATTAAGCTGGCAAATAGCATTCTCAATTTCTTCAAGCTCAATGCGATAGCCCATGTGCTTTATCTGGTTATCTGTTCGGCCGTGAATGTATATTTTGCCATCTTCCCGGTTATAGCTGACGAGGTCGCCAGTGCGATAATAGATATCCGTGTACCTCTTGTGAAATGGATTTTGTATAAAACGCTCCGCTGTCCGCACCGGGTCGTTGTAATAGCCCAGCCCTACATTTGGTCCCCCAAGTATCAGGTCGCCTTTGTCCTTTGTCTCGTGGCCATATTCATCTACAATGTGATAGCTGAAATTGGGCGCCATCGTACCGAGCGGTAAAAAGCCGTTCAGATCTTCAAAGTCACTGTCTGTTACCTGGTAGCTTGAGCAAATGCAGGTACATTCTGTAGGACCGTAAACGTTGTAGATATTTGCTGTGAATTTCAGTGCATTGTGAAGCTTAACTAATCTTCCCTTTGGATAACCTTCTCCGCCAAAAATGATCTTCCTGATAAAGCGCCAGCGATGTGGAATGATGGCTTTAGAAGTTTGCAGGTAAATGAGCATTGACGGAACAGAGAACCAAGTAGTGCATTCCCGCTTTTCAAGAATATCCAGTAATGTGCCGGGATGTATTGCTTCTTTCTTTGTAACCGG
Source organism: Chitinophagaceae bacterium (assembly GCA_947476485.1). Lineage (GTDB taxonomy): Bacteria > Bacteroidota > Bacteroidia > Chitinophagales > Chitinophagaceae > Nemorincola. The sequence goes on from CANJQU010000003.1 coordinate 75,439, forward strand.
TACCAGGGTCGCACCATTGAAAAGGGATGCGTAAATGTCGAATACTGAATTGTCGAAATATAATGGGTTTACATTAGTGTGAACATCATACGGGCTTATCGAATAAGTATCCTCCGCCCATGCAATGAAATTCAGGACGTTCGCGTGCGTCATAGCGGCTCCCTTCGGAAAGCCGGTAGAGCCAGACGTAAACATAATATACGCGGGAGTATTGCCCTCGATTACCGTGAAGTCGCCAGAATGGGCGGGAAGCTCCACTGATGTATTTAAATTATTAAGGTCAAATGTCGGATACTCTTCGTTATTAAGATGTGCATCCACTTCATCGAAATAACCTAAGATCAGTTTTGGCTCGCACTGCTTGAATATCTTCAGCAAACGATCAGCCGGGCTTTCCGGGTCGAAGAATGAGTATGTTATCCCAAGCTTCAGGCAGGCGATCATAGCCGCATAAGTGTGCGGTTTCTTTACTCCTGCAATCGCGCAAACATCATATTGCTTCAACCCAGACTCCGATATTACATTAACTAAATTATTAGATAAGCTATCTAATTCGTTGAATGTTATCTTCGTATCGTCTGGAAAATGAAGTGCCGCTTTATCTCCGAAAGAGTCGACAATCGACTGGAATAAAGTGCCGAGGTTATGAATATAGCTTTGCATAAAGTCATATTAAATGGTGAGGCCGCCGTCTACCGCCAGTACTTTTCCATTGAAAAAGTCATTTTCGATAATAAAGCAAATGCCGTTGGCTACTTCGGTGGTTTTGCCAAGCCTGCGTAAAGGTACATTTTTTACTATGTTGTTCAGGGTTTCTTCCTGCATTACGGCATGGGTAGAGACGGTGTCCATATAGCCGGGCGCGAGACAAGCGGCCCGGATTCCCCAGGCTCCAAGTTCTTTGGCAATTACCTTTGTAAAAGACTCTATACCAGCTTTTGACGCCGAATATGCGCTTTGGCCAAGATTTCCCTGGGCGGAAATAGACGAAATATTAATTATAACTCCTTTCGCCCTGGTCTTGATCATATGCTCCACAACTTCACGAGCCATCATCATTGGCACTTTCAGGTTTATGTTCAAAACCAGATCCCACTCCTCGTTACTTATTTTAGAGAAACCAGCCTTACCAAAACTTACCAGCGGCTTATTGTGGAGTATGCCCGCATTATTTACAAGTACGTTGATCTTGAATTCCTTGAATAAGCCAGGCAGTGTCTCGCTGAAAAATTCTTCTTTGAGCAGGTCTGCACTTACGATACGCAGTTTGTCGTTAGCAGGTATCTCCTTCAGCGCAGCTTCATCGTAGTCTACGGCGATAACAGTCGCTCCTTTGTCTAAAAGCGTCTCCACAATACTTCTCCCCAGGCCTTTTCCTGCTCCCGTAATTAGCGCTACCGTACTGGCTATATTCATTTATTATATTTTTTTACCTACTATTTCTCTCACTTTTCCTACAGTTATCATTTCTGTTATCTCTTCAAAGGTAAGCTCAAAACCAAATTTGCTCTCCAGCGCTGCAATCAACTCCATATTGCGAAGAGAATCCCAATATGCTACATTATCCATATTAATATCATCATTCAGGTCTGATGTCTTGATATTAAACACCTGTGCCATTACCTCATCGATCTGTTCCATGTATTTTTGCTATTATTTTCGTTTGTAAAACTACTAACTTTTTGGCTTATCCCTATGGAGGGTGGGTGACAAATTGCAAATTTGACTGAAATCGTCTTTAACCTGTGTGTCTCGGAATGAATTATGCCCTTACGTCTGATCGCATACAAGTGAATCTATCGGAGCAGATACATATAATTTTATTTCGTCTTTAGCGGATTATTTTTTTTATGGCAAAATATAACTATATTTACAATAGAAACTCAGACTCCGCAATATTAGCCCTGCATATCGATGTTTTATAGATCCGCACGGTCTCTAATCCGGAACAATTTTTCCGAAAGTACTGCCTTCGCTGTAAAAAGCCCGCAAGAATTATTTTCATTAAAATTAGCAGTAACAGGCGCTGATCAGATAAAAGGCGCACTTGGTATGATTTTCGTTCACACAGTAAAAAGGGAGTGATGGAGCATCATCAAAAGGAAAACAATGGAAACATCGCATCGGAATTATCGATCGCGAATAAGGAGATCATTTTTCACAATGAAGAGAAGGAAAAGCGGGCATCGGAACTGGCAATAGCCAACGCTGAACTGGCATTTCAGAACGAGGAAAAAGAGAAAAGGGCTTCAGAACTGGCGATAGCAAACAGGGAGTTGGCTTTCCAAAACGAAGAAAAGGAGAAACGTGCCTCCGAGCTGATCATCGCCAATAAGGAACTTCTTTTTCAGAACGAAGAAAAAGAGAAACGTGCATCGGAGCTGGCGATCGCTAATAATGAACTTATATTTCAGAACGAAGAGAAGGAAAAACGTGCTGCAGAGCTGGTTCATGCAAAGGAATTGTATGAATTTCTGAGCGAGATCAATCAAACCATAGTGCATTCCAAAGATCAGCAAACAGTGTTCCGGGAAGCATGCCGGATCGCTGTGGGCTTCGGAAAGTTTAAAGCCGCCTGGTTCAGCACATTTGATGCCCAAAATAAATTTAACCTGGTGGAGTCATCAGGTATGTCGGACGAAGACATTGCGCAATTCACAAAAATCAATTACGAAAATAGCGGCCCGATTGGGAAGGTGGTGCATACAGGTAGCTTCTATTTATGCAATGATATAGAAAACGATCCGATAGTGGTTAACTGGCGGGCGCTTGCAGCGGAGCGAGGTTGGAGGTCGTGCATGGCATTGCCGATAAGGAACCGCAACATTGTAGTTGCGGTTTTTATTATTGTTTCGGCGGAAAAGAAGTTATTTAAATCGCAGGAGGTTTCGCTGCTTGTAGAGGCAGCAGACGATATTTCGTTTGCGCTGGATATTTTTGAGAAGGATGCCCAAAGAAAGGTAATGCAGGATACCCTGGTACTCACCAATAAAAAGCTGGCTTTTCAGAATGAGGAAAAGGAAAAGCGTGCTTCTGAACTGATCGTTGCAAATGCGGAGCTGGTTTTTCAGAATGAGGAGAAGGAAAAGCGTGCGGCGGAACTAAGCATTGCAAATAAAGAATTGGCTTTTCAGAATGAAGAGAAGGAAAAGCGCGCTGCAGAGTTGATCGTAGCGAACGAAGAACTTGTCTTTCAAAATGAAGAAAAGGAAAAACGCGCTTCGGAGTTAATTACGGCGAATAAGGAACTTGTTTTTCAGAACGACGAAAAGGAAAAGCGAGCTTCTGAGTTGGTAATTGCCAACGTAGAGCTTGCATTTCAGAACGATGAAAAGGAAAAAAGGGCTTCGGAACTGGTTGTAGCCAATGCGGAACTTGCTTTTCAGAATGATGAGAAGGAAAAACGCGCATCAGAACTTATCATAGCCAACGCTGAGCTTGCATTCCAAAACACGGAAAAAGAAAAGCGTGCTTCGGAATTGAGTGTGGCCAACCGGAAGCTTGTGTTTCACAATAAGGAGAAAGAAAAGAGAGCCTCTGAACTGGCTATTGCCAATGTGGAACTGGCCTTTCAAAATGAGGAAAAGGAAAAAAGAGCTTCAGAGCTGGCAATTGCCAACGTGGAACTTGCTTTTCAGAATGAAGAAAAAGAAAAACGGGCGTCGGAACTTATCATTGCCAACAAAGAGCTAGTTTTTCAAAATGGCGAGAAAGAGAAACGCGCATCGGAGCTGATCGTAGCCAATGAAGAACTGCTTTTCCAAAATAAAGAAAAAGAGAAACGTGCGTCAGAGCTGGTAGTAGCCAACCAGGAGTTGTTATTTCAGAATGAGGAGAAGGAAAAACGTGCGTCTGAACTGATATTCATACTTAAAGAGCGAAGGAAGTCGGAGCATGAGCGGAAAAAATCTGACGATCTGCTGGCTAAGATATTACCGGATGATGTGGCAGATGAACTGAAGATAAAAGGCACCACCACGGCGCGTCAGTATGATAATGTAACTATACTGTTTACGGATTTTGTAAATTTCACAAGCGCGGGAGAGCGGATGACCCCGCAGGAGCTGATAGATGAGCTCCATGTGTGCTTCACGAAATTTGACGAGATAATAGATCAGTACAATATTGAAAAGATAAAGACCATAGGGGATGCTTACCTGGCGGTTGCCGGGTTGCCTATAGCCGACCCTAAGCATGCCGAGAACATAATACTGGCTGCAAGGGAGATAAATACCTTTATGCAGGAGAGGCTGGCTACACATGCCGATAAGACGTTTGATATACGTATAGGAGTGCATAGCGGCAGCGTGGTTGCTGGTATTGTTGGTATCAAAAAGTTCGCTTACGATATATACGGTGATGCCGTGAATACGGCGGCCCGTATGGAGCAGAGCAGCGAGTCGGGCAAGATCAATATCTCACATACTACCTACCTACTGGTTAAAGATACATTTGAATGTTCTTATCGTGGTGAGATACATGCCAAGGGGAAGGGTAGGATGAAGATGTATTATGTGTAGACTCGGCGCAGCGCCGTTTACCCTTTTTTCTCCTTATCCATCACGAACAGCAGCTTAGCTTTCTCATTCCCGATCACCGCATAGTCAGGAAATTCGCCCTGTACCACACTATTTGCTCCTACGACCGTATTGCGACCCAGTCTTGTACCGTGAGTGATCACCGCCCCTGCGGCGATCCAACTGCCCTGGCCGATGAAAATGGGGGTGCCTTGCTTATTGGGCTGCTGCATAATGGGCACGAACTTGTGGTTGAAGGTGTGGTTGTTGTCGCCAATGAAGATGCGCTCGGATATGGTGACATTGTTCTCTATAGTGATCTGCTTAGTGCAGGAGATAAACAGATTGCGGCCTATCATCACTTCGTTGCCAATGATCAGCTCAGAATCGTAAAAGTAGTCTTCTATATTAAAGTCCTTTTTGTATTCCTCGGCTATGAATTTGTAGTTGCCGCTGAGGTCCTGGTAGCAATGCAGGTAGCTTTCTTCGCGAATGCTAACGTTATCGCCTATAGAGATGCGCTCAGGATTCAGTATGCGGTAGGGTGGGCGTATCTTGGCATTTATGCCGAAGTACTTGAACAGCTTCTTGTCCTCATTGGTCAAAGGCTCGTTACTTTCCAGCAGTGTGTCTTTTCTTGATACCATGGGCTAAAAATTTACGGTCTTATCTACAATGAAGAGCGGCCTGTTTTTTACCTGAGTGAAAATGCGACTGATATACAGGCCAATTATACCAAGGAACAGCAGAATGATGCCTGTACTGAAGGTGATAAGTAATACCAGGCTGGGCCAGCCAGACTGCAAACCAACCGTGATTTGTTTGTACACTACATAAATGCCATATATAAAGCTGACAAAAGTGTAGATCGCTCCCATATATATCGATAGTTTCAGGAGGCGATCAGTTTGCGAAATGATGCCATTAATAGCGTGCGTTATGAGGCGCTTCAGGTTGTAAGACGACTTGCCGGAATGTCTGCTGCTGTGCTCAATATTCAGAAATGCATATTCAAACCCAAGTATGTTCAGCATTACGAGGTAGGGGCGGTATTCATCATGCAGGTCGCGGTATGCGGCAACCACCTTTTTAGAGATGAGACTGTAAGCGCCGATCTTACCATCTGTTTTCACAAGGTCGTTACCCACCAGGTAATTGAACAAGCGGTGAAAAGCAGCGCCGGTAAAATCTTTGAAAAAGTTATGTTTCCTTTCTTTTTTGACGGTGTAAACCACGTCAAATCCTTCCTTTGCCTTATTGATCAGTTCTGAAATGTACGCAGGGTTGTCTTGCAGATCACAATCCATAACGATCACATATTCACCCTTTGTGTGGTACAGGCCGGCCGCAATGGCATTGTGCTGGCCAAAGTTGCGGCTGAGCTTTATCCCTTTTACTTTTGGGTATCTGGTGCCCAGTTCTTTGATCTTCGCCCACGACTTATCCGGGCTGTGATCTTCTACGAGAATGATCTCGTAATCAGGTGTTATCTTTTCCGAAAACTCAGTAAGCTGTTTTACGAGCTCCTCCAAAATATTCTCAGCCCGGTATACAGGACTGACGATACTAAAATAAGGACTAGTGCTTACTTGTTGCTCCAATGGAATTATAATTTTTTTACTAATATAGTAAACTCGTAAAGAGGGTAATCATGTAATAGAGCCACATATTTAGAGCAGTTCGTTTTACAGAAATCAAAAATAGCGCCGGGGTTAGCATAATACAAATAATCTCTCATGTATTCTTTATCGGAATACGAGGTGAGCATATTGAATGAGAAACCTATGCGACTGATCTTGTTCATATTGAGGATCACATCGTCAATATACTTCTTCCACTCCTCATCATTGTGCTGTAAACGGACATTGAATATGCCGCTGGCAATAGTGAAATCAAATTGTTGGTTTTCATTGATTTCTGTACACCAGCTTAAGTTATTTTCTGTTCCGTTATGTGCTATTCCCTGGTTCACCATCTCCTGTGAAATGTCAAAGCCAGTGTAGTTGAATGGCCGCCCGGTTTTCTGAAGATAAGCAAAATAAGCGCCATATCCACAACCGTAATCGAGGATGGAAATGTCTTCAAGTGATTCTTCAAATACCCGCGATAACTGCGCAAAGCGAAGTTCCTGGGATTCGGTGGAATTCCAGTCTACACCGCGTGGTGTGATACCGTGCTCCTTTATTTTTCCGGTATAATAGTCGTTTACATCGTCAAGTATCTTGTTGGTCATTTTACGTATTTCATAAAGTTGGGGGCATCCGGCCCCTCGTTAAAAATAAGATCCAGCACGGTGACACCATGTTCGAAAGGAGGGTAGAGCTGGGTGTATTCCGGGTAACCAGAATAATCCATCCACGAGAGTTTTACACCTGCATCTTCAAACATACTGTCGACAATATAATCCTTAGCCGCCGGGCCTGAAATGTACTCGGTGCCACCAGCCTGCTGCACCAGGCTAAGGAGGCGCTCGGTTTTTCCATCAATAACTTCGTAATCGCTGGACCATGAGATCTTGGTTTTGATGCCCAGTATCTCATTGGTCATTTTTATCAGCTCGTAGTTTACATTGCTCAGTAGTTGCTCGTTGGTATTGAGGTAAAAATTCTCGAAAACGTCTTTATAGTCCTTAAAGAACTTTGCCTTACTGTAGAATTGCTTTATCGTTGCCCAATGATCTTTTGCCCATTTGGCCTCGGAGATCATGGTTTCGTTTATCTTCTGGAAGTACTTGCCTTTCACCTCTACCGGCACAGTGAGCCATGCGAGGCCGTTTGAGGTCTTTATCTTGTTACGGTTACGCCAGTCCCGACGGGTGTACTGCATATCGTCATACAGTATGAATTCATCAACGAGTGCGATCATGTCAAAATATCCTTTCCATGGTATATAATTCGACTGAAGTATTGCGACTTTTTTCATGTATTTTATTAAGTAGACCTAATGTGGACTGTGCTTTACAAAGGTAAAAAATAAAACGGGGAAATGGGGATTTCGAAACCTAACGTTCAACTACCGATTGTTATCCTTATTTGAATCAACCCAGGAAGATTTCCTTGTTAGAAACATTGTACAGCCAACTGACTTCCTGATTTTTTCAGCAAAATAAATTCCTAATGCGACACCCAATATCGACAATGAAATGAAGGAAATGGCACCAACATTGTTTTTGTTACTATGATATATTGCAAAGCCAGTAAAGCCCAGTATAGCTGAAGGACACAAGAATATCCAGAACCAACAAAATACCTCAATTAAGTTTTCAATAAATTTCATGTTATTGAGTATGTATATTAAAGGTAGTAATAAAGGTCGCGAAATGCAGACCACTATTAACAAACAACCTTCCAAATGGACTTCAGTCTAGATATATAAAACATGCTGTTGTGGCGTATTTTTGGCTAAAGCCCAGGCCTTCACTCATCACTCCCCGGCCTGAAGGCCGGGGCAACTTGCGGGGAAATAGTTTAAATAATGTCAATTTCATTGACTCTTAGCGAGAAGGCCAGGCTAAAGTCAATTGTATTTGAATTCCCACGACCTCTTGGCCCTGGAGGCTGCGGGCAACCAGGAAAAAATAAATACTGCCATTTTATGATGCTATTTCTTTGACTATAAAATCCATCCCTTGCTCTTTCAAAAAATGATATTTACTTTGTGTCATGGCAAAAAAGCAGAATAAAAATATAGCAGCAGATACCACACCTAAAGAGCCAAAGCCGGTTCAGCAGCCAGCCAAGGCGAAGCCCCAGACGATTACAAATGATACTCCTCCTGTTATTGACTTTTTTGATAAGCTGGGAAATAAGGCGTGGCTGGTGGCTTTAGGTCTAATTTTTATTGCCGCTTTTATCGTTTTTAAGGACTATCTCACTTTTGAGAAAGCGTATATGTTCAAAGATATTGGCAGCGATACCTTTAACGGCCTTTATCCGTACAGGTACTACACTGCCGACCAGGTTGCAAAGGGCCATTTTCCAACCTGGTCTTATGACTGGGGTATCGGGCAGAACATTTTTGCCCTCATCTTTCGCGATCCCTTCGATATTTTCCTGTTCATAGGGGGAAAAGACCATATCATGTACGCCATGATATATAAGGAATTATTCAAGATACTATTAGGAGGAGTTACCTTTTTCTTCTACCTGAGAACCATGAAACTCTCTAATTTTACATCTGTTGCCGGGAGCCTGATGTTCGCATTTTGCTCATTCATGATAATAGGTGGTGCATGGAACTACTTTTCCTATGAGGCATTCGCTGCTGCGCTGTTGTTGCTGGCTTTTGA
>CANJQU010000004.1 GCA_947476485.1 Chitinophagaceae bacterium
ATAGGTACATGAAATATTCCCGTTGATAGAGTTATCATTTTTTATAGTTCTATAGCTAAATTTTTTAAATAAACGGTTCTCGCGATATTCATATATCTCTTCTATATGCATGTCTGCTGTATCAATTTTATCGGTAAAAAAAGTTTGCTTTTTAATTAATTTATTTTCAAGATCGTAATAATAGAAACTCTCAATAGTGTCGCTTGGTGAAAAGAAAATTGTTTTGACTAAAGAAGTTCCTTTATATTGTAATAATTCCGTATGCTGAAAGGGGTGAATATCTTCCAAACAGTTACAAAATTCTCCGTTGTCGAAAAAAAAATGCTCAAATGCTAATTTTTCATTTGTGTATTTTCGGATAGTCATTAGTTTTTTTTCGTTAGCGTGGTTCCCTGAGTACGAGTATATGGTACAGGTGGTCTCTTGACATAGAGTTGTGAAAGAAGTCAATAACAGCGCTGAAATGAATTTGATTTTGTTCATTGTTCAAGTGTTCAATAATGGCCAAGAGCCAAGTCTGTATAATTTTGCATAACCTTGTCGTAGAATTCTTGATATTTTGCTTTATTTGCTGGGCTTAGTGCATTATAGAATTGCAGAAATTTACTCGTGTATCCGCTAACAAGCTGAAAATCGGCATTTAAATTCGGAAAGCAATTGGTTATGGTTTTATAAAATGGATGTTTGTTTACTTCTTGGTAGTATTTAATAAAGTAATTCGGCAATAAATTAAAAACATGAGCTATCATTTCTCTCTCGTCATGAAATATCAAAAAGGGTAATTTTAATTCATGCATCTGCCATATGTGAATATATTCGTGAGCAACACCTAAAATAAAATTAAAAAAACCTGTTTCAGAATAGGCGGCTTGTTGCAAATCTCCTATCGAAATTTCAACCACCAGACTCTTGGATTCAAAAACCGGTAAACCATCTGTCGTCTTTGGATTAAAAAATTGATTTTGCCCAAGTTCATTCGTTCCACGCGGCTTTATAATATTGCATATCCTGTCAATTTGCATTATCTTAACAATGTCCTCAGATATCTTTGTCACATCGCCAGCGGACCAATTATTGTTTCTGTCGCGACGATCAACGGCTTCTTTAAACTTTCTGTAGATACTAATAAAGTCAATATCCGGGCACTCCTTAATTTGATACAATGGCTTTATTTCGTGTATATATGCACTTGGTTTAATAATATATTGCTTGTCTCTTGGAGGTGATAAGACATTATCCTTGTCGATAGCTTTTTTGTCAATAACTTTATTTTTAGGCTGTCCAAATTCCGGTATCCCTAAGGCTGGAAGCTTATTAGCGACATTTACCTGTGGTTTGTCTTTTTTTACAGCATCTGGCGGCGGCGGCGGTGGTGCATAACCCGCTTTAGCATCCGTTAATCCTATTTTGAGCGTTGCGTGGCATTTACAGGCAGCTTTGAGCATTTCCTGCGCTTTTTTCAGTTCTTTATATTGTCCTTTTATACCAATGGCGCCTTTGGTGCCGGTGCTGTCCTGGGATAAAGGGAATATAAAGAACGGACCGGCTTCGTTGCCGCTCTGCGGGTCTGTGAGTCGCTCAGGGTCAAGGTCTGCCCTGAAGCTAATGGTTTGCCCAAGGCCAAACACCAGTGTATTGCCGAGAGAAGGTGAATGGAATTTGGTAAGGGTGAATTTAGTGCCATAAGGAGGCGCATAATGAACAGGGTTGTCGTTTCCCGCTACGGCATCGAAGCTGGCTACTTCTTCGCTGCTTTTATTGTCATAGAACCGGAGCTTGCCCTCCAGTTTAGGGCCGGGGCTGGCGCTGCCACAGTCGAATATGATGTAGTAACAGGCGTTGTCTTCGCCCAGGTCGCCGTCCTGCGCATCAGGGGCGTCGAGGTTTTTAAAGCCTTTCTTTTGCCAGTCGGGTTTGGTGAATGATGGGGCGGCATCGGGGCCGCCGCCCAGCGCTGCGGCCTTGCTGGTAACGGGGTTGTAAAAGCCCTGTGGTGTGGGTTCGGTAGGCGGGGCTACATTTGGCGGTGCATAGGGGTTTTTGAACGGATCAAAGTTTTCGTTACCGTAGTTGTTGGGGTTGTTGTTGCTACTAGCCGGGCCGTAGTTTGTGCCGGGCATACCATTGCTATAGCCGCCGTTGCTATCGGCATCCTCGTCTATGCATACTTTCTCGGAGTCCAGCTCATTGCCATCATCATCAAATTTTTTCCAGATGGTACACTTGCCATTATCAGCACCACCCATTTTGGTGTAGCCATCGCCTTGCAGCTCAGCGTTGCGTGCGTTCCAGTCGTCCCAGTTGTTGTAGTATGCCATAGGAGCAATTAAAGTTAGGTAAAAAAGCTTTATAGGTCACCTCCGGTACCCACTCCCGGAGGTGTTTGCGGGAGTGGGTGGAGTAGGTGTGTTTCAAGTATTGCGATGGGTTGCGCGAGTCTACCACCCCAGACCGAAAGCATGCTTCGCTATGCTTTCGGTCATCCCCTCCTAAAAACAGGAGGGGAGTGTGTGGCGTGCCCTCATTGCGTGCCGTATGTGGGCGCTATTCTCGCGACTATGCGCAGCCGCAGCCGCCGTTATCGGTGTTTTGCGGTACATCGCAGCAGTCGCCAAACACTTTTTTGTAGAGTGAAGCAGTGGCCACAGCATCGCCGGCGGTGATGAGTGCATCTACCACATCTTTCTGCTGTGTTACTATATCCATCCGCTGAGTACCCATATCTATCTGCTGAGCACCCATGGCCAGTTGCTGTGTAGCAACAAGCTGATTGTTTGCAGTTGTCTGTATGCTATCCTCAACACGCTGCATAGCCTGGATGTTGCGTATGTAATCGGCCATAGTGCTGGCATCCTGCGCTTTCTGGTTGAAGCAGTCGAGGGCATCACCAGCGCCAAGCAGGGCATCGGCAATAAGCGAGTCGGTATACAGGGTATGATTTTTCGCAGAGAGTATGATTCCCGGCACGGAGAACTGCGGGTCAATAGCAGACGGATAATGATCTACGAGGCGAGTCAATATACGCCACCGTAAGGCCATCAGTCGTTGCAAACCGCCACTCCGTTTGCGCCTTCCCGAGCGTCCTGACTTTCTGTTGTAAAAGAGGCCCAGCGGGTTAATTCCTCAAATGAAAATTCAACTAAGGCGTATATAACAATAATCCCTTAATAAACTTATAATCTTTGATGTTGTAGCTAAACAGCGGGAGATCCATTTCTATAGCAGTAGCGGCTATGATGCTATCCGCCATTGCCAACCCGTGACTCAGGGCTTACATTTCTATTAACGAAAATGCCCTTATAGATATAGCAGGACTGAACAGTTCAATATTAAAGCGGGAAAGTTTTCTGGATATTTTCTGAATATCAGATTTATTTACAGATCCTGTTAAAAGCTCTATTTTAGTTATCGCAGTCAAAACTACATTATCTACGCCGATTTCGTTCTCAATTGTATTCTTAGTAGCAACATGGCGCTGATTTTTCGTTTCCCAGAAATCAATCATCACATCGGTATCGCAGATCACTTGTTTCTTTGCCAAGATTGCCTGAGTTTTTTTGCGTCCATTCGGTTCCTGCTGATTATTTCACCCATATCTGAAATATCTATTGATTTATCACCCGGTATCACAGGAACACCATTGATATATATATAACCGGCTTTCTCTTTAGGAGAAGACTTAGCAAATGTAAAGTCAAGGAATTCTGAAAGAGCTTTCAGCGCTTTCAGTGTTTTTGAATTTTGATATTTTATGGTAACCTCCGGCATGAATATGCTCTATATGAGCACAAAGATAGGCTGTTTATTTATATCATTGAAATTCTCGCGGGGCCAGGTGTTGTCTGAGCATTAGACGTTGCTAAATAATTGTTACAAACAGCGATTAACTTCAATGCACTATTTAGCTTTATACAAAATGCGGCTATGGAGTTTAGTGCGTATTGATATACTCAATAGCCTGCTCTGCCTAGATAACGGAACATACAAGCGAGCCCCTTCGACTATCGCTAAGGGCAGGCTTGCCGCTGAAGGGGATAACAGCACAACAGTTTTGCCCCCCAAATATTTAGCCGTAATTGTGCATTTTATGAAGATATTGCAATTGAATGCTGCATAAGTTTGCATTTTTAAACCAAACAGTAGTATTTTAGCAGAATTACGATACTCATTATTGAATGGAATACGAAATAAAGCATTCTGGTAAATTTAAATATGTAGAAGAAGGCACTGGAGAACCATTGGTTTTGCTGCACGGCTTGTTTGGTGCATTGAGCAATTTCAAAGACCTGGTTGATGGCTTTAAGGACAAGTACCGGGTCATCATACCCTTGCTGCCACTGTATGATCTGAGCCTGATAGAAACCAGTGTTTCCGGCCTCTCTAAATATGTTCAGAAGTTCATTGAGCACCAGAAACTGAGAAATATACATCTCCTGGGCAATTCGCTGGGCGGGCATGTGGGGCTTGTGTATACACTTAAGCACCAGTCGCTGATCAGGAGCATAACACTTACCGGCAGCTCGGGGTTGTTTGAGAACGGTATGGGCGAGACTTATCCGAAGCGGGGCGATTACAACTATGTACAAAAGAAGACCGAACTTACTTTTTATGATCCGAAGGTGGCGACCAAAGAACTGGTAGATGAGGTGTTCGGGATCATCAACAACAGGCTGAAAGCATTGAAGATAATAGCGCTTGCACGGTCGGCGATAAGGCACAACCTGGGCGAAGAGCTAAAAGAAATAAAAATACCAACCTGCCTTATCTGGGGCAAAAATGATACGATCACGCCTCCTATGGTGGCAGAAGAATTTCATAAGCTGCTGCCTAGCTCAGAGCTGCACTGGATAGACAAATGCGGTCATGCACCTATGATGGAAGTGCCGGTGGAATTTAACGCAATATTATCGGCCTTTCTTGCAAAATGCTAGTGACCTTTGTGAGGTGGATACTGTAACAAACATGTGTACGTTTTGCAGTACATAACCTACATTTGAAATACCATGAATATTGACCAACTCATATCTCCGATCGTTCCTGTACTGCTTCCGGCAGATACCGGCACCCATGCGCTGGAAGTAATGGAAGACAGCAGTTTTTCTGAGCTGCCTGTTGTATCAGACGATCAGTATGTAGCGCTGGTGCAGGAGCATGACATACTTGACTGGAAGTCGCCACAGGAAGCATTGTCTGCGTCAACGCTGCTGAATTACAGACCTGCTATCGCCGCGTCCGGTCACCCGTTCGAAGCGCTGAGAATAGTGCACCAGATGAATTTATCGGTGTTGCCGGTCATTGACCATGAGCTGAAATATATAGGTTCGGTAACTAAGGACAAGCTCCTTAGCTACATGACCGAGAATAGCGGTATTGAAAACCCCGGCGGCATCATAGTGCTGGAAATACCGCCGCGCAACTATACGCTGTACGAGATAGCAAGGATTTGTGAGAACGAGGATGTGATAATACTGAACCTGCAGGTGCATACCAATGAAACGGGCATGCTCGAAGTAACTCTGAAACTGAACCGGTCTTCGCTTGACGCGGTGGTATCTTCTTTTGAAAGGCACAAGTATCATGTGAAGGAAGTATACGGCGATGAGAACAAGAAAGATGATCTTACCGATAAGTACAACCTGCTGATGAATTACCTGAATATGTAACCCCCAACCCCCTAAAGGGGGCTTTCCCTTGTTAGGCAGGTCAGTTTTATCTTGCTTTATGTTTTTACTTTTTACTGTTAACTTTTGACTTTGAAGGATGATAGCGATAGATAATGTACTGCTGAGTGATGAGATAGTGGAAGAGCGGTTTGTATGCGACCTGGACAAGTGCAAAGGGGGATGCTGTGTGGATGGTGATTGCGGAGCCCCGCTCACCGAAGAGGAAACCAAGATCATAGCACGTATCTATCCTACGATCAAATCTACACTTACTCCCGAGTACATCTCAGAGATAGAGAAACAAGGCACGCACACTATTGACAATGAATATGGGTATGTGACTCCGACCGTGAATGGTGGCATCTGCGTATATGGCATTACCGACGACAGGGGCATAGTGAAGTGTGGTATTGAAAAAGCCTGGAAGGTAGGCAAAGTAGATTTTCGCAAGCCCATTTCCTGCCACCTGTTTCCTATACGTATCATCTCCCACCCGGGTTATGAGGCAGTAAACTACGAGCCCCGTGAGGTGCTGTGTAAGCCAGCGTGCAAGCTAGGTAAGTCGCTGAAGGTGCCGGTTTATGTTTTTCTTAAAGACGCCATCATCCGCAAATATGGGGATGAGTTTTATGATACGCTTGAGGCTGTGGCCGGGAAGATGAAGAGTGACAAGGAAAACGCGAAAAAGTAACCCCCACCACTAAACCCCTACCCTAAAGGGGCACCATCCATTTAGCTGAAGTACGAGTTCTAAACTCCAGACATGCTTCAACAACTTACTATGCTGATGACGATAGAAAATCAAGCTGAAAATATATTCACAAGCAAAGCCCCTCCTGCCTGCCGGCAGGCAGGTTAGGGGTTAGGGGTTAACCACCCATTATTATGCAGCAGCTTTGCGATCTGCACAGCATTGGTCGCTGCGCCCTTTCTCAGGTTATCTGATACGATCCAGCAATTGAGGGTGTTGTCCTGTGAATAGTCTTTCCTTATACGCCCTACAAACACTTCATCCTTTCCTTCGGCGTCTATGGGCATTGGGTAGCCATTCATGGCGGGATTGTCGATGACTACTATGCCTGAGTGGTTAGAGAGCAGCTCTTTAATATCAGATTCGTAAAAGTCTTTTTTCAGCTCAATGTTCACACTCTCGCTATGCCCGCCAACTACGGGTACACGTACTGCTGTTGCGGAAACACGTATACTTTGGTCGCCCATTATCTTGCAGGTTTCCTGCATCATTTTTATTTCTTCCCGGGTATAACCGTTTTCCTGGAAGACGTCTATATGCGGTATTACGTTGAGGTCTATCTGGTGGGGATATACATGATGATCTTTGCTGCCCGCCCGCTGGTCCATCAATTCCTTCACTGCTTTTTGCCCGGTTCCACTCACCGATTGATAAGTGCTCACCACCACTCTTTTGATGCCATACTTTAAGTGGATGGGGTTTAGTACCATTACCATTTGAATAGTGGAGCAATTGGGATTGGCAATGATCATATCATCGGCGGTAAGTACATGGCCATTGACCTCCGGCACCACCAGCCTGATGTTTTCGTGCATGCGCCATGCCGATGAATTATCAATAACCCTGCAACCCGCTGCAGTAAATTTTGGCGCAAGCTCAAGAGACAACGCACCGCCCGCAGAAAACAGCGCCAGCGCCGGTTTCATAGCAATAGCGGTATCGGCACTGACAATGGTGTATTCTTTGCCTTTAAAAGCAACCTTATTACCCACAGACCTTTCAGAGGCCACGGGAATCAACTCTGTGACCGGGAATGCCCTTTCCTCCAGGATCTTCAACATTGTGCTGCCTACCAGGCCAGTGGCCCCTACTACTGCTACTTTCATGATAATTAATAATTCGAAAGTAAAAGTAAGGAAGGGGAAGGAATATTTGATAGGAGGAAAACTGGGTAATTTAAAGTTGCTCATATGATATTCTCATGTGAAGCCCCTTTAGGGGTTTGGGGTTTGTGTTATCTTTGCGCCCTATGAAGAACCTCGGTTCGCTGAATAAATATTTTGTTAAGTACAAATGGCGTTTATTGCTGGGGTTGTTGTTTGTCGCCATATCCAGCAAGTTTGCTGAAATGCCGGGTAGTGTGGTGAGAGATATCCTTGACCATGTGCAGCAGCGGCTTAAAAACAAAGTTCCGGGTGCTGACAATTCAGAGATCATTTCCTATGTAGTCATGGGCGGCCTTACTTTACTTGGGCTGGCCCTGCTTCGCGGCTTCTTTATGTTCATGATGCGGCAAACGATCATTGTGATGTCGCGGCATATAGAGTACGACCAGAAGAACGAGATATACAACCACTACCAGTCGCTCAATACTCACTTTTACAAAACACATTTCACCGGCGACCTGATGAACCGTATCTCGGAGGATGTTTCACGCGTGCGTATGTACACAGGTCCGTCTGTTATGTATTTCACTTCTGTGGTTTTCCTGGCTTTGTTTTGTATAATAGATATGCTGCGGGTAAACGTGATGCTGACCGTATGTGTGGTTGCGCCACTGCCACTGCTTGCGTTCTCTATTTATTATGTGAACAGGGTCATTTTTAAGAAGAGTGGCAAGATAGGGGCGCAGCTATCACTGCTTACTACCACCGCGCAAGAGTCGTATTCCGGCATCAGGGTGGTAAAGTCATTCGTCCAGGAAAAAAACATGATGCGCTTTTTCGAGACGAATTCCGAAGCATACCGCCAAAGCACCATCAATCTCTCGTTGACCGAGGCGGTATACTTCCCGGCAATGAACTTATTCATCGGTCTAAGTATGATCGGTACAATATTGATAGGGGGCTACTTTGCTATTAAGGGGCAAATAACAACGGGCAACATTGCCGAGTTCGTCATTTACATCAACATACTTATGTTCCCGATTTCCAGCATTGGTATGGTGGCCAGTATGAGCCAGCGAGCCGGCGCTTCGCAGAAGAGGATAGATGAATTCCTGCATACCGAACCTGAGATAAAAACACCTTCGAATGCCGTGACAAAAATCCCGCAGGGAGCTGTGTCTTTCAATGATATTACCTTCACTTATCCGCATACCGGAATAACTGCATTGCAACGTTTCTCGCTTGATGTAAGGCCAGGACAGAAAGTTGCTATTATTGGAAAGACCGGCTCCGGCAAAACTACAATTGCACAACTGCTATTGCGCATGTATGACACCAGTGGGGGTGAGTTGTTGCTGGATGGCATGAATATTAAAAACTACGACCTGCAACAATTGCGCAAAGGCATCGCTTATGCGCCGCAGGAAGCGTACCTTTTTTCCGATACCATTTTCAACAACATAAAATTCGGTAAGGACGATGCGACTGCGGAGGAAGTAAAGGAAGCCGCGCGCATGGCCGATCTTGATAAAGACATCAGTTCTTTTCCCGGTGGATATGAGACAATGATAGGGGAGCGGGGAGTAATGCTATCGGGTGGGCAGAAGCAACGTATGGTGCTTGCAAGGGCAATACTCAAGAACAGTAACATCCTGCTGCTTGATGAGTGTCTTTCTGCTGTGGACACACAAACGGAAAAGAACATTTTGGCCAATCTGCAGGATTTTTTGAAGGGCAAAACAACATTTGTCATCACTCACCGCATCTTCACCAGTTGGACATTCGACCAGATAATCATCCTGGATGGCGGCGCTGTAGCAGAGCAAGGGACTCATGAAGAGCTGATGGCCCTCAATGGCCGGTATGCAAAACTCTACAGGCACCAGACGGGATAAAATCTCGATGGGCTTCCGGTCTTAGGCTAGTCCTCTTCCCGGTCTCTTTTGCCCTTAGGTGCATCCTTTCCCTCTATCACGATCACGATCTCGCCCTTAGGTGCGTGCTGCTCATAATGCACAGCTAATGCTGCAAGTGTGTTGTTATTCGTTTCCTCGAACATTTTCGTAAGTTCACGGCAGACTGCTGCCCGTCGTTCGGCGCCAAAGTAAGTCGCTAGTTCATTTAATGATTTTACCAGCCGGTGAGGGGATTCGTAAAGTATCACAGTTCGCTCTTCTTCTGCCAGTATCTTCAGCATGGTCTGGCGGCCTTTTTTAAGCGGCAGGAAGCCCTCAAAAACGAATCGGTTTGATGGTATGCCTGATTGCACAAGCGCGGGCACAAACGCTGTTGCACCGGGCAGGCATTCTACCTTTATGTTTTGACGGATGCATTCTCTCACCAATAAAAATCCGGGATCAGAAATACCTGGAGTACCCGCATCAGTTATCAGAGCAAAGCTTTTGCCGGCAGCAAGTTGTTCTATAAGGTGTGGCAATACCTTGTGCTCATTGTGAGCATGGTAGGGTGTGAGCGGTTTTTGTATGTTGTAATGCCGCATTAATACGCTGCTCGTACGCGTGTCTTCGCACAATACCACATCCACCTGCTTCAGGATCTCTACAGCCCGGTAGGTGATGTCTCCAAGATTGCCGATCGGCGAGGGTATTAAATACAAGCGCATTTAAGTAATGTGCAAATTTGAAAATGTGCAAATTTGGAAATTTGAAAATGTAAAAGAATCAGGAAGGAGCAACAATCCAAATTCCAAAGGACAAATTCCAAATTCCAATAAAACTATCCCTCCGCCAGCGTAACGTCAAACGCCTCCATCACCTGGTTGGCAAGCAATTTCTTGCAGGCCTCACGTGCCATTTTTTCGGCATCATCTTTCGATGCTGCTTCCAGTTGCAGCGTTATATGTTTGCCTATGCGAACTTCATTTATGTTGGTCAGTCCCAGGTTGTGCAGGCTATTGTTTACGGCCTTGCCCTGTGGGTCCAGCAATTCTTTCAGCGGCATTACATTGATGTGCGCGGTGTATTTCATACAATTCAAAAGTTTTATGCTATTAATTTTCAGTACTTGTTTCGGGCTGTTTGTAAACAAGAGACAGCACCACATAAACGATAAACGCAAGCGGTATTGCTGCAACACTTAAAAAAGGTACAGCAATACATCCCACTATCAGTACCACAAGTTGCGGCCACATGGTAGCTATACTCCACTTTGATGGTATCATCTTAATGAATTTTACGCCGGACACCATCAGCCAGCAAAGAAGTGCGATGATAATATACAGCGCCCATTTATACTGGAAATAAATGGAAAGGCCATGAGGGTTGTACCACAGGATCAGCGGGAACGAGCCAACAAATATCCCCACAGCGGGTACGGGCATACCTACAAAGTAATTCTTCTGCTTGTCGCTGGTGATATTGAACTTTGCAAGTCTCAGGGCGGCGAAGCACGCAATAAGAAACGCTGGGGCCATACCTATCATACTAACGTCGAAAGCCCCTTTCGTTTCACCCATTATTGCGTCCCACAGCAACTTGAACATTATAACAGAAGGCGCTACTCCAAATGATACTATATCTGCCAGCGAATCGAGATCTTTACCTATAGGAGAAAAAACATTGAGCGCCCGTGCTATCATGCCATCCAGCATATCGCATATCGCGGCTATGCCGATAAATATGCTGCCGAGATACATTTGTTCTGCGTTAAGTGTCCAGTGCACGTAGGACATGCCTCCCTGGTGGTCTACGCTGGTATAAGGCTGTGCAGTAAGTATGTATGCTATTGCAATGCAGCCGCAAAATAAATTGGCCAGCGTCAGCAGGTTTGGCAAATGCTTCATTGTGGCAAAAGTAATGATAATTGGTTAATGGCTCAAGCATTCAATTCTGTTACGTAGCACATATCACGTGTCAACGGTCTCTTATCACTTACCTAGCGCATCAGGTCCAGGAGCATTGCCTTAGCCCGCTCATTCCCAGGATGCTTTTTGAGCAGG
This sequence comes from Chitinophagaceae bacterium, assembly GCA_947476485.1. Lineage (GTDB taxonomy): Bacteria > Bacteroidota > Bacteroidia > Chitinophagales > Chitinophagaceae > Nemorincola. The sequence goes on from CANJQU010000004.1 coordinate 11,479, forward strand.
TGTTCCAGCCTTTTCCGGGCAAGTTCCGGTTTTTGGTTGCTATGATACCATACTGCAAGGTTTATCAGGTTTTGCTCATAGTCGGGATCCAGCCCATCTGCCCGCATCAGGTAGTCGTAGGCCATCGTGCTATTTCCTTGCTGCATATAGATGTACCCGAGGTTTGTATTTGCGCTTATATGATTTGGATTTTCACTGACAACGAACTCAAATATTTGCTGCGCTTCAGGCACACGGTTGAGCGCCAGCAGGCATATGCCATACTTATTTTCGAAATCCAGCGAATATTTCCAAATCTCCGTAGCGCGCTGATACCACGGCAGTGCCTGCCCGGGTTGTTGCAGCTGGTAATATGCCTCTCCTATGCGGTAAGCGCTCCATGCATCCTTTATCGCTGCCGGCTGCAATTGGGCGGCATAGCCCACTATTTTCTGATAATCTTTAAGGAGATAGTATACTCTTATGTAGTCGCGATTCTGCTTTTTGGTAGATTCAGCATTGTTTTCCCTGCCCAGGTACATCAGCGCAGAATCAAGCAGTTCCTTCGACTGTGCATAGCGCTCATAAAACTCAAGAAACCCACGGGCAGTGGTAATAGCATCGGGATGATCATTGTTGAAACACTTCATCCCCAGGAAGGCCGTTATTTTTTTATTTACGGTATCAGCCACTGGTCGCTTGCGGATATAGTGGTCGGTAACGGCCACATGCGGAATATCTATACTGCTGTTGTGCGGCATATGGCAGGCCACGCAGTCATTGTTCTTAGTAGCCCTCACCTGCGCAGACTCTTTACATGGATGTTGCCCACTTGTCGTTCCGTGGCAGTTTTGGCAGGCAGTTAAATATTGCTCCCTCGGAGTAAACTTTACGCTCACATGCGGGTTGTGGCAGGTAATACAGCTCATCTTGCCCGACTCCACGAAGCACCTGCTTTTCTTCATTCGCTCCACATGCGATGCCATGATCATTTTATCCTGCGCACCCTCATACTCAGGCATGAAGACATTCATCACCTCGGATAGTTTCATACCGGGATGAAAGTCAAAAAATGTTTTACCGTCATTGAGCACCGTAATACCCTGCAGGTGGCAGCGCTGGCAAACATTGTTCTGCAGTTCGGTCGATAACCTCCTGGGGTTCACGATCGAGTAGTCAGGACCTTTTGATGTGTCAACCGGAGTGATGTTTTGCCGCTCCAGTACATGTATACTTCCTGGTCCATGACAGCGCTCACAATCTATGCCGGTTTTTAGCAGTGTGTACTTATTCTCGCTATTGCTCACAAATTCCGGGTAGCCATTATGGCAACTCATGCACTCTATTTGTATCAGCCGCTGAAAGCGTGTACTGGCGCCTTTTTCAAAACCAGGCGCCAGGTCCCATCTGTGCTTTTGCGTGTAAAAGGTAATAGGGGCCTGGAATAGATAACCGTTCGTGCTGAAGATATGCGAATTGGTGTGCTGTCCCGATCCTACAACATAATCAACCCGCTGAATGCGCTTGTGCACGGTATCACCATCTGTCACACGGAACTCCATGATATAAAACGAGTCATTGGTCCAGTAAGGCTTGTAGTAAAAATCAAGCGATGAGTCATAAACCAGCGCATGAGCCGGCGAAAAGTCAGCGGCAGATTTTTCCTTCGTTGCAAACCCGAAGGAATGCCCCATACCCGTCTGAATGAACGACTGGTAAATAGGTTCATGGCAACCACGGCATGTTTGCATGCCTACATAGTGGGCCGATGTATCATAGACATTCTTCCACTTTGAAGTTTCCTGCGGTGTGCCGTCCTCGTTTTTCGCAGCCGGACTATTGCAGAAAAATACCGGCAGTGTTACCGCGAATAGGGCGAGCGTGAGTAATATTTTGCGGAGCAGGTGGGACGGCATTTGGCTTCAAAAATAGGAAATGATTTGGGGTTTAACGGCCCGTCGCTTTGGCATACTTATTCGGATCTATCAAAGAAGGTTTTCAGAAAATCACCGGGAGTTAGAATAGGTATGCTGTGAAAAGGATGCAAAATCAATAGATCCGCGTCTCCAGTCACAATACAATTTGCTTTTGCCGTCAGGGCTAATTCAAGGAACTTATTATCCCTGGGGTCTCTACATGCATTTATTTTTATAAAAACCTCAATTGCAAAACCTTTTTTCTCAAACGATGCAATCTCTTTTATTCGTTCATCAATTGAGACATATTTATCAAACTTTGGACGGGTTAACACATCCACAAATTCGCTCAAGGTTTCTTTTGAATACAATAAAATACCTGTTTCCAAAGCCTTAATGTATGCCTTACGGGACACAGACTCAGGCAAAAGATTGGAGCTGACGATGCTATTTGTGTCGAAAACATATTTAATCATCGGTGCGCAATAGTTCGGCAAGAATTTCAGGAGTAAGTCCGTTTGATTCCGCTTTGCGTCCTACTTCATCAAGAAATTTCTTGTAATTATCCAAATCCGAATCATTGACCATTTTCTTTAGTAAAAGACTTATCGTAAGGTTGAAGTTTTTTCTACTTTCCGGGCTGAAGTTCCGGTATCCTTTTCCGGTTGCATCATCAACCTCCAACACAATTCTTTCCATTGTTCGTGTTTTTTGTCACTTATAAAATTACGAAAAATCATTTTACCATTCTTACTCAAACATCGCCAATGTATAGTTAGACTTTCCTTTTTGCACCAGCATGTATTTCCCATTCAGCAAATGCTCTTCAGTTATCTTAAAATCGAGTGCACTCACTTTTTCTTTGTTGATGCTTACGCCGCCATTTTGCAGCATTTTTTTAGCTTCGCCTTTCGACGCAAAAACGCCGCTGTCTGCAAGGAAACTGATGAGGTCAAGCCCATCGGCCAATGCCGTTTTTGATCCTGTAACCTGCGGCACTCCGTCCATTACCTCAAGCAATTGTGCTTCATTCAAACTGCGTAAGGTGCCCACTGAGGCCTGACCGAACAATATCTCCGATGCCTGTTTTGCGAAGGCAAGGTCTTCCTCGCTATGCACGAGTATGGTCATCTCATCGGCGATGGCTTTTTGCAGTTTGCGCTGGTGCGGCGCTGTTTCGTGTTCTGCTATAAGCGCTTTTACTTCTGCCACCGGTTTAAAGGAGAAAACCAGCGCCATTTTAGCGGCATCAGCATCGGGCAGCTTCAACCAAAACTGGTAGAACAAATAGGGTGACGTCCTGTTTCTGTCCAGCCACACATTGCCGCTTTCCGACTTCCCGAATTTGCTGCCGTCGCTCTTGGTGATGAGTGTGCAGGTGAATGCAAAGGCATCCGGTCCTCCTTTTCGGCGTATCAGTTCTGTACCTGTAACTATATTACCCCATTGGTCTGCTCCACCCATTTGCAGGCGCACATTATTGTTTGTACAAAGGTGGTAAAAGTCAAAACCTTGAATCAACTGGTAAGTAAATTCTGTAAACGACATACCTGTTTCCAGCCGCTTCTGCACAGAATCCTTAGCGAGCATATAGTTGATAGAGATGTGCTTTCCGGCATCCCGTATAAAATCAAGAAATGAAATATCCTTGAACCAGTCATAGTTATTCACCATCATCGCACCATTAGCCGATGTATTGCTGAAGTCAAGAAAGTGCTCCAGTTGTTTACGTATCCCGTCACAATTTTTGCGAATGATCTCTACATCAAGCAGGTTACGCTCCTGCGATTTGCCGGACGGGTCGCCGATCATACCGGTTGCGCCACCCACCAGCGCATATGGTTTGTGCCCCGCACGCTGTAGCCGCATAAGAAGGGTTATGGGCAGCAGGCTGCCCACATGCAGGCTATCGGCAGTAGGGTCAAAGCCTATGTAGCCTGCTGTCATTTCTTTCATCAGTTGCTCCTCCGTTCCCGGCATTATGTCCTGGATGAGGTTCCTTTCTCTCAGTTCTGCTATTAAATTCATCAAAATGTAGTTATGAAGCGGCAAAAATAACATTTACGCTTATTGAATTGAGATATAATTTCATTCGCGTAGTCTTGATGAATTACAAATAATATTAATTTCGGCTTCGCCAGATTAATTTGATTTGTGATTTGTTTTATTATTCCGAATTTTGTTTCTATCTTTCGGTATTACTTTCGATACTACTTAACAAAAATTTAAGCGTTGAAACGATTATTACTATCCTTAGCTCTGTTTCTGCCATTCTGCTCACAGGCACAATCTGTTGATTTCAGTCACATAGGTGCAATGGAACATCATGAAATAGGCCTATCCGTAGGCGTTGCAAACTATTATGGTGATCTTCAGCCAAAGGTGTTCGCTAACTATGGCTACCAGCCAATGGCAGGCATCATGTACAAGTATTTCATGAGTCCACGTATCGGGTTGAGATTTGGTGCTTCATACACCAATCTTTCGGCAGCAGACAGCCTTAGCGTTATCCCGATAAACAAGGCCCGCAACCTTAGCTTTACTACGCATTTGTTCGAATTCCAGGGTGGCCTCGAATTCAATTTCATACCGATCGAAGTAATGCGCCACAAAGTTTCTCCATACATTTTCGGTGGCATTGCGGCATTTTATTTCAATCCCCGTGCGGAAAACCCATCAGGCGATCTGATACATCTGAGGCCGCTGAGCACAGAAGGTCAGGGCTTGCCCATGTACCCCGACCGCAAGCAATACAGCCTGGTAAATATGGCTTTCCCGTTTGGTGGTGGTTTCAAGTTCTTCATCGGAAGGACGATCATTATCACACCTGAAATTGGCTTCCGTTATACCAATACAGACTACATCGATGATGTGAGCAAATCATATGTAAACCTCGATACGCTGCAGGCATACAAAGGCAAGATCGCGCGGGCTATGTCTTATCGTGGTAATACTGTTGATAAATGGAACGGCGATAATCCTAATTACGGCTTCCAGCGTGGCGATATCAAGTCGAACGACTGGTATTGGTATGGAAATATTACGGTTACCATCTTCTTCCGCGCCTTTGGTAATCCAAGGGAGTACATAAAGACAAGGTGCCCCGGTTTCTTCAGGTAAACCGTCCGGAACGCATAAACCCCCAAACCCCCTGAAGGGGGCTTTGCTGATGTGCTAAATTTAGCATTACTAACAATATCATCGACACTTACATTTCGATACGGACTTCGTACTGAAGTTCTGGTCAGGCAATTCGAATGAAATGTTCTTCATAGAAGATTTATGATTTTCATAGGATTTCCAGGAGTAGCCCCTTCAGGGGTTTGGGGTTTTCCTTCTACCTTTGCACACTATGTTGCAGCAATATTGCGCTTCTCTTTCCGGATACAAACGCCTGCACACCCGTGAGGTAAAGATCGGTAATCTGCTATTGGGCAGCGATCATCCCATCCGTATTCAGACGATGACCACAACCGATACTATGGATACAGCGGCTACCGTAGCGCAGAGCATCCGTTGTATCGAGGCAGGTGCGGAACTGGTGCGCATTACAGCCCCGAGTAAGAAGGAAGCGGAGAACCTGCTCAACATAAAGAATGAACTGCGCGCAAAAGGTTATGACACGCCCCTGATCGCCGATATACACTTTACTCCTAACGCCGCTGAGATAGCTGCGCGCATCGTTGAGAAGGTGCGTGTAAACCCGGGCAACTACATCGACAAAAAGAAGTTCGATTTTATCGATTATACAGATGCTGAATATAGCAGCGAAGTGGAGCGTATCAGGTCGCGGTTCACGCCCCTGGTGCGTATCTGCAGGGAGCATGGCACTGCTATGCGTATAGGCACTAACCATGGGTCCCTCAGCGACCGCATCATGAGCCGCTACGGAGACACACCTATCGGCATGGTAGAGAGCGCGCTCGAGTTTCTGCGTATCGCCCGCGATGAGAACTACCACCAGATCATACTCAGTATGAAGTCGAGTAACCCGCTGGTGATGGTGCAGGCTTACCGCCTGCTCGTGCAAAAGATGGACGAGGAATTCGGAGAATGTTACCCACTGCATCTTGGCGTAACAGAAGCCGGTGATGGCGAAGATGGACGTATCAAGAGCGCGATCGGTATTGGTACGCTACTGGAAGACGGCATTGGGGACACTATACGTGTTTCGCTTACGGAGGATCCCGAATTTGAGATTCCCGTGTGCCGTGATATAGTGAAGCGTTATGCCAGCCGGGAAAATCTATATCCTAACTCTGTCGTCACCGGCGAAGCCGGGCGATCCAACTCCCAATCACGGGACATTACACCCGTTAAGTTGCCCTATGATCCGTTCTCTTATAAAAGGCTGGATACCGTAAGCGTACAAAACCTGGGGTTACATCATGTGCCGGTGGTTGTTGCTGATTACAGCGATGAACCGGTCCTCAATACAAAAAGCCTGGAGCAAATAGGCTATACTTATAACCCGGTTACGGACAAGTGGGGCATCAGTGATGCGGCCGCAGATTATGTATATACAGGCGATCGCGCATTCGATTTTGCGCTGCCCGGCACACTGCAGGTCATTTGTGACTATGCCGCATGGCAAGCAGCTACCGACAAAACCAAGTATCATCCTTTACTTGCAGCATCGGCGATGCCGGCTCAATCATTGCCCGGTCATTACTTTCTGACGGTGGACGCGGATGATGATCCAGGTGCTATTGCTGAACTTATCAGGAGCGCCCCCGGAGCGGTATTGGTGGTGAGCAGCGCAGGTCCATGTGCCATGCAGACTATGCGCAGCTTCATGTGTGCGCTGGTTGCCCGTGGAATAAAAAGCCCCTTAATACTCAAAGTAAAGAGCAGCGACAAAACCGTTGACGAACAGCTCATTCACTTTGCCACCGACTCCGGAGGATTGCTGCTTGATGGCTTTGGCGATGGTGTTTGGCTCTGCAACACTGCTGCCGACCTGGAGAACAGTAAAGTGAGCGGCCGTACTTACCTTGAAGTAAAGAGTAACAAACAATTTCTCAACAATACCGCTTTCTCTATTCTGCAGGCAACGCGCACGCGCATCAGCAAGACAGAGTATATCAGTTGTCCCAGCTGCGGCCGCACGCTTTTCGATCTGCAGGAAACTACGGCTAAAATACGGGCTGCGACCAATCACCTTAAGGGTGTTAAGATCGCTATTATGGGTTGTATCGTGAACGGACCTGGCGAAATGGCTGATGCAGATTTCGGCTATGTCGGCAGCGGACCGGGCAAGATAACCCTATACAAAGGTAAAGAAGTTGTGAAACGCAACGTGCCCAGCGATATAGCCGTAGACGAACTGATCCAGTTGCTCAAAGAAAATGAAGCGTGGGTGAATGCCAGCTAACAACGGAGAAACAACTTATTTATTAAGGTATCCCAGGACTAGTGTGCCGTAAATGTAATAGGCGATCCGCTGATAACCGCACCGGTAGTTGTACGCGCAACTGCCTGCACTGTCTGTGCTGACGTGCCGGGATCTCCGATCTGCCAGTTTGTTTGTGCGAAGCCACCTGCATTTGTCAACACAGTGTAGTGAGACAATAAACCACCACCTGAAGTTACAGTAAACGTTACGGGCATATTGGCCTGTCCAATTCCACCAAGATCGGTCACCTGAATTTTCAGCGGAGCAGAAAGGTATTGAAATGCCGCACCGTTCTGACCATCTCCTGATGTCATTACAGCAAGAAAGTTAGAGGTTACTGCCTGGAAGTAAGTGGTATCCGTGGTCCAGTTGCGGCTGTCGTCAGGTATTCCGTATCCGAGGATGTTTCCGGATACATTCACAGACTGTTGCTCTGTGAAGCCGGTTGCGGAGTTTGCAAGAGTATTTAATGACAATGCAGCGGAAGGGCATACAACACCATATATTTTTTGTGTCATCTGCGGAGCAATGTTGCAGGAAAGGTTAAAGCCACCTGCGGGAATGCCGGATGTTACCGTAGACGTATGAGCGAAATCATATAATCCCTGCCATGCGCCTGAGCTGTATACATCGCCGATCGTGAAATGATCGCTGGTAGTGAATGAAGGTGTTCCGTTAGTAGCGCTGGTTACATTGCCAGATACTGTCGCGGCAAATGAAAGTTCAGTTGTAACAACGATCGGTAATTCACCGATCCAGATAATGGTGTGGCCGGAAACAGGGTTAAGTGTTTTTGAAGCATTTACAAGCTCAGCGCCTGTTGAAGTGACGTTCATTTGAACGTTAGCATTCAATGCACCATTCTGGCAGATCGCGGAAAATCCGGTCATACTGCCGTTTGCAAACTGCATGTTGAAATTCCAGTTCGGATTGATGAAGATGCTGCCGCTTGTAAGTGACACAGATGCCACACCATCCTGCAGTAAGCTGATATTGCTGAAATCATACTGGTAACCTTCATCAGTCTTGCGCATAAGCCGGGAAACCCCGGTGCTGAAATTGATATTGGCCTGGTGGAATACATCTTCAAGTTTTGCCTGGATGGTGCGTACTGTTACCTGTCCCGATTGTGTAACGACAGAAGTCACTTTCCTTAAGTAACCCTCGCCGGTGATGCCTATGATAATGTCGTTAACGATGAAAGCGGGGAATTTACTGCCGGTATAAACGTAATCCCCGTTACTGATCTGATCGGCCGTAGAAATAAGCGTAAGCTGAGTGGAGTCGATCACAATAATACCCGATTTCAACACGACGGAATCGGGTGTCATAGGCACATTCACAGGGTTATTGTTAAAAAAAGTTTTCTTGCTCAGCTTATTGCATGATGCAAATATAGAAAGCGCCGAAACAAGGGCAACCACGAATATTGAAGAAATATTTCTTTTCATTTTACTTGAGTTTGTTATCAGAGCGGGCACCCGCTATTATTTAAAAAGCATCGCCGAAAGCCTTATACCAAAGCTTAAAACGTTCTTCTTAACACCATCGTCATTAGAAATATTGGTGAGCACATATCCTACATAGGGACCGAACAGGAACGTATTGTAGCGCGTTCTGTAAGCTACACCGGCACTTGCAAATTGATTAACCATCAGGGTATTGTAGTGCCCGGTTACATCCATCCACGTATTATCCCCCTGTATGCTGTACACATCAAGCATATTCAGTTTGAAGCCCAGCTCTACACCAGCTTCAGCATAGAAGCCCACATCATCAAAGTTGCCGATAGAGTGCTTCACGTCCACAACCTGGAATGTAACCGGTACGCCGGCATACCAGTAATGGTAGTTATCATAGGCGGTGCTGCCGAAACCATCAGGACTCGATACAGTGCCATTAAAATTTCTGAGGTCAAGCCCAAAAGAAAGGAATAAACGCGTGCTCTTGCTGTTAACTTTGAACTGGTGGGCAAACTGGCCCGATACAGCCCAGGAAAGGCCTGTAGCGGTGTTTACAGAACCATCGCCACTCTTAACCGATGTAAATATTGTAGCGCCTCCGAAGTCGGTGCCCACAATAAATTTGCTATCGCATTTACCGTTCTTTGTAGCGTGGGCACAGCATGAAGTTGTATCGCCGTCCATATCATCGTCGGCAGCCGTAGCTGCGGCAGGCGCTGGTGGTGCAGCCGGCGCTGCGGTCTGGCCATTTGCGATAGCGGACCAGGAAACACAAGCCACAAACAAAATGGCTTTAAGATCAAAACTTTTATGTAGGAGTTGTCTCATGTATTTATTTTATTCGTCTGCGAAAAAGTGGGTTAAATATACTACAATTCCTTACAAATACTAAGAAATGACGGTTTTTTTGGTCGGCATTTTTAGAAAAATGGTATTTCAGGATCTGATATGTTGTTTTGCGATTTATGGCGGGAAAACTATAAATCGCCTATCGGGTGTAAAGCTCATCAGCCTGTTTTAACCGATAGCAAATAAATTTCCGCAGTACATATTGCTATTATTCTACTTAACCACAATAATCCCAAAATTCACCCAAATTATTTTGTCAAGGGTGAAAATATTAATAATTTCATACCTTCATTCGCTTTCATTTATTATCGTATGCTGTGGGCGCTGTAATAAATGATCCCCGTGTTTTTGCGAGTACCAGGTATTTTATGAAAAGGGCATCATCCTATCTGCGTAAATTTCTGTTCGCCGTGATCCTGTTACTGGTCGGGGTGGGTGCGCGCGCAAATCACATTGTTGGTGTAGATCTTTCGTATACCTGGATAAGCGGTAGTAATTACAAGATCACGTTGGTGATCTATGGCGATTGCGGCTCGGCAGCGACCTCCAGCGCTTTCTCAGCGTTGCCTACAGCAACGCCGCAGATATGCATCTTTGATGGCAATACTCCTATTACCAGCATTAATCTTGCTATCCAACCGCCGACGGCCGGAGTTGAAATAACACCGGTATGCCCTGCAGACGTTAGCCTGACGCAATGTACTGATGTGTCAAATACGATACCCGGCATCAAGAAATTTGTGTACACCGGTAATTATACCGTTCCATACACCTCCAGCGTCTGGCGTTTTATGTTTCTTGGAAGACTGGGCAGTACTTCTATCGCCGGCCGTGCGGTTTCTATCACCAATATTACCACAAGCCCGGTAACAACGATACAGGTTGTCGATACTTTAAACAATACCGTTGGGCATAATTCCAGCCCCGTGCTTAACGTCATTCCAACACCTTTTTTCTGTGCGAATAACCCAAATAGTTACAGTCCCGGCGCGGTAGACCCGGATGGCGATGCACTGAATTTTGTGCTCGTATCTGGTATGGACGGAGGTGAAGCGTCCAGTTCAGGAGACTGCCACCCCGGCGATTCGGTGAATTATGTTGGCGGGGCAACAGGGGCTGCACCCTTAAGCACCACGTCATTTTCTTTTGATCCTACCAATGGCCAGATTAATTTTTTCACGCCGATCCTTCAGCGTTCCCTTGTTGTATACAATATTGAGGAGCGGCGTGGCGGCGTACTGATCGGTACCTGCCAGCGCGAAATGACCTTCCTGGTGCAAACCTGCACCAATATTCCACCAACCGGGGGTATGTCAGGAGCAACCAATGGTACGATCACCGACAGCACCCATTTCCAGATATGCAAGAATTCAGGTGTTTTCTCGTTCAATATAAACCCGACCGAGGTCACCGCCACTAATAACATTACCGTTACTTATTCCGGGCTGCCTGCGGGCGCTACGTTTACCATTACCGGAAATGGCACGCCAACACCACACACAACCTTTACCTGGAACTCTACAGGATTAACACCAGGGACCTATACGTTTTACGTTACGTTTACCGACGACAATTGCCCGTTATCCGGTGTTCATACTATCGCGTACACGATCACCATTCTGCCGATACCAACTATATCTTACAGCCTGATATCTGCTGCAACCTGCACCAAAAGAGCTGCGATCTCTATTATCCCCGGTGGTGGCGGCACCTCATGGACCATAAACCTTTCAAACAGTTTGGGTGACACGATACAGTCCTTTGTGTATTATGGCGGGCCCTTTTTAGATAGTATTGTTCCGGGTACTTACACGCTTACCATCTATACCAATCCTTCTCACCTGTGTAAAGCCTATGTGACGCTTACCATTAATGCGCCGGTAGCTATTGTGCCCACAATTACGCTTACCAACCCAACGTATTGCGGGGCTGCCAATGGCACAATAACACTACACGGCCTGATCCCCAGCACGATAGACACAATAAGATTCACTTACAATGGTGTGTTGCAACCACCAAGGGTGCTGGCAGTGGCCGCCGATGGCACTACTGTGCTAACGGGCCTGTTGGCGGGCACCTATACCGGCATTACCGCTGCATATGGCAACTGTATCTCATCGTCTGTTGGTCCTGTTACGCTGGTCAATCCGGCATTTACGATGCGGGCGCTTACCTCTGTAAATCCCACCTGGTGCGGATTCTGCAACGGCTCCATTACTCTTTACGGACTTCGCCCCGGGCAGACGGATACCATAACGTATCTATACGGCGGCGGTCCTGCCACACCTGTGGTGCGTCTTATAGGTGCTGATAGCATGGTTACGATCAACGGGCTTTGCCAGGGCACATACGCCAATTTTGTTGCAAAGACAGCGGGGGTTTGTATATCTAATGCGCTTGGTCCTGTGGCGCTCACGGTGCCTCCCTTCACTATGCGCTCGGTGACATTCACCAATCCTTCGTGGTGCGGCACGTGCGATGGAACTATAACACTGCATGGGCTTCATCCCGGTCAGACGGATACGATCACCTACATCCATGACGGTGGCCCCGGGCCTGCCGTTGCTTTCCTTGTAGGGCCAGATAGTACCGTTACACTTACCGGTTTGTGTTCGGGCATTTATACCAATTTTGTTGCCAAAACCGCAGGCATCTGCGTATCGAATCCGCTTGGTCCGGTTACGCTTACCACGCCTCCGTTCACCATGCGCTCTGTTACGTTCACTAATCCTGAGTATTGTGGCGTTTGCAATGGTACGATCACTTTGCACGGCCTTCATCCCGGGCAACTGGATACGGTGAACTATACGCTTGGTGGAGTGCCTCAGCCACCGTTCATTCAACTGGTGCCGGCAGACAGCACAATAACCATTACAGGTCTGTGTGCAGGAACCTACGCAAATTTCATTGCAAAGACCGGCGGCATATGTATCTCTAACACGCTGGGCCCGGTGACGCTCACCGTACCGCCGTTCACCATGCGCTCGGTCACGTTCACCAATCCCGAATATTGCGGCGTCTGCAATGGTACTATTACCTTGCATGGCCTGCATCCCGGCCAGACAGATACGATCACTTTTACAAAGGATGGCGTGCCGCAAACCCCGGTGGTACGTTTTATCGCTGCTGACAGTACAGTTGTGATTACGGGGCTTTGCGCAGGTGTTTACAATAATTTTGTTGCGCGTACCGGCGGCGTATGTGTGTCTAATACGCTCGGTCCGGTTACCCTTACGGTGCCGCCGTTCACCATACGTGCGCTTAGCTTCGTCAATCCCGACTATTGCGGCATTTGCAATGGAAAAATAACCATCTATGGTTTGCATCCCGGTGCGCTGGATACGATCACTTATACAAAGGGCGGCGTGCCGCAGACCCCCATCATTTTCACGGTACCAGCCGACAGTACGCTGGTGATCACCGGCCTGTGCGCGGGTCTTTATGATAATTTCATTGCCCATGCCGGAGCCGGTTGTGTTTCCAATTCTTTAGGTCCGGCCAATCTCACGGTGCCGCCATTCACCATGCGCTCGCTCACTTTCACTAACCCTGACTACTGCGGCATTTGTAATGGCACCATCACTTTGCATGGCCTGCATCCCGGACAGTTGGATACGATCAACTACACCAAAGACGGTGTGGCCCAGCCTCCCATTATTCAGTTGATCCCGGCAGATAGTACCGTTGTGCTTACAGGCCTCTGCGCCGGCTTGTATGCCAATTTTATTGCGCACACTGCAGGCATTTGTGTGTCTAATACACTAGGCCCTGCTAATCTTACGGTCCCGCCATTTACCATGCGCTCGCTCAGCTGGACAAATCCCGAATACTGCGGCATATGCAACGGCTCGATAACGCTGTTTGGCCTGCATCCCGGACAGATCGATACGATAAGCTACACATTTAATGGAGGCGCAATGCCGCCAATTATCGTCACTATACCTGCGGACAGCACGGTGTCTTTAACCGGCCTGTGTTTCGGAACTTACGACAATTTTATCGCACGAACCGGTGGTGTTTGTGTATCAAATTCATTGGGACCTGCCAATCTTACGGTTCCGCCATTTACTGTGCGTAAGGATGTGTATACTAACCCTACTAAATGCGGCTTCTGTGATGGGAGTATAAGACTATATGGCCTGTATCCCGGGCAGACAGATACAGTGACGTATTCTTTCAACGGGGTGCCGCAGCCAGGTGGCGCATACTTAATCGGGCCCGACAGCACAGTGCTGCTTTCCAGTTTGTGCGAGGGAATCTATACCAACATCGTTGCGAAGACCGGGGGTGTCTGTGTTTCAAATGTGCTGGGCCCGGATACCCTTGTAGCGCCGCCTATCATTGACAGCTTCAGTTTTGTGGTGCATGAAAGCTGCGATGGCGATACCGTGATATTTACGAACCATTCCTGGCCTGCATCTGACCTTACGTATATCTGGGATTTTGGGGATGGCGGTTCGAGTACGGCAACAAATCCAACCCATGTATACTACACACCGGGCATATTTACTGTAAAGCTGCTGATCACCAACACTCGCTGCTTCGACAGCTCAAAGCAGGATATAGAGCTCAAAAACCTCATCGTGGCCGGCTTCACCGCTACGCCCGATAGTTTCCTCTGCCAGGGCAGCCCGGTTGTGTTTACCAATAATTCCCTGGGTACCTCAATGAACTATACCTGGTACTTTGGTGATGGCGCGAGTACAACAACCACAGACGCAACACATATCTTTAATAATACCGGCACTTACGATGTGCAACTTATTGTGACCAACTACGTGCCCTGTCGCGATACCGTCACTAAATCTATAACAGTCGATTCAATGAGCGCTATAAGCATCAAAGCTACCGATACGGTAATGTGCGGTGGTCATGATATAACGTTCACCGGTATCTACACTGCATTTGGCAATACCGGAGTTACCTGGACATTCAGCGACGGCAGTGTCCTGCAAAATGTTAATCCGGTGGTCAAGGGTTTTGAATCTGCGGGAATCTATACGGTATCTGTTGAAGCATTCTACCGGGCTTGCCCCGATACCAGCGCTGCCAGGCAGGTGATCATCTTTGGCTACCCTTCTATCAACCTCGGGCCCGATACCACCATATGTGACGGCAGCACCGGTATTACGCTGGCAGACAACCTTAACGCAGGCAACCCGCAGGCACGATGGCTATGGAGTGACGGAGCAACCACGCCTTATGCATCAGTAGTGAGCCCCGGTTATTATTATGCAACGGTGACTGTCGCAGGCTGTTCTGCTACCGATACGGTGCTGGTTGAGAATGGTTGTTTCCTGCATATCCCGAATGCGTTCACACCAAACGGAGACGGATCAAACGACTACTTCCTGCCGCGACCGCTGCTGGGCAGAGGGCTTGCTACCTTTACCATGAATATTTATAACCGCTGGGGCGAACTGATCTTCGAAACGCACAACACCGAAGGCAGGGGTTGGGATGGTCGCTTCAATGATGTGATGCAGCCCGAAGGCGTCTATATCTATGTCATCGAGGCTTCATTCATAGATGGCGAAAAAGAGCGCCATAAGGGCAATGTGACATTACTCAAGTAGCAGCGCAGCTTTTTCTTTCTCAGCTACTGCGTATTTTTTTCAATTACTTACTTATTGTTGCAATGTATTTTACGTTGCAAATCAGTGGAAAAATACAATTCAGAAGGTTTATTTCATCTCAAATATGAAATGCGAAAAAAATTGCATAAATTTAAATGCAAATAACCCTTTAATGAAGAGAATATTTTTACTGCTTTTAATAATTTCTGTTACTAACATCAATGCGTTTTCGCAGATATCTGTAATACTTGAAGGCTACCCGCTGGACACTACCGGCTGGAACGTGGGCGGGTTTGCTACGGTTGTCGATAGCGGCATACGGCTTACAACGGCTGGAACAAATGAAAATGGATATGTTTATTATGATTCTGCTATTAACCTTACTGCCTGTGCCCAGTTCACAGTGAAGTTTGATTACAAGATAGATGTGACCGGAGGCGTAGGTATCGGCGTTGCAGACGGCATTGCGTTTTTCTATATCAGCAATCCGCCCAGCGGTTTTATTACCGGTGGAGGCCTGGGGTTGCCCACGCCTATGACGGGTATGGTCTTTACGCTCGATACTTATGACAACGACGGTGACGGACTGAATCCTGAAAGCCAGATCTACGGTTATACTACGCCGTCGGTTTATAATGAATCTAACAGGAGCCAGATGATAGGGCCTATAAAGCCGCACCTGGATTATGTTGATGACGGCACATGGCATCATGTTGAGATCGACTACAATGCCGGAAACATTAATGTCTATTATGATTACAGCGCAGTTGCGGGTATGACCGGCTATTACCTCATCACCATACCATATGGTTATTTCGGGTTGAGTTCCAGCACAGGAAGCGGCTACAGTATTCAGAGCGTCAAGAACTTTTATATTTATGCCGTTGGCCTTGCCACACCGCCAGCCGTTGTATCTCCTGTTACGTATTGCCAGTATGATGTTGCAGACACACTTTATGCTACAGGTGATCCCGGTAACCCTATCCATTGGTTCACTACAGACACAGCCACAGCGGTATGGCTGCCCGGAAGTCCCATGCCTAATACTTCGGTGCCCGGAACAACCACCTATTACGTTCGCCAGGGAAATAACCCATGCATGAGCTTTCCCGACTCAATAAAAGTGATCGTGAATGCATTACCTCCTGCACCGGATATTACCGGTATCACTACTTATTGCACGGGTGAAACTGCGGTGCCATTTACCGTAACCAGTGCGGCCGGCAGCACCATTCTGTGGTATACATCCGGCACGGGCGGCACAGGCACTACTACGGCGCCGCTTGCAAATACTGCTGTTGCCGGTACAACCACCTACTGGGCCAGCCAAACGGTACTGGGCTGTGAAGGACCACGCGATTCTATAACCGTCACCGTGCGTACTACGCCCCCGCTACCTGTAATTACCGGAACTTCGGTTTACTGCCAATACGTTACCTATGTGCCGCCAACAGCCACAGGCACAGGTGTCTTATGGTACACCACAGCAACAGGAGGAACAGGCAGCGGAACTGTACCCACGATTAACACAAGTGTTGCAGGTGTTTACACCGTCTATGCCACGCAAAGCGATTCGGGATGCACGAGCGCCCGTGTGCCTTTTGTCATAACGGTGAATGCCAAGCCATTGCCGCCGTCCATCATTGATTTGCCTGATCACTATTGCCCGGGCGAGCCATTCGTGCCGTTCACAATACTTTCGGGCACAGGTGTGTTGTGGTATACAGCCGCAACCGGTGGCGCCGGTTCCACAGTATCGCCGACCATCAATACCAGCGTAACAGGAGTATATACGGTATGGGCAACACAAACTGTATTGGGTTGCGAGAGTGACCGGATCCCGATCGTTGTTACAGTATATTCTCCGGTTACTTCTGGTTTTAACCTCGCTATTAAATATGGATGTGGTACAGATACCGTTGAACTAAGTAACACCTCTACAGGCACCACGCTGTACACATGGGATTTCGGCGATGGTGCATCATCAAATCTTGCAGATCCTCAGCACGTATATACCGTGCAGGGCATTTATACCATCACCCTTACTTCGTCTTCGGGCAATTGCTCAGACACTGCGGTCCAGGTGGCCAACCTTTTGCATCCATTGCAGGCCATCTTTACGGTCGATACTAACCTGATCTGCCAGGGAAAGTCGGTAACATTCACAGATGGTTCTACAGGTACTGGGTTCACCAGCTTCTGGAGTTTCGGGGATGGAACAACCGCCACCGGGGCCAACCCCACACACGTTTTCCTGAATACGGGTGTATACCAGGTGTATGAAGTAATAACGGATTTTGTGCCTTGTCACGATACTATGTATAAGACAGTTTACGTAGATACCATCAGCGGTATAAATTTCGGTGTGACGGACACTGTTATATGCCAGGGCACGTATGCTACCTATACCGGTCTGTATGCCGCTACCGGCAATGCCGGCAATATGTGGAACTTTGGCGATGGCAGCATCATTGTGGATGTAAACCCGGTAGTGCACGGCTTCACTACTGCAGGCATATTCACAGTAACGCTTACTGCCAACTACAGGGCATGCCCGGATACCAGCGCCAGCAGAATTGTGACCGTGATTCAACAACCATACCTTAACCTTGGTGGCGATACTACTATCTGTAAGGGCAGTGAGCCAGTGATACTTTCGGATAATGTGAACAAAGGCAACCCGGGTGCCAGTTGGTTATGGAGCAATGGGCAGACCGGGTCGTCTGTTGCCGTCACAGAGCCGGGTTATTACTTTGCTGCGGTGACCATAAATAATTGCTACGCTTCGGATACGGTGTGGGTGCAGGATGACTGTTACCTGAATATACCCAACGTATTTTCACCTAATGGCGATGGTGTCAATGATTACTTCTTTCCGCGCCAGTTGCTGAGCAGGGGACTTACCACGTTCAGTATGAATATTTATAACCGGTGGGGGCAGTTGATCTTTGAAACTACCACACTGGATGGCAGGGGCTGGGACGGCAGGTTCAACAATGTGATGCAGCCCGAAGGCGTGTACATTTTTGCGATCGATGCCATCTTCAAAGACGGACAAAAAGAGCACCACCAGGGCAATGTGACTTTGCTCAGGTAGATCACTTTTTTTACCTTTTATTTTCAACATCTTTTCCTTAAAAATCCGGAAATTTGTAGAAGTCGCGTGTGGTTGTAATATGCTCCTTTGTTCGCAGGCTTACGACTCACGACTTACGACTTACGACTAAAATGAAATTCAAAATACAAGCCCCATACGAGCCCGCCGGCGATCAGCCTGAAGCCATCAGGCAGCTTGCCGAAGGTGTCGAGCAGGGCGAGAAATTCCAGGCGTTGCTGGGTGTTACAGGTTCAGGCAAAACATTTACCGTTGCCAATGTGATACAGAAAGTGCAGAAGCCTACATTGGTACTTACGCACAACAAAACACTGGTCGCGCAGCTCTATGGCGAGTTCCGGCAGTTTTTTCCGGATAATGCGGTGGAGTACTTTGTGTCTTACTACGATTACTACCAGCCGGAGGCATACATGCCTGTCTCCAATACTTACATTGAAAAGGACCTCTCGATAAATGAAGAGCTGGAGAAATTGCGCCTGCGCGCTACTTCCAGCCTGCTTAGCGGCCGCAGCGATATTATCGTGGTTGCGTCGGTATCCTGTATTTATGGTATCGGTAATCCAACCGAATATGCAAACAGCATTATTCGTTTTCAAAAAGGTGATAGCGTAGGCAGAAATCACTTCTTGCACCAGTTGGTCAATTCATTATACAACCGCAGCCAGGGGGAGTTTGCGCGTGGTACGTTCCGGGTGAATGGTGATACTGTAGACATCAACCTGCCTTATGTGGACTATGGTTACCGCATCACCTTTTTTGGTGACGAAGTGGAGGAAGTTGAAAGCTTTGAACCGGAAACAGGTAAGCGCATTGCAGTGATGGAGAACGCAGCTATATTCCCGGCCAATCTCTACATTGCCCCGCGCGACCAGATGCAGCAGATCATGTACGAGATACAGGACGAGATGAATGCCCAGGTAGAATACTTTAAGCGGATAGGCAAGCATATAGAAGCACAGCGTATAAAGGAACGGGTGAGCTATGACCTGGAGATGATACAGGAACTGGGCTACTGCAGCGGCATTGAGAACTATTCCCGCTTCCTCGACCGCCGCAAGCCCGGCGCGCGGCCGTTCTGCCTGCTCGACTATTTCCCCAATGACTTCCTGCTGGTGATCGATGAGAGCCATGTGACCATACCTCAGATCAGCGGCATGTATGGCGGCGACAGATCAAGGAAACTGACGCTGGTGGACTTTGGCTTCCGCCTGCCGTCGGCATTAGATAACAGGCCGTTGAATTTTTATGAGTTTGAAGCGCTGGTGTCGCAGGTATTGTTTATCAGCGCCACCCCCGGAAAGTACGAACTGGAACATACGGGTGGGGTAGTGGTGGAGCAGATCGTGCGCCCTACAGGACTGCTTGAACCGCCTATAGAAGTGCGACCAAGTATAAACCAGATCGACGATCTGCTGGACGAAATAGACAAGCGGGTAAAAAGCGGCGACCGTGTGCTGGTAACGACACTAACGAAGCGTATGGCTGAGGAACTGGATAAATACCTGAAGCGGATCAACATCAGTTCAAAATACATACACTCGGAAGTGGACACACTGGAACGCGTAGAGATACTACGCGACCTGCGCCTGGGTAACATTAATGTGCTGGTAGGTGTAAACCTTTTGAGGGAAGGCCTTGATCTGCCGGAAGTATCGCTGATGGCAATACTCGATGCAGATAAGGAGGGATTTTTGAGGGACGAACGGTCACTGACTCAGATGGCTGGCCGCGCAGCGCGTAATGTAAACGGCCTCGTTATCTTCTATGCTGATAAAATAACCGACAGCATGCGCCGCACGATGGATGAGACCGATCGCCGCCGTGAAAAGCAGGTAAAATACAACCTTGATCACGGCATCACGCCAATGACCATTAAAAAATCGATACAGGAAATAATGCTGCAAGGCTCTGTACTGGACATAAAGGGCTACGACGAGAACAGCAAGCTCGTGGCGCCAGAGCTGGCATTACCTATGGCTGCCGAAGATGAAGTAGCTTACCGCTCAGCCGCCCAGCTCGACAAGATAATTACCCGCACCAAAAAGGAAATGGAAAAAGCGGCCAAAGACCTGGACTTTATGGAAGCTGCCAGGCTACGCGATGAGTTGTTGCGCTTTCAGAAGGAAAGGGAGGGGTTGAAGTAGGTAAAACTATTTCTTATCCTTTGCCCGTTCTATTTTTTGCAGCATATCTACATCTGCCTGATCTTTTGGTCTACCGGTGTTCATTTTAGAAAGTACAAGGTGGTTTAGGTGCAAAAAAGGAACAGTTAATCCATCGACTTCAGCGAAGATTTTCTGCCTGTCTGCCTCGTCATATTCTACGAGATTGATGCGTGTGATAAAATCAATTTTTTCAGGATAGTCACCGATGCTGAATACTATATGGTCCGTAAAGTTGAGAGTTGCAACGTCAATCAAATCAGACTCTTCAAAACCAAAATCTCTCAAAACTGGCAGTAGTTTTGCTTTGTTCGCATTATCCGGTTTCAGCCAAATATCAATATCTCCGGTTGTACGATTGTATCCATGATAGATAACTGAGTAATCACCAATAACAATAAAATCAACACCTGCATTCAGTAGCTTCCTCAATAGATCCTGATGTAACTCGATAAACAGGTTCATTCGCGGCGGAGGATGGTAATGTGAAGTTTTTTATCACGGGCCTTTAGTTGTTCCCTGGTTACTCCATAAACCCGTAGAATTCGTTCCACTGTTTCCCTAAGTCGCTCCACAGGTGATTGACGCGCTATTTCCATTGCCTCTGCTTCTTCCGCTTCTTCAAAAGATTTGAAAATACGAATCTTTTTTCCGGCAAATGGCTTGTCCTTGGATCGCGATCCTCGTGCGCTATTTTCAGATTCAGATTCGTAATTCATGGGATAAAGTTACATTGAAAAAAGTAATTGCACATGACTCACAGTGCAGTTCTTCATTTGCCAGCTACAACCGTATCGCCTTTAGGCCCATTGCCAATTATTACGGCATTGCAATCTATAGTACCGGTCACGACACGCAGTAAACAAAAGAATGCCTAAAACAGGGAGTAGTATTTTTTTCATTAGATGTGACTTTGAACCTTAAATATATAACTAACGAAAGTGATGCAAGGGGAATTAACGTTATTTAACGTGCATTTTCAAAAGACGGGACGGAGGCATTTATTCTATGTGAACCTTTCAGTTACTTATAATATCGGCAGTAAGCCGTAACTTCGCAGCCTCCTGAACTGTCGGGATAAATATTTATTTAATATACGTGAGTTACCAATGAGTTCCATAGTAGAAAAACTGGAGGCAATTAAAGCAAGATTCGATGACCTGGGGGTAGCACTTACCAACCCGGCTATCGTTAGTGACAATAAGCGCTTCTCACAGATAAGTAAGGAATACCGCAAGCTGGAGAAAATTGTTGATGTCTACAAAGTATTCAGAACATGTACAGACAGCCTCGATTTTGCACGGGAAGTACTGGAAACAGAAAGTGACGAAGAGCTGCGCAGCCTTGCCAAAGAAGACCTTGAAAAGCTGGAAGTACAAAAGGAACAACTTGAAACCGATATCCGAAACCTGCTGATACCAAAAGATCCACAGGACGAGAAGAATGCCATCATTGAAATTCGCGCCGGTACCGGTGGCGACGAGGCGAGCATTTTTGCGGGCGATCTGCTGAGGATGTATACCAGGTATTGTGAGCGCAGGGGCTGGAAAGTGGCGTTGGTATCAGAAACCGAAGGAACCGTAGGCGGCTACAAGGAAATTCAACTGGAAGTAGTAGGTGAGGACGTGTACGGCGTGCTTAAGTTCGAAAGTGGTGTACACCGTGTGCAGCGTGTGCCCGCAACGGAAGCCAGCGGCAGGGTGCATACATCTGCAGCTACTGTAGCGGTGATGCCTGAGGCCGAGGAAATAGACTTTGAGCTGAAGGAAAGTGACCTGAAAATGGAAACTGCGCGCAGCGGCGGTGCCGGTGGTCAGAACGTGAACAAGGTGGAAACGAAAGTGATACTGACGCACATCCCAACGGGGACGGTCATCACCTGCCAGACAGAGCGCTCGCAGCTGGGCAACCGTGATAAGGCCACTGCTATGATGCGTACCCGCCTTTACGAAGAACAGGTGCGCAAGCAGGAGGACGAGATCAGCCGCAGGCGTAAAAGTCTTGTAAGCACCGGCGACCGAAGCGCTAAGATCAGGACCTACAATTATCCCCAGGGCCGTATCACTGACCACCGTATCAATATGACCATATATGCCCTTGATGATTTTATGAATGGCAACATACAGGATATGCTCGATGCGCTACAGTTTGCGGAGAATGCAGAAAAAATGCAGGCGGGTGAAACTGTGATATAATAAATGCTGGCATTGTTGCGGTTTTTGCCGTTTTTTTAATATGTTTAACTACTAAATTTTTGCGGAGCACATGAGTACACCATTTTTGAGTCAGCCCTCCATTGTTAACAGTATTCATAAACACAAGCGGTTTATTAGCATTGTTACGGTCGCTGCAGCTGTAGTAGGGGCTATTTTCTATTGGACCGGGCTCAGAAAATATGAAGCCACTTCTGAATTTGTTTTAAGAAACCCACTGTATACCGACCGTGGCAATATGTTCAGCAACGAAAAAACAATGGATTATTTCGCTGGCGAGGACGATATCGATAAGATCATTCTGCTGTCCGGTTCAGACCTCGTCCAGAAACAAGTCATCCGGAATATGCATCTGGCCGATGCCTACAAAGTAGATACTACTACCAGGAAAGGAGAATTGATGTTGCAAAGAAAATTCCACAGCAACCTCAAGATAATCCGTACAGAATTTAAAGCGCTTTTGCTGGGATATACAGACACAGACCCGGACAGGGCTGCTGCCGTGGCTAATGAAACGGTACATGTATTGGAAACCACATATGGCGAATTTTACCAGGATATGAGGCGTAACATGTACATGTCGATCATGGATAAGATACGCGATGAAGACAGCAGTATCAATGCCCTCACTGATACGCTGGCTAAGCTGCGCGACCAGTATCATATCTACGACATCATCAGCCCCGGAAGAAATAACATTATGCTCAGCGGTATGAAGGCTGGTGGTAACGGGCAGGGGAGCTACGGCATGGCGATCGAAAGGATTCAGAATATCGAATCTTTGAAGGATGAATTAGTAACTGTAAGGGCGAAGCAGACCACACTTGCAAACCAGTACGTTACCGGCAATAAAAAAGACCAGTTACCTGTGCTCAAGGTAGTTACAGAAGCTAAAAACCCGGTGCGGGCTAAAGGCCCGGGGGGTATACTCACTGTTATTATCTCTGCTTTCCTGGGTCTGTTCTTTAGTATTGTTTACATGCTGCTCTATGATTCCCGTTTTTGGGCTTATACCGAGAGCGAATAAGAGTATCAATTCATTAAGTGCAGTAGGAAAACACCAGTAAAACTAATTAGCAAATAAAATGACAAATACATCTTTTGACCTCGTTGATATCATCAGGACCCTGCAGAAGAAAAGGAATTTTATTCTGTTGATGACCCTGGTTGCTATTGTCCTCGGGGGTGTTTTTCTGCTGATAAGACATACGAAATATAAAGGTGTCGCCACTTTTTTTGTCAATAATCCTTTATACGGCGACCGAAGCACACTTTTCCGTTCACACGATACCCGCTATGTAGATTATTTTGGTGGTGACGACGATGTAGATAAGATCATGGCTTTTGCTAACTCCGATACTGTCCGCGACCGCATTATCCGGAACTGCCAGTTCCAGGATGTATACAAAAAAGACATCAACGATCCCAAGGGCCATGCAGCGCTCATGGGCATCTTCAATCGGAATTTCAACATCAAGCGCAGCGAGTTCAAAGATGTACAGGTTTCATATGTAGCTTATGAGCCCGAAGTAGCAGCCAATGTCGCCAACATGGCCGTAAAAGTGATGGAGGAAACCTACCGCCACTACTATACGTCCATGAAGATGAATATGTACACATCGATCAGCGACAAGGTCATCCAGCTTGACAGTGCCATTAATGCGCTTACCGATACCCTGGCAGGCCTGAGAGACAAATATGGTATCTATTCACTCATAAGCCCCACCCGGCGCGATATTATCAGCGGAGATATGGGACGGATCACTGCAAAAGGCTATGGCAGGGCAATAGAGCAGATACAGAATATAGAGTCAATAAAAGACCAGTTGGTTACGGATCGTGCAAACTATATATCCACGCTGAATGAATTTTCAGCTACTACCAATAAATCCATGGAGTTCCTTAAACTCATTTCCCGGGCGTTGCCACCCACCAGCCCCAGCGGCGCCAGTATCACCACTATATTGTTCCTGGCAGGTTGTTTAGGCCTCGCTTTCAGCACTGTTTATGCATTACTTATCACATACTTTCGCAAGCTTAATTCGGTAGAAAGATAAATGCTCACGATATTAAAAAACAGGTGGTTCGATTTCGTAGCATTTTCTGTGCTGTTCGCTACGATCTTAATATTTGCTTTCACCAGCAATTATTATGTGCTTGCTGTGCCGTTCGTTTTTTTATGGCTGATGCTTATTGCCGTTAATTGGAAATCAGCCTATTGGATTTTCCTCTTTACCATCCCGGCCTCTATCCAGATCACTTTTGCGGCAGATACCATGTCCATCACGCTGCCCGACCAGCCGCTGATGTGGACATTCCTGCTGCTCTTTGTCTTGTTATGGGCCCGCAACCCGGGGGTGATACCACAATGGTGGTGGAGAGATCCGCTGGTGCTGGTCGTGACCCTGCAGTTTATCTGGACCATCGTTGCCGTCATATTTTCAAAGATGATGTTCTTTTCTCTGAAATTCCTGCTTGCAAAGACCTGGCTGCTTGTTTGCTTTTTTGTTTTGCCCGTCTGGATATTCCGCGAAAAAAAGGATTTTGTCAGGGGCTTCCTGGTGATGCTGATTCCCATGCTCATCACGGTAATTGTCATTCTGATACACCATTACATGCTTGGGTTCAGGTTCGATAAGGTACAAAAGTCAATGAGCGGCCTGTACTATAATCACGTCGATTATTCCACAGTTATTTCCATGTTCCTTCCGCTGCTGCTGGTTGCGCTGCCACTCACCAAAGGGCGGAATATTTTTGTCAGGGGAACACTCCTGCTCATTATTCTCATTTTTATTGCCGGTATCGGTTTTTCTTATGCACGTGCCGCGGTTATCGGGGTTATTTTTGCAATTGTGGTAGGAATAGCCATGCGCATGCGCCTTGTAAACTATATTATGCCGGCCTTTTATGGTGTCATCATCCTGCTCATGTGCTACATGGTGCCTAATAACAAGTATATCGAGTTCCGGCCCGATTACAATAACACCTACATGCATAAAAGCTTCACCGATCATATTATTTCTACGTTCCGTGGCAAGGATATGTCTTCTATGGAGCGTTTGTACCGGTGGATAGCGGCAGTTCGCATGAGCCAGGACCGCCCGGTGACCGGCTATGGTCCCCGTGCTTTTTACTATTTCTACAAGCCTTATGCAGTTACTTCTTTCCGCACCTATGTAAGCCGGAACCCGGAGCAGTCCACTACCCACAATTATTTTCTCTACATGCTGGTGGAGCAGGGCTGGCCGGCCATGATCCTCTATGGCATACTTATGGTCGTTATTTTCGCCAAGGCTCAAAAGATTTATCACCGGTTCAAAGACCGGTTCTACAGGCACGTCACCATAGGTTTGGCAATGACTATTGCTGTAGGCTTCATCAATAATTTCTTCTCTGAGCTTATCGAGACGCACAAAGTTGCTGCGCTCTTCTTTATTCCTTTGGTACTGCTGGTTGTCCTCGATCAGAAAAGCCGGGCTGAGGCTGAGACTACAGACAAACTACTCGTTTAACCGGTATCATTTTTTCTAAGGCCCCAGCTTTTCTCTGCGGCATTTTAGCGGCCCATTGTGAGTATATCTATCAATTTAATTCAACTTCTATATTGA
The DNA here is from genome assembly GCA_947476485.1 of Chitinophagaceae bacterium. Classification (GTDB taxonomy): domain Bacteria; phylum Bacteroidota; class Bacteroidia; order Chitinophagales; family Chitinophagaceae; genus Nemorincola. Next base: position 37,755 of record CANJQU010000004.1, read on the forward strand.
AAGCGCATTCCTTACAAATTGACAGGCTAACCACCGATAGATTAATGCTAATGCCATTTACAATACAAATTTGTAAGGATGTTATTAATGAGGACTTTTGTGCTTTATTCGCGATGGGATTAAGACGGGGAATAAGCTGGCCCGACACTGATGTTTTGGAGACTATGCCTAAGATAATAAGTAACTTATCTGGAGTTGAAGCTCCTACGGGATATGAGTCTTGGATGGTTATAAAAAAGGACAGCTTAGAAATTATTGGCGATCTTGGCTTTAAAGGGTTTAACCATGAGCAGCAAAATGTGGACCTTGGATATGGTATAATAGAAGAAGAAAGGAGGAACGGTTATGCAGAAGAAGCCGCACGGGGTCTCATAAAGTGGGTGTTTTCACAAGCATTTGTAAAGGAAATTACGGCGCGGTGCCGGGTCAATAATGCGGCTTCTATCAATTTGCTGAAAAAATCGAATTTTACAGAAGTAAAGCAAGACAATGAAATGGTCTACTGGTCGCTAACATTGCCTCGGTAGCATTTGTTTATTCAAATAACCGCTCCAGGAACGCTTTCTCCTCTTCCTTCAGCCTGATTAAGTGCCATTATTAGCTACGATAGAGCCTTTTGTATGTGGCTTACCCGAAGCTACTACGAATTCAAATACTCCTCCGGAAATAGCGCTAACCAAATTAAAAAGGTTCAGCTCCCCATCTCTGGGTATAATAATGAATTGTTCGAAATTATTTATTGTTAGGCGTAGAGGCGATGAATGGCCTCCATGCAATAATCTGATAAAATAGCCAGGAAGGTAAAATTTTATCCAATAGACATTTAAACTAGACTAACATTACAACGGTATTCTGTGAGTTTGCTTCGCCACTGCCAGCGCGCAAAGCTATGCCCGGTGGCTCGCAATGACGTGAGCCGCTAGTGTAGTTTTAAAGTAAAACGAAATAAGAGCAAAAGCATACGAATGGTACAAAACGAAACAGCCCCTGCTTGAGCAAAGGCTGTTTCGTTTGAGAACTTGAAGATCGTTTATCTCAGCAGGGTAACATTGCCCTGGTGGTGTTCGTGCTGGCCATCTTTGAAGGTAGCGTCAATGATATATACATAAACAGAACCTGGTTGCGGTACATCATTAAAATTACCGTCCCAGCCTCTGCCATCAAGACTTGTGGCCTGATACATAAGTTGTCCCCAGCGGTTGTAGATGTTCATATTGAATGAGGTCATTCCTCTTGTAAGGAGCTGGCGTGGGAAGAAATAATCGTTAACACCATCACCATTAGGAGTGAACACGTTCGGGATATCCATGTAGCAGTCGTTCTGTACCCAAACGGTATCAGAAGAAGAACAGCCGTTAATTGTAGCCACCGCATAGTAATAACCGGGTCTTACAACTGTTATCTGCGATGAAGAATCTCCTGTGCTCCAGTTCCACTTGGTGCCTGGCAGGATCTTATTCTGCTCGTCAGAAAGTATTATTGCAGTGCTGCCTGGGCATATTGATGTGTCCCTGCCAAGATATATCTGCGGATAGCTGTATACATTGATCGAGCGGGTAGCAGTCGTTTCCGGGCAGGCCCTGTAATGAGCGGTAACACTTACCACATAGGTACCGGCCTGGTCAAATCCGTGAACTACCGGGTTTACATCCTTCATCGTGAAGCCTTCTACCACATTGCCGTTAGAAACAGACCAGACGTTATCGGTCGAGCCCTGTTCGGCATATAGCGCTGTGAAGGTTATGTCCTTGCCGCGGCAAATAGCAGTATCTGTGAACAGAATATTTATACCACTTATTGTATCTACCACGATCGTCTGGCTGAAGGTATCGCTACACGGTACAAAGTTGGTTTCGATCAGTGTCACGGTATAAGTGCCTGTATTCGCATAAGTATTCACAGGAGTGCTGCCCACAGAGCTGTTTCCGTTGCCGAATGTCCATAAATAGGTGGTTGCGGCACTATCCGGCGGCGACAGCGATATAGATGTATTTGTAAAGTTGACCGGAGTATGCTGGCATACATATGGTGCCGGCGTGAACGAATATGATGCAGCAATATAATTGAGCAGTTTCAGATTATGGAAGAAGCTGTCCACGCACACACCATTGGTAGCATAGAGCTTCACAATATAGGCAGTGTCTGTCTGGTTGTCAAAGTAAATGTGGTATGGGTTTTGGGCTGTATCTGTATAGCCATCTCCGAAATACCAGCGATAAGTAAGGTTTCGGTCAGAATCGGAAAGATTCGCATTTGTGAATACTACGGTATCACCATGACAACCATAATTGATCAGTGTTGAAAAAGTATCATTCAGCTTTGGTCCGGTCATTGTTACACCGGTAAGGTGAGCGGTAGAGCACGTACCTGCTGTATGAGCCCAAAGGTCGCCATACGTGTCGCCATCGCAAAGCGCTGTGAACAGAACCATGCTGTCTGGTCCTACATAGTAGCTGACAGATGTCGGTGTACCATTGAGTGTATAGGTTATTGTGTCCAGTTGGTTAGGGTTAAGTCCATACAGTGTAATCGCTCCGTTACACGCGCCACACCTGTTAGGATTGATGGAACTGAGTGAGCGTATCGGGAATGGTGGATTAACCAGGTTGATCGGCCCTAACGGTTCCGAATGGCAGAAGCCATACGTGACAACGATATTATCGTAGGTTCCTTCTACCATGGGTATGGGCGGATTGGGGAACCCAAGTGTCCCCCCGGGACTGACCGTACCGTAGAAAAGCGTCTGGGGCACGCCATTAAAGTCATATCTCACCGTATCAACTACGCTGGGGTCAAGATTAGATAACGTAATACTGCCATCTTTTGCTCCGCAGTAAGTTGGGTTCGTAAAAGATGTTACGGGCACTATTGCAGGTGGTGGATTAATAACGATCGGATGCCATATGGAGCATTCCTGTGAAACGTTCGTATAGATGACTATTGTATCTGCGATCGGAGCAACGGTCGGGGCTAATGTGTCAAGGACCATAACGGAATCAACATACCGTTTGATGGTATCTCCCGGTCCGTGAAAAATAGCAATAGTCCAGGGTTTACCGGTTCCCCCGGGTATATGATAGATAACTGCTCCAAGGAAACAGGTTGCCTCCGAAACCAGCGAATCCCGGATCGTAGGCACCGGATAGATATTGATAGAATATGCCTGTACGTTCACACCGGAGAGCGGACAGTTGTCGTCCTGCATGTGCAGGAAGAAGTTATAGAGGCCGGGCGGCATTGTAGCGGTATTACCGCAGATAGTAACTACCGGGTGATTGGTGCCATTCGCGACCACGGTATAGGTCATGCCGGCGGTAAGTCCGGTCACAGTAAGTGTTATATGGTTAGCCGTATCAGGTTCCGCTGCGCCATATGATACGCACCATGCGCCTGCATTGCCGCATATATGGTAGTGGGTGCTGTCATCAAAAATCACACCGCTGAGGCTGGCGATAGAACTCACCGGCGCAGTGTTGGTACAGGTAAGCACAACAAAGGTCATCTCACGCTGGCAACTGCCCATAAACGTATCATTACGGTACTCAGATACATTATACACAACCACGGAACGCTGAGTTACGGTTGGGAAAAAACATATCTGGCCCGTGGAAACATCGAAGTAATATGACGGTGGTGCGAGTACGCTTTGAAGCGGTGTGCCGGGTGAAAGTGGCTGTCCGGGCCAGGCCATACCACCAGGAAGGTAGGGATATACACCTCCGATCGTACAACCACCGCCCGAGCCATTCGTAGGCTGCACAAGTGCAAACCTTAAGCTATCTCCATCAGGATCAAGGGCACCAGGGTTGTAACAGTCTGTATTGTTAAGACAAAAGAAAGGTGTTGGAACCACAGTGAGCAATGGGCTTGTATTATGACTGTAAATTCCGGGTCCGGCATTGTCCAGTGTATCGATCAATTGCATCAGCGAGCTTCCCGGCGCATTCAGATTTGTAATAGATGCTGCTCGTCCAGCGGCTGATCCGGGGCCATTGCCACCGGTATAAACAAACACCCATTTAGTTGAGGTATGTGGCAGTGTTGTTACTGTTGAGTAAACAAATTTCTTGATACCCGGTATGGTAGAACTTGAAATCCAGCACTGGCTTGCATTGGAATCTGCAGGGCACACAGGCGTTATCTCTACTCCTGCGGTAGGTGCCTGGATCGGCAGACTAAGTGTTAAGGCGGGACTGGTAGTCGAAATATTTGCATCAAACACGCACACCTGTGGGGCTGAAGAGGGCAGCGTACTAAATGCCGAAGCGCTTGCAGGGCCACAGTTTCCATAAAGGATAACGGTTACTCTGTACTGGTTGCCCGTGATCCATGTGTAGAACAGGTCACATCCCACTATATGGGATGCATAAGTACTGAAGTGCATGCACAACAGTGCTACCGAACAGATAAGGCCACGAAAACAGGCGGGTAAGAATTTTTTCATAAACAGTTCAATATAAAAGTGAGGTATTATTTCTTCTGGTCTCTATATAGACGACAAAAATGTTAAAATGGTTTGTATAATCGCTAAAATAATTACAATCCTCCAGATTGTGGGGGATTGAAAGGTATAAAATTAATTTTTTTCAATCCATAAACAATAGCAAAATAGAAATTTATTTTATTTTAATCCAACGGAACGAAGATATTTTTATTTCATGTATTTTATTTTATTTGTTGGTTGCGAATTGAAACATAACAAATATTCTATTTATTTCCGAATTTCATCGCTGCTATTGCTTGCACGGCACATCAGATATTATTTTCTATGTGATTTAAATGCCGGGTTATCGCATTAGAAAATTTAAAATTGAAAGGGGCTTTATTTTTTTATTTTAAATCCTATCTTTGCAGCCCTTGAACCGGAACGGTTACAATAATATGTAACATCCGATCAGGTATTTTATTATACTGATCATCTTAACAATAACCCATGCATTTAAAAGGTTTGGTGAAGTTTTTTACTGGTGCGCTTATACTTATATCGCTCTACCAGCTTTCTCTGACATTAGTAGTCCGCAACGAGGAAAAGAAAATGCGCGCGCAGGCCGAGCGTGCCGCAAAAGCCGATGACCCCACCGCATCAGGCGCAGCACTGGACAAGCTCGTGGATACGCACTACCAGGCTATTACAGACAGCATGCAGGGTGAAGTGATCTTCAATGCCTTGTTGAAAAAATATACATACCAGGCTGCAAAACAGGAAGAGTTGAGCCTCGGCCTTGATCTGCAGGGTGGTATGAACGTAACACTCGAAGTTAGCATCGACGACCTCGTTCGGTCAATGTCAAATAATCCGAAAGATCCGGCTTTAAATAAAGCCATCGCGGAAGCAAACGCGTTGAAAGCCAACAGCGAAACTAACTTTATTACTCTCTTCGGCGAGGTTTTCCAGAAGGCAAACCCGAACACGAATATGGCTATATTGTTCACGAGGCCGTCTGATAAGGACATCACGCTTACTTCCACAAACCAGGAAGTACTTGCCAAGCTGAACAAAGAAGCTAAAGATGCGATCGTGCGTACACACCATGTACTGCAGACACGTATCGATGAATTTGGCGTTGCAAATCCTAACGTGAACCTTGACGAAAATAAAGGTATCATCACCGTAGAACTTGCAGGTGTGCACAATCCTGAGCGCGTACGTGGATACCTGCAGGCTACTGCAAAGCTCCAGTTCTTTGAATTGTATGCAAACCCTGAAATCTGTCCGCTCCTGATACAGGCAAATGAGACGCTGGCGGCTTACCTTTCCGGTACAACAGATACCACTGCTGGAGACTCTACGAAAACTGCGTCTTTGGATTCGGCCAAAGGAAAGGCCGGTGCTGATACTGGAAGCCTCGCTAATGTACTTGCTGATAAGGGTGCAAAAAATGTTACCGACTCTAGCAAGCTGAAGGACGAAGAAGCAGATAAGAAATATCCGTTGACTAGGCTTATTCAATTACTTGCTTCACAGCAGGATGGCTATATGCAGGGTCCGGTTGTTGGTTATGTAATGAAAAGGGATACTGCACGCGTGAACAAATATCTTGCGCTTGATGCCGTTAAGAATAAATTCCCGCCAAACACGCATTTCGTTTATGGCATAGACGAAAGCAAGAAAAAAGATCCTAATTCACGTCTTCCTTTGTATGCGTTGAAAGTGCCAACTGGTGGTGCTGCAAAACTGGAAGGTGATCATATCACCACTGCCCGTTCAGATGTGAGTCAGCTCAATGGCAAGCCAGACGTGGTTATGGATATGGACATTACCGGCGCCCGCCTGTGGAAAGAAATGACCGCGCGTGTTGCAGCTAACAAGGGTTATATAGCAGTTGTACTTGATGACCGTGTTTATTCCAGCCCAAGTGTACATGAAGAGATCAGCGGTGGCAATACCGAAATATCAGGTAATTTCTCGCAGGATGATGCGCGTGACCTTGCTAACATTCTTAAGTCAGGTAAGCTGCCCGCTCCCGCTCACATTGTGCAGGAGCAGGTTGTAGGACCAACACTCGGCGCAGAGAACATCGACAAAGGAATGAACTCGCTGATCATTTCGTTCATTGTTATCTTCGTGCTGATGCTTGTATACTATAATACAGGTGGTATCATCGCAGACGTTTCCCTTATCCTCAACCTTATATTTACAGTTGGTGTACTTGCTGCACTTCATGCCACGCTTACCATGGCCGGCATTGCAGGCCTTGTGCTGACGGTAGGTATGGCCGTGGATACGAACGTTATCATCTTTGAGCGTATAAAAGAGGAGCTCATACTTGGAAAGACCTATCAGCAGGCGGTTTCCGATGGTTATAAGCGTTCTTATGCACCGGTACTCGACGGTCACATTACCGTACTGATAACTGCGATCATACTGTTCGTGTTTGGTCTTGGCCCGGTAAAAGGTTTTGCTACCACACAGATCATAGGTATCTTATTATCACTGTTCTGCGGTATCCTTGTATCTCGCCTCGTTACAGATATGTACACTAAACGTGAGCGTCACTTCAAATATTTCACCGGTCTTTCCAAGAGCGTCTTTAAGAAAGCTCATTTCAAGTTCGTTGAGGCGAGGAAGTACACCTACGTAATTACTGTTATCGTATTGATCATGGGTATCAGCACTTACTGGACCGGCTTCAACGAGGGTGTTGAGTTTAAGGGAGGCCGTAGCTACACCGTTAAGTTCGACCAGAAACATAACACAGACGACGTTCGTTCAAAACTGAATGCATACTTTGGTGAGCGCCCGATAGTAAAGACGATCGGAACTAACAATGCCTTGAACATCACTACTTCTTACCTGATCACAAAACCAGGTCAGGGTGTACAGCAAATAGTGGACTCTACGCTTTGGGTAGGGCTTACAAAGGAGCGCCTGATACCAGAGGGCACAACATTTGCTAACTTTAACTCTAAGTACCTGCAAAGTTCGCAGACCGTGTTGCCTACTATATCCGACGATCTGAAAATGGGCGCTATCAAGGCCACCATCATTTCGCTTATTGCAATATTCCTATACATACTGATCCGTTTCCGTAAATGGCAGTACTCACTGGGTACACTGTTGTCGTTGCTGCATGACGTATGTATCATCCTGGCAGTATTCTCCTTCTTCAAGGGTAGAGTACCATTCGCTCTTGAGATCGACCAGCACTTCATTGCTGCCGTACTTACTGTGATAGGGTTCTCCATGAATGACACGGTTATCGTTTTTGACCGTATCCGTGAATACTTCCGCAAATCTCCGGATGAAGATAAGACCAGCGTTATCAACCGTGCGATCAACGATACCCTGAGCCGTACGATCATGACATCTTTGTGTGTGTTCATTACATTGCTCATATTGTTCATCTTCGGTGGTGAGGCCACAAGGGGTTTTGCATTCGCGATGCTTATAGGGGTATTTACAGGTACTTACTCTTCAATATTCGTGGCTGCACCGGTACTTGTAGACATGGACAAGAAAGGCTCTCTGAAGCAGGAAGAAGACCACGAAGCGCGCGTGGAAGAGCTGAAAAAGCTTGCTTAGAATTTTTAAGAATAAAATTTATAATTCCAAAGTACAATGAGATCCCATCCTGCAAAGGGTGGGATTTTTCTTTGTGTTTCCTGGAGGTTTTACCGCAGAATGACACTTCTGGAATTTTGAATTTTCTCTTTTTAATCTTCCTAATGGGAGTTTCATTTTAGATCTGGAATTTGTTCTTTGGAATTTCCTCTGGATTTTTCTTTGGGATTTCGATTTTCCACTTTGGAATTTTCCTTTCCCTATCTTTGCAGCCGCAATGAATCGTTTTTTCGGGCATTTTGGCAAGGTTATACTCATGGTTTGGGGTGGTTTCAGTAAGCCTGAAAACCTGAAAGTATACTGGATTGAATTCATGGAACAGTGCGTGGATATCGGCATCGGTTCGCTGCCCATTGTGATCATCATTTCTTTATTCATGGGCATGGTAATGACCGTGCAGTTTGCCTACCAGCTGGTCAGTCCCCTGATACCAAAATCGGTGATAGGTACGCTGGTGCGGGATTCAACTATTCTTGAGTTTTCACCCACTCTGGTGTGTATTGTGCTTGCAGGCGTTATTGGCTCCAAGATATCCTCAGAGCTCGGCAATATGCGCGTAAGCGAACAGATTGATGCACTGGAGATAATGGGGATAAATACAAAGACCTACCTGGTGATGCCCAAGATACTCGCAGGAATGATCATGATACCTTGCCTTATCATTATTTCAATTGCTATAAGTATCTGGGGCGGCTATCTCGCGGGCATGTTCTCCAACATACTTACCCGCCAGCAGTTTTTCATGGGGCTAACCACCGGCTTCAAGTCCTACAACCTTTTCTTTGCCATCATAAAAGCGTTTACTTTCTCTTTCTTCATCTCCATTATTCCATCCTACTACGGCTACTATGTGGAAGGCGGCGCTCTTGAGATCGGCCGTTCATCAACCAAGGCCGTCGTGCTTACCTGCGTTATGATCCTCTGCGCAGATTACGGACTGTCTATATTGCTGCTGTAAGGAAATAAGCAGCTTCTTCTCCTTTTCACGTTTTTGCACCTGTTTGTGCCCCCTCATCGAAAATACCCTGTTTATTTCAAGGGTTTTTCACGACACTTGTGGGCTTAATGTAAAAGCGGCCTTCCCGGCCGCTTTTGTAATATCAAAACAATCCGCAAAAATTAGTTCGCACTCGCAACCTCTTCTGCTACAACATTCATCTCGTCATAGCTTGGGCCATACATACCTGGTATTGGTATATCCAGCAGGCGGAGGTATACGCTGAGCTGGCCACGGTGGTGGTAGTGGTGGCTATAGGCCATAGAGCGGATCACAGCGATCTTTGGCATAGTGAAGATGGTGTGTGCACCGTTGCGCAGTGTCCACATCTTGCCAAAGTCTTCGTCCTTGGCGCTTTCAAGCGAAGCCAGGGCTTTGTTTACGTTGTCGTCCAGCTTGCTTACCAGTTCGGCTGTGGAAGTAGGTATTGTGGGTTTGTAGTCCATGGTAGACAGGTCCAGCTCGTCTGTAGCCATGGTCATAGCTATCCATCCCGGCAGCTCGGCTACGTGATTGGCGAGGTTGCCCATCTTCATTGACTTAGCGTGCGGCTTCCAGTCGTTTTTGTCTGTTGGTACGCGCTCCAGCATTTTTTTAGTCGATGCTGCTTCCATCTTCAGTTCGGCAATTAAGCCTTGATTCATTGACATAGTTATCTGTATTTTTAGGGAAGTTAAGGAATATATTCATACAGAAATGCCTTAACCTAAAGATAAAATTCAGCCGGATGCGTCACCTGCTTTTCCTTCTTCTGATCACGACTTTGGTTTGCATTGGCGGCTGCGCGCCCGGAGCCGGTGATCACGAAATAATGGTGGCTTTCTACAACTGCGAGAACCTCTTCGACACACTAGACGATCCGGCAAAAGAGGATGAGGACTTTACCCCACAGGGCAAGTACAACTACACGCAGCGCATCTACGAGCAGAAGCTACGCAACATAGCCACCGTGATACAAAGCATGGGCCCCGAAGGGCCGGCCATCATTGGCCTGGCAGAAGTTGAGAACAGCACCGTGCTCAACGACCTCACCCGCCAGCCCGAACTGCAAAGAGCCGGCTACAAATTCGCCTGGTTCGATGGCCCTGATCCCAGGGGTATAAATGTAGCGCTGCTGTACAACACGCAGTACTTCTCAGTTATCAGCTCAGAGCCGCTCCACGTAGACCTTTCGGCCTTTGGTGGCAAGTCGGTGACCCGCGATGTGCTGCACGTCTTCGGCATACTCAGTGGCGATACTATAGATCTACTGGTAAACCACTGGCCCTCCCGCCGCGGCGGCGAAGATGCAAGCGACGACAAGCGCGCCGCTGCAGCCGGGGTGGATAAGGAAGCCATTGCAACCATACAAAAGATCAGGCCGGCAGCCAAGATCATCCTCATGGGCGACCTCAACGACAACCCCACCGACAACAGCATTGCAGCCATACTGGGCGCCAAAGCGGAACCCGGCGAAGTGGCTGAAACCGGCCTTTACAACCCGTGGACCCGCATCTACAAAAGTGGCGCGGGTACTGAAGCCTACCGGGGCTCCTGGAACCTCTTCGACCAGGTGATCATATCCGGCAGCTTGCTAACCAATAAGAACCACAAACTGCACTATGAGAAAGCCGCCATCTACAGGCCCGGTTTTATTACAGACCATTACAAGGGACACGATGGCGAGCCGCACCGTTCATTCGCCGGCACACACTGGATAAACGGTTTCAGCGATCATTTCCCCGTTATTCTTTATCTTTCAAATTCAAATGGCAATTAGACTAATTCGCGGACTTACGACTTACGACTTTTGACTTACGACTAATTAACATGAACATAAACGAAGTACCGCAGGACCAGCGGAACATAAAGCCGGGAGACACCCTCAAAAAACTGGTATACGCCGTAGACAAAGACGGCAAGTATACCGGCGTCAACTCTGTGGGCTGGGAGGCCGAGAACGTGGTCATCAAGCAGGCGTGGGACGACATCGACGAACACCTTGCAGAGACCGAAGCGCAGGTGCGCGCCGGCACCCTCAGCCCCATACCTTACTTCATGCTCCGCAACCTTATGGACCTGGCCCTGCTGGCCCGCTATGCCGGCAAGTGGCAGTGGCAGGTGAAGCGCCATTTCAAACCCGAAGTATTTAAAAAACTAAGCCCGGCCATGCTTGCTAAGTATGCTGAGGTATTCAACATTACAACTGCCGAGCTCACGGGTTTCGGGAAAAAGAACGCATGAGCACTACACCATTTAGACACCACCAGCACGCTCATTGCGAGAGCGGCGTTACCGCCAATCTCCTCCGGCACGAAGGCATCAATATCAGCGAGCCCATGGCCTTTGGCATTGGCTCAGGGCTGTTCTTCGGGCATTTGCCCATGCTCAAGGTAGCGGGGGTTCCCGGCACTACCTACCGACTGTGGCCGGGCGCCATCTTCCAGCGTGTGGCAAGCCGCCTCAACATCAAGGTACACACCGAGAAGTTCAGCAGCCCCGACAAGGCCATGCGCGCGCTCGATGATGTGCTGGCCACCGGCAAGCCCGTGGGCATGCTGGGCAGCGTCTTCTACCTGCCTTACCTGCCGGAGGCCTTCCGCTTTCACTTTAATGCCCACAACCTCGTAGCCTATGGAAAGGAGGGCAGCGAATACCTCATCAGCGACCCCATAATGGAGGATGTGACCCGCATAGCACCTGCCGACCTCGTAAAATCGCGGTTTGCAAAAGGGATACCTGAGCCAAAGGGCCGCATGTACTACATCACCGGCACCTCTAAGGATATGGATATGGCCAAAGCCATAGAGCGCGGCATAAAGCAGACTTGCTTCTTTATGTTTGCCAAACCGCTGCCATGGTTTGGCAATACCGCCATCTTCCTCCTCGCCGACCGCATCAAGGACTACCCCAAAAAGCTGCCGCCCCGCAAGGCTGCCCTATACCTGGGCAATGTGGTGCGCATGCAGGAGGAGATAGGCACCGGCGGCGCAGGCTTCCGCTATATCTATGCTGCCTTTCTACAGGAGGCTGGCCAACTGCTTAAGCGCGACGACCTCGCCGAGCTATCTGCAGAGATGACCACCATCGGCGACGACTGGCGGCACTTTGCCTACAGCGCCGCCCGCATCCTCAAGGCCCGGCAGTCAGACATCGTTTCTTATGATGAACTCAGCGACCTCCTCCGCAAATGCGGCACCCAGGAGCGCGAGCTGTTCGAGAAGCTCCGCAAACTGAAGTGGTAGTAGTTTAACCGCAAAGGCGGTAAGGCGCTAAGTATATCTGATCTATAGATTGCGGACTTATTCTCTATGTGAGAAAAAACCTTAGCGTCTCCGCGTCTCTGCGGTTACCCCCTCGCCCCCGCTTATTTTACCAAAATACCTTACCTTTGCACCCTAATTTTATCAGTGCACGACAGGGTCAGACATATCATAGTTGGTTTTATTGATTTCTTCCATAGGCCATTTAACGGGATAATCCCTACTCAAACCTTCCGCTACCTTGCTTGCGGCGGCATCAACACTGTGCTCAATATTATTATCGACTCCCTGGCCTACAATCACCTGTTTCACAAGCACCCGGTACATATCTACGGCAGCCTCACTATTGCCGCCGAGGTGGCAGCATGGCTCATAGCTTTTTCTATCAGTTTCCCGGCGGGTTTTGTTTTATCGCGTCACGTAGTGTTCCCGGAGTCTAACCTGCATGGCCGCATACAACTGTTCCGGTATGCACTTACCACCGCCACCTTTATCCTGTTGACCTACCTGCTCATCAAGCTGTTCAGCTATACCATGCCAATGATCAATCAGACCATCAGGTATACCTCTATTTGTATCATCACCGCAGTGCTCAGCTACATCTCCCAGCGGAAATTCACCTTCAAAACCGTGGATAAGGAAGGTCTGAACCTTGATTAAAAGATTCTAGGATTTCCTTCATTTTAGCGCATCACGTTTGCGGTAATTTCGTTTCATATAGTCGAAACATGAGCGTCTCGCGCAGTGTGCGCAACACCTCCCCTCCTGTTTTTAGGAGGGGACGACCGGACGCTTGCGACCGGTCTGGGGTGGTTGACTTGCGCCGAACACTTTACTCATTCGTTAGACTGACGCTTGCTGTACGTTGTTCATCTCCCCCAAACCATCTCCTCCTCGATCTTCCTTAACAATTCATAACAAATTTCCTGTAATGAATGCCCTACCTTTGCACCCTAACTTTTACAAGTGCACGCGGGTCTCAGACATAACATAACAGGGTTTATAGATTTTTTCCATCGGCCATTCAACGGCATCATCCCTGCCCAAACCTTCCGCTACCTTGCGTGCGGAGGCACCAACACTGTGCTGAGTATCATTATCGACCACCTGGCCTATAACCAGCTATTTCACAAGCACCCGGTACACATTTTTGGCGGCGGACACATTGCAGCCGAAGTGGCAGCCTGGCTCATTGCCTTTTCCATCAGTTTCCCGGCGGGTTTCATATTGTCCCGCCACGTAGTCTTCCCGGAGTCTAACCTCCATGGCCGCAAGCAACTGTTCCGCTACGCCCTCACCACTGCCACCTTTCTCCTCACCACTTACCTCCTCATCAAGGTATTTGCCTATTGCATGCCCATGATCAACCAGACTGTGCGATACACCACCATCTGCATCATCACCACCATATTCAGCTACATCTCCCAGCGCCGCTTCACGTTCAAGACCGTGGAGGAGGATGTGTTTGTGGATTGATTTCCCTTTTAGATTTTTTTGGTACTTAGCTAAGGTGCAGCTATTTAGCATCTTTGCCGCACTCTTCCACGTTCAGTTCATTGCTAAGCCAATCTAAAGTTATTCTAAATGGTAGGCATACTCGCGAAGTGCACGTAACACTTCCCCTCTCAGAGAGGGGTTAGGGGTGTGTTCTTGTTTCTAACGCCGAAAAGTCCATCAACTCAACGCCACTCACCTCGCATTGCCTTTTGGATGGCCAGTGGGTCTTCTTTAAGCGTAATCACACCACAGTATTTAAATGCGTCAAAATTCCGCTGGCGCTTTCTCCTTGCATTTTTTTGCAGCTTTTGAAGAGCGAGTTCTGTTTCCTTCGGACTGGAGTTACTATAAATGGTGACGGTCATAAATTATTTCCTCCTGATTTAAAGATATGCATTACTCGGTTATTTATACATCTGTTTAACTACTGCAGCTTGATGCTCAATTTCCGGAAAAAGCGTACTCTCGGTAATACCGATCGTTTCTAATTCTTTTATTATTTTTCTTTTGACGTTCCCTCCCTTAACCACTATCTTATTTATTTTAATTTTGAACTTCCTTGGATAGTCCAAATCATTAATGTCCGGAGGCGATGATTTGTGCACCGCTATTTCTATACGCTCTATTGCATCTAATACGAGGAGTCTCAATTCCCTGTCAAATACATACAGGTCTACGATTTTTTCAAAAGTAGTATCCGCATTAAAAACATCTTTCTTACCCTGGAATGGTATCATATAAGCACTGAGCCGGTAATAACTTATATGCTGTAAATACAATTCAGCGGAAATAACATCGTTGATGATCAATCCCCTGCCTGTAAGTAATTTCAGCTGTTCTGCATAGAGTAGCGGGGGCTTGGTGTAATTCATAGATGGTAGCCGTTTAAAATGGAAAAAGCCTCCCAAGTGTGCTTCAAACGAAGCCTGGAAGGCGTATTATTTTTGAAAAATGCGTTTATTTAAATGCCGTTATACTTAGAATACCACAACAGCCTCTGTTCTCAGGCACAAAGATATAAACCATTTTGAATAACAATGTCTTTTCCAAATCGTTTAACAAATTATTTTTCATTTCGCATTTTTTGTATCCAAATCTCGCTCATTCGGATTTGCAACGAATGCTATGTTGGGGATTTGCAATTCCCTTACATAGACCGCAAATAAGTGGCGCCCACTAGAGCCTGCACTGAGCTTGCCGAAGTGGGGCGCCGTATGCCGAAGGAGATCACTTTTACTACAACAGTTAGCCATCTACAGCCTGCCCTGAGCTTGCCGAAGGGGGGCAATAACATGCTATCCTAAAAATCAACTAATCCTGAATTTTTTCTCCCTGAGCGTAGTCGAAGGGCGGATCAAAATTTGTGGGAATCTTTCCTGTCAGACAACACCCCTCCGGCACATTTCTTGCGGCAATCTAGTAGTGTATTGTAGTGCCATTTAGAAGTAAAATATCCTGCATTCGCGGTTATACATCACAGGTAATGTTATCCGAATTTTTCATCGAAAATCATGGTAAAAGCGTGTGATACTCGTGTGATATAAATGTGATATTTTTCAACGCTAAATCATTGAAAACCAAGACAAACTTGTGCAAACTTTTTTTTCAGGAAAAATGTGATATGCTGATCGCAACACAACGGATGCAATGTATAATCATCGCTAACCAACGATACAATCGCTAAAAGCAATAATGTTGCGAATCAAGTTAATCAGGCAAATCAAACAAATCATAGTTCAGACAGTGTGGGTAATAATGGGAAATCTGAACAAAATTAATATTAGCTACAGGTGCGCATTTCAGAAGAAACACATGCCCCAAAACCTCATTATTTTTTTGTAACAAAATGGGGCATAGGCACGAAATCAGTTTTTTCATGTAGTTTGGCGTATAGATTTTGGGCGGCGCATCTTTCTCGCTGACCCCATGCCAAAGCTGCTGCCATCAATGCAATATTTATGAACAAGAAAATAGTTACCACACTTATTATAGCCACCCTGGTAATGAGCACTACAGTAGTGCTGGGCTGGGGCGTATGGGGGCACAACCACATTAACAAAGGTGCGGTGCTGAACCTGCCTGCCGAGATGGGGATGTTCTTTTACAACCATACCGACTTTATAGTGGAGGAGAGCGTGGTGCCGGATATACGCAAGTATGCCATGGGCGACAAGGCAGAGTGGCCGCGCCACTATATAGACCTGGAAAACTATAACTACGCGGGCCGCGCCGGTATGCCGCGTACCACGGATGAAGCGATGAGCAGGTTTCCTAAAGATTCGCTGGACCGCTGGGGCACACTGCCATGGAGCATACAGGAGATGATGGCTAAGCTGACAGACGCCATGAAGAAAAAACGCAAAACGGAGATACTGCTGATGGCCGCCGACCTGGGCCACTACATAGCAGATGCACACATGCCGCTGCACACTACCATAAACCACAACGGGCAGTTTACCGGGCAGGTGGGCATTCATGCCTTCTGGGAGTCGCAATTGCCGGAAATGTTTGGTAAGAGCTATCATTTATATACCGGGGGGGCACACTATATAGACAATATTGAAAAGGCCACATGGGATATGATAGACAGCAGTCATGCGCTGGTGGGCCCGCTGCTGGCCATAGAACGCAAGATGCGCAAGGACAACCCGGAGGACAAGCAATATGTGATGGGCAGCGATGGCAAGGTGAAGAAGAACAAGTATGGCCAGATGGTGCACACGGAGGAGTATGCGCATGTGTATCACGAGCTGATGAACGGGATGGTGGAGCAGCAGATGAAGTCGGCGATAACAGCCATTGCCGACTACTGGTATACCGCCTGGGTAAATGCCGGCAAACCTGACTTCAGTGACCTGGACCCATCGTCGGTGACGGACCGGAACAAGGCTCAGTATAAGGAGGATATGAAGGCCTGGAAAACGGGAAAGGTGAAGGGCTTGCGGTCGGACAGGGAGTTTTAGGGTGCGGGTGGTTCTGGTAACCGCTGAGGCGCTGAGGCGCGTTTTTTCTACGCGTAGTGAGACGATATGTAGAGACGCAATGCATTGCGTCTCCGCGAAACACGGCAAATCCACGTGAAATGTACCCCACGTTTGGTAGAGACGCAATGCATTGCGTCTCCGCGAAACACAGGAAACCCACGTGAAATGTACCCCACGTTTGGTGGAGATGCCATGCATGGCGTCTCTACAAGATACCGGACTATTTCACACCGATAAATTGCTATGAATTTTAAAAGGAAACTGGTGGTGTTGGCGGGGCTGGTGGCGCTGATAGCGCTGTGTGTGTATGTGCTGCCGGATCATGTTCCTTTATACGATAGATACATCTATTATCCGTTCCAGTCGATCAGGATCATATTGCTGGGGTGGCTGCCGTTCAGCCTGGGCGATGTGCTGTATGTGGCGGGTGGGGCAGCGCTGCTGTACACCATTGTAAGATGGGGGTATTTTGTAGTGAAGTTCAGGACGCATAAACGCCTGCTGGCGGCCTCTGTTCTGAATACGATAAATGCTGCGCTGGCGGTGTATGCGCTGTTTATAACAGGGTGGGGCGCAAACTACTCAAAAGGGCCACTGCGCGACTACTGGGGCATGGATACGCAGGTATACAAAACGCAGGATGAGCGCCGCTCGGCCGACTCTGTGCAACTGGTGGCTTTCAATCAGTTCCTGGTAGATAAGCTGAACAGCACTGCGCCGCAGTATCGTACCTTAACGTTTGCGGAAATAGATAAGGGGGCAAGAAACTGCTACCGCATGTATACCGACAGCAAGGTGAAGGGATACGGGTTGGATGTGAAGCCCACTATGTTTGGCTACTTTATGGAGCGGGTGGCGGTAGATGGCTACTACAATCCGTTTACCGGCGAGGGGCAGGTGAGCAGCAGGTTGCCAGCCTTTATACTGCCGTTTGTGGTATGCCACGAGATGGCGCACCAGGCAGGGATAGCCGCAGAGGGCGACGCCAACCTGATGGCCTATGCAGTGGGCACGCAGGGCAGTGATCCGAGCTTCAACTATTCGTGCTACCTGAATATATGGCTGTATGCCAATACCCGGTTGTTCAGGCGGGACTCGGTGATAGCGAAGCAGTTTGAGGCGCAGCTAAATGCACTGACCACGGCGCACATAGATACGCTGGAGGAGCTGAGTAAGAAGTACAATAACGAGGCGAGCCGCTACAGCAGCGAGTTCTACGACAGCTACCTGAAGATGAACAACCAGAAAGATGGCATCCGGAGCTATAGTAATGTAGTGACCAGCGCATGGATGCTGGAGCAGGGGCGCAGCAATGCGCTGATACGGGTGCCGTAGGGGCTGAACCGCAGCGGCGCTAAGGCGCAAGGAGGTTTGCTCGTGTTGAGTATATGGCGCAAAGGGCCGCACAGGCTACCCCTTGTACTCGCCCCAAACACCACGCAAAGTATCTGATATTTCGCCGAGGGTGCAAAGGTTCTCTACCGCATCTATGACGAATGGCATGAGGTTTTCGGTGGTGGATGCTTTCTCCTTTATTGTCGCGAGGCGTGCCATGGCAGCATCGTTGTTTCGCTCAGCGCGTAGCTTCTTTAGCTTTTCGCTCTGGACTATCCTTATGGAGTCGTCTATGCGGAACACAGGCGGGGCGGCGGTTTCGGCGGAGGTGAATTTGTTTACACCTACGATGATCTTGCTGCCATCTTCAATGTCTTTATTGTAGGTATAGGCCGAGCGGGCTATCTCGTCCTGCATGAAGTGGTGCTCAATGGCTTTAACCGAGCCACCCATGGCGTCTATCTTTTCTATCAGTTTCCAGGCGGCGGCTTCTACTTCGTTGGTCAGGCTTTCTACATAGAATGAGCCCGCAAGCGGGTCAACGGTATCGGTGGCTCCGCTTTCGAAGGCGAGTATCTGCTGGGTGCGCAGCGCGATGGATGCAGCTTCTTCGGTGGGTAATGAGAGGGCTTCGTCATAGCCATTGGTGTGCAGCGACTGAGTACCGCCCAGCACAGCGGAAAGGCCCTGTAATGCCACGCGCACTATGTTGTTCTTGGGTTGTTGTGCGGTGAGGGTGCTGCCGCCGGTCTGGGTATGGAAGCGGAGCATCTGCGCGCGCGGGTCTGTGGCGCCAAGCTCTTTGGTGATCTGTGCCCACATGCGGCGTGCCGCGCGGAACTTGGCTACTTCCTCAAACAGGTTGTTGTGTGCGTTGAAGAAAAAGGAAAGACGCTGAGCAAAGACGTTGATGTCAAGGCCCTTGGCCAGTGCGGCCTGCAGGTATGCCTTACCATTGGCGAGCGTAAATGCCAGTTCCTGTACTGCATTTGCACCTGCCTCGCGAATATGATAGCCGGATATAGAGATAGTATTCCATTTGGGCACTTCCTTGCTGCAATACTCGAAGATATCGGTAATTAGGCGCATGGAGGGCGCAGGCGGATAGATGTAGGTGCCACGTGCTGCGTATTCCTTAAGTATGTCGTTTTGTATGGTGCCGGAGATCTTTTTTACGTCTGCGCCCTGCTTCTTTGCGAGGGCTATGTAGAACGCCAGCAGGATGAATGCTGTGGCGTTGATGGTCATGGAGGTGGATACATCGCTGAGACGGATGTCTTTGAACAGCAGCTCCATATCCTGCAGGGAGTCGATGGCGACGCCTACTTTGCCTACCTCGCCTTCAGACATGTCGTGGTCTGAGTCATAACCGATCTGAGTAGGCAGGTCGAAAGCTACGGAGAGGCCGCTTACCCCCTGTCCCAGCAGGAAGTGGTATCGTTTGTTGGATTCCTCGGCAGTACTAAAGCCGGCATACTGGCGCATGGTCCACATGCGGTCGCGGTACATGGCGGCATGCACACCGCGGGTGAACGGGAACTGGCCCGGTAATTCGTCCATCTTTACCGGCTGGCAGTAAAGCTCATTAATCACTATACCTGAATCTGTTTTGATCGTTTTTTTGTCCATTGTTCAAAAGCTCATTGTATTTTATTTCCCCTGATCCATCGCATACAGAAAGCGATCGCATAAAAAGGGGAATTACCATTACGATGTAAAGGTGAACCGTATTACATGCTGCCGAAAGACATCACTTTTCGTACTTCATTGTTGATGATCTGTACGGCCATATCTGTGGGCATTTCGCCTTCTGCTTTCTGCATCACCTCAAGTATGCGGGCATGGAAGTCGCGGGCCGGTGCATCAGGGCTAAGGGTTTGTGCCAGGCGGTTTATCATGTTCAGTTCCTGTTCCTTCACGTTTCTCACGGTCTCCCACACATTGCTGGATACATATATCTGCTGTGAGAGATTGTGCTCATACTCTGAACTGATACTGAATGTCATGACTGATTGCAGGTCGCGTGCGGTCATATTGGGGTCATAAACCCGGGGGATGAGCAGGCGTGGGTTAATGCGTTCCACAAATAGTATGAGCCGCTCATATGCCTGCAGGCGCAACCGTAAAGTGATATCCTGCGAGTCCTTGAAGATGGCCAGTTGTTTACGCTGCATCTCCGATACAAGGAATTTTTTCACGATCAGGTAACATGATGTTAAAACTACCAAAGACGGTATTGTGTATTTAAGAATCTCGAGTGTGGCAACCATTATATCCATAAGAATAATTCGAAGGCCAAAAGTAGTAATTCAAAAGCTTTTAGACGTGCTAAATTAATATTAGGATATTTTTTTAAAATACCATCACAGGTGGCATAGTTTTTACAAGAATTGGGCAAATATCAATTTATGGAACTGCGCGAATCAATAAATGAAGTACTGAACGACCTGGTAATGATAAATAATGACCGGATCGCAGGATACGAAAAGGCTACCAGCGAGCTGGCCGGGCTGGATATAGACCTTAAGGCTCTTTTTGAGCAGATGAAAAGCCAGAGCACTGAAAATAAAGAGGAATTAGCACAAAAGATCGAGGGAAACGGAGGTATAGTGGATAATGATACGAGCTCGGCAGGTAAGATCTATCGTGCGTGGATGGATATTAAATCGACATTCACCGCGGGAGACAGGCACTCGATACTTGCCAATTGCGAGTTTGGGGAAGATGCCGCGCTTCGTGCTTATGAAGCGGCATTGTCTTCGGGATTACTACTTGATGCGTCATTCCGTGAACTGGTTGAGACACAACGGGCATCACTTCAGAAATCGCATGACCTGATCAAGCAGCAGCGCGATGCCCACAAATCACTCCAAAAATAATTGAAACAGATATTGTCATCACTAAAAAAAATATTATGAAAGCTGAAGCAGGAAAGAAGATCATACCGATACAGAATACCCCGGTACCTTTTATGAGCACCCTTACCGAGAGTGTAAACAAAGCTATCAAAGACGGGTATACAGATAACCTGAAAGTAACAAAGCAGGGCTTGCATTCAGACGCGAAAGATAAAGATTACGGCCCGGAAGAGGTGCGTGTTGTTGATTTTCATCGTTTTGAAGGCCAGTCCGACCCTGCAGACAACGCCATAATGTATGTAATAGAAACATGGGATGGCGCGAAGGGTGTGCTGGTGGATGCATACGGAGCATATGCTGATGAGCATGTTAATAAATTCATGACAGAAGTAGAGGAGATCAATAAAAAGATGAAAAAAGCGAGCTAATCTTCAACCGGGAAGAATAGCTTGAATTTGGCGCCCATATGGGGTTCGCCATGCGCTATGATATAGCCCTCATGGTTTGCCATGATGCGCTGGCATATTGCCAGTCCTATGCCTTTGCCATCATATTTTGACTGCTGCGGATGCAGCCGCTGGAATATCTGGAATATTTTACTGATGAACTGATTGTCGAAACCAATGCCATTATCCGAGCAGATGATCCGGTAGAATTTTTTATGCATCAGGTTCGGATTAACATTTGCCACCTCATGACCATTGATCACTTCATAGCTTAAAGTGATTACTGGTTTTACGCCTTCTCTTGTAAATTTCAGCGAGTTATCCAAAAGAGCCCTGAACAGAATCTTTAGCTGGTTAGCATAGCCTTTTATCATGGGCAGTGCATAGACCTCCACAGATGCTCCTTTTTCTTTTATCTGTTCATCGAGATCAAAAAGAATATACTGGCACATTACACTAAGGTCTACGAGCTCCTTTTGCTCATCGATCTTTGTAAGGCTGGTAAGCGCATTGAGATCAGAGATCAACAGTTGCATCCTGTTTGCCGAGGAATTGATACGAGTAAGAGTGATTTTGTTTTCATCATCCATTCCTGTGCCTTTATACAGTATCATGTTGCTGAAAACCTGTATCTTTCTTAGCGGCTCCTGGAGATCGTGCGATGCTGCAAATGCTATCTCCTGCAGCTCGCTGTGGGACCTTCTAAGGTCGATGACTTTCGCCTGTAGTTCCTCCTGATACCGTATTCTTTCGCGGAGCTCTTTGATCATTATCGCGAACAGGATAAGTGTGATGATGCAAAATACGGCGAGAAGATATTTTAGCGTGCTTGTAGTAAGCGCCTGGTAAAACTGCTGCCCCTGGAATTTCTCATCCAGCAATTTGTTTTCGGCCAGTCGCATGGCTCTAAGTTGCCTGGAGCACTCCACCATTTGCTGCCGGCTATCGAAATAGAATTTAGAAGGAGTTGCTGAGCTGCAGGAGTCGACATACTCTATATTTGCCCTCACCGCAGCAATCCGGATAGCTACGCTGGCTTTGAGCAGCGTTACATTCTTTCTTTGTTCGGGGTTGTCGGCGGTTATTTTTTCGAGCGTGTCGACACATCGGTTAATGCTGTCGATAGAGTTATTCATGAACCGGAGGTACATGGTGTCATGCGTGATCATATATCCGCGCTCGGTAAGGCCCACATCCCGCAGACTAACTTCTGCAGAACGGATATTGATGATCACCGAGTGCGTATGATCTACCGCATCCGAATAACTGGTAAATGTTGAAAATCTCGCCATAGAAAACAGCGAGAGCGCGATCATAGAAACAAATGAAGCACAAAAAGCAATAACAATAATCAGCAGCCTTTTTTTCATTGACAATCAAAACTACATTTTGTGGAACAAATTCCTCATCGTTTAAAGAAAGATTATGTATCTATAAATTAAATCTACTATTAATAAGAGATGTTTGTGATTGTAAAACACTATTGAGCATTATTATACGATTGCTAAAAATAAATATTATCAGAAATAAAGAGTTTGGCTTTAAGCTTGATTTATAGTGAGCAATACAAATTGCACACTATGATATCGCAACAACAATCTCAAAGGCAACAACTTAAGATATTGCCACAGCAAATACAGTTGCTAAATCTGTACTTCCTGAATTCGCTGGAACTACAGCAACGTATCAAGAATGAACTGGAAGAAAATCCGTTCCTCGATGTAAAAGAGGAAAAGGCTTCTGACGAAGACACCAAGCTAACCAAGGAGTCGGAGCAGGATTTCCAGGACTGGGATGAGAATGGATATGAGGACCACCCGGACTACAAGGCAGAGTACCAGAATTATTTTGATGCTGAAATCGCGCCGAATTCTGCTATTGCCGATGTTACGACATTCAAGGAAGATGCGAAGCAACAATTGCATTTACTGGACATCTGTAAGGAGGACCTGGCAACTGCGGAGTATATTATAGATATACTCAACCCGCAGGGCCTGATGGATCGCCCGCTGGAAGAAGTGGCCGATGATATGTCGTTTCATTTTCAGAATGTAATTGACATAGAGACCATAAGAAGGGGACTTGCAGTAGTACAAACGCTTGACCCTCCCGGTATAGGCGCATGCAGCATCAGGGAATGCCTGCTGCTGCAACTGAGCAAGCTGAATAAAAACCGGCCGGATGTGAAATGTGCCATAACACTGCTGGAACATCATTATAATGACCTGATGCACCGTCAGTTTGAGAAGCTGCATCATGTGCTGAAAATAGATGATGAAGAACTCAGGATAGTTCTGAACCTGATAGGCAGCCTGAAATTTTACCCGGTAACTGAAATATCACGTGATGATCCCAAGAATACTATTATTCCTGATTTTATCATCACCAACTATGGCGATAACATCCAGGTGAATTTATTTTCGAGCAAGTCTGCATCAGTGTTTGTCAATCAATCGCTGCATGACCAGCTTGCCTGCCACGTAAGCAGCAAGGACAAAACCGCTAGCCAATATATAAAGAGTAAGCTGAGTAGTGCACAGTGGTTTGTGAATGCAGTGAAGCAAAGAGAAGAAACAATGATGCGCATAATGCAGTGCATTGTAGAGATTCAGCACGACTACTTTATAGACGGAGATGTAAGACTGTTGAAGCCTATGGTACTGCGCAATGTGGCGGAAATCTCAGGTTATGATATCTCTACCATTTCACGCATCACCAGCAATAAATATGCCGAGACACACTTCGGGCTTCTATATCTGAAAAAGCTCTTCAGTGAAGGCATAGCCGATAAGAAAGGCGATGTTATCAGCAACAAAGTGATACAGTCTGTAATAGGGGATGCAATCAGCGTTGAAGACAAAAAGCATCCGTATACTGACCAGCAGCTTGTGAACCTGTTATCTGGCAAGGGGTATAATATAGCGCGCCGTACAGTTGCCAAGTACCGCGAGCAAATGCATATACCAATCGCGCAGATACGTGCTGTATGGGCATAGATAACAAGCCTTAACAACTAATAAAGATTTAAATCATTAAATTTGAAACACATAACAAACCAATATGCATAAAATACTTGTAGTAGATGATGATAACGATATGTGCCTGCTACTAACCCGTTTCCTTACAAGGAATGGATATACAGTAGCAAGTGCAAACAGTGGTCAGTCGGCAATAGAATGGATGAAAAAAAACGAACCGGTATTGGTTTTGTGTGATTTCAGGCTTGATGATATGACCGGCGTGCAATTATTATCAAAGATCAAGGAAATGCATCCCGGCGCTGCCGTGATCATTATTACCGGCTACAGCGATGTAAAGGATGCTGTGGAAGTAATGAAGCTTGGCGCATTCGATTATGTCACAAAGCCGCTTTTCCCTGACGAAATATTACTTACCATTAAGAAAGCGCTTTCGGAAGAGCCGAAAGAGAGTGTTGTTGCACGGCCGTCTACAAGCACAAATGGCACTGTTAAGACAAAGACCGCATACAACAATCAATATATCACCGGCGACAGTCCTGAATTTGGTGTTATCATCAAGCAGATCGATCTTGTTGCTCCTACAAATTTCAGTGTCATCATCTATGGAGAAAGCGGCAGTGGTAAGGAAGCTATCGCGCAGCAAATACACCAGAAGAGCAAGCGCTCAGATAAACCGTTCGTAGCAATAGATTGCGGCGCATTATCCAAGGAACTTGCCGGAAGTGAACTTTTCGGACATGAAAAGGGTGCATTTACCGGGGCATTAAATCAGAAAATAGGCAGCCTGGAAATAGCAAATGGAGGTACTATATTTCTTGACGAGATCGGTAACCTTTCTTACGATATACAGGTATCCCTGTTGCGTGTAGTGCAGGAGCGTAAGATACGGAGGGTAGGAGGCGTAAAGGATATAGAACTGGATGTACGTATCATTATTGCAAGCAATGAAAATCTTTGGGACCTTGCCAGGGCGGGTAAATTCAGGGAGGACCTTTATCACAGGTTCAATGAGTTTAGCATATCCGTACCATCGTTGCGTGAGCGTAAACAGGATATCATGTTGTTCTCGCATCATTTTTTGAATCAGACCAATTCGGAACTGGGGAAAAATGTGAAAGGTTTTAGTAAGGAGGTAGAGAACATACTTGATAATTACATATGGTATGGTAACCTGAGAGAGTTGAAAAATGTAATAAAACGCGCCACGCTGCTAACAGATGGCGACCTGGTAGAAGCGAAGTCATTACCTTTTGAGATCAGTAATTTCTACAAGCTGCAGTTTGAAACACCATCTGCACCTGAGCGGCAAAGTAGCAATGGTCAATCCGCAGCAGAAGTCCCGGTATCCTATGAAAACAAACTGAAGAGCGCCAACCTCGATGCCGAATACGAGGTAATACTGGATGCTTTGAAGCAATCTAATTTTAATAAAAGCAAAGCTGCGAAACTACTGAACGTGGACCGGAAAACATTGTATAATAAAATGAGACAGTTCAAAGAGTTTAACCTGGATTAGTGTAGTTGACACTTGAATTATGGATAGTTTGCAAACAGCCGGAATAAAAAATAGCGGGTTATTATCGATGGAAGTATTCTCGCAGTGTGTATCTGCGAGCCCTGCGCTTATAGCCGTCGTCAGCGCGGTGGACCTAAAGATACTTTTTGTCAATAACCAGTTCGAACAATACCTTGGTTATACGAACACTGACCTTGAAGGCCGTGGACTATACTTCAGCGATCTGCTGGAGCATTACCTCATCGATCGGCTCCAGTACCAGTTGGAGCAGGTAAAGAATGACCCATGTTCTAACAGCCGCTATGTTATCTATCCACTGAAAGGCAAAGACGAAAAAAAGTCTCCCTATTATTTGTATGCCTCCCTTGTATCTGCCGGGGATGGCACCGATATGTATAGCCTTGTAATGCACCCGGATCTCTCGAAGTGGGATATGCCATTCACATCGTTCAATTCAAGGGAGCTGTTTCTCGAGCAATTCAATAGTGAGAATTTCGGAACATTTGAGTGGCTGATCGATGCCGACAAGGTATTCTGGTCGGTGGGGGTATATGGTATCTATGAAGTTGAGGATACACAGCTTCCCATAAACCGGGCGCTTGTACAGACGTTCACACATCCCGATGATAAAGCGCGGATAAAGGAAGCTATAAAGAATGCAATAAACAACCGTACGGACGTTGATATTGAATACCGGATCATTACTACCCGGAAAAACGTGCGTGTGATACACTCACTGGCAAGGATCATAAGGGATAGCAATGATAAGCCAACAAAATTCGTTGGCAGCATCAGGGATGTGACCGACCAGCGAAGCATTGAAGATGACCTGAAGAACAAAGTGGAAGAACTCAATCATTCTAATAAAGAACTGGAAGAATTTGCTTTTGTGGCCAGCCATGACATGCAGGAGCCACTCCGCAAGATCACTACATTCAGTGACCGCCTTTCTGAAAAATATAAGGATGTTCTTGCCGGTGATGGCCTGATGTATCTTTCGCGCATGGTGGCTGCGGCAGAAAATATGCGCATGCTTATTAATAACCTCCTTGAATTTTCAAAAATATCCAAGACCAAGCAGGCTTTTGAGCCTGTGAATCTGAACCTCATACTGAAGCAGGTGACGACAGATCTTGAACTGGTTATCGAAGAGACCGGTACGGAGGTAAATAGCCATTCGTTGCCGAGGGTGTATGCGATACCATCGCAGATGAAGCAATTGTTTGCAAACATCATCAGTAATGCCATTAAGTTCAGAAAGCAGGACGTAAAGCCCGTAATTACCATTGAGAACAATTTGCTGACGGAGGATGATCGTCAAAAATTTGAGCTTCCGGTGCGGGCGAGATACTATAGAATTTCCATTTCTGATAACGGGATCGGTTTTGAGGAAGAATACAGCGCCCGTATTTTCCAGGTATTCCAGCGTCTCCATGGCAAATCTGAATACCCGGGTTCCGGTATA
Organism: Chitinophagaceae bacterium; assembly: GCA_947476485.1. Taxonomy (GTDB): domain Bacteria; phylum Bacteroidota; class Bacteroidia; order Chitinophagales; family Chitinophagaceae; genus Nemorincola. The sequence goes on from CANJQU010000004.1 coordinate 65,138, forward strand.
GGGCTTGCCATCTGCAAAAAAATAATGGAGTACCACCGCGGATTGATATTTGCAGAAAATGTGCCGGACGTTGGCGCGAGGTTCGTTTTCATTCTTCCTGAGTACCAGGAGGAGCCTAAAGAGATCACTACATGAGCCTTTTATACACAAATGCCAGGATACTTATTGTAGATGATGACGAGGATGATTTTATCATTACAAGCGAATATATCCAATCCATTCCGGGTAATTCTTTTAATATAGCATGGAGCAAAAATTATAACGATGCCTTGAATACGCTGCTTGCCGGCGAATTTGACCTCTATTTTGTGGACTACCGCCTGGGCGCAAAATCCGGGGTCGACTTTCTGAAAGAGGCTATGAGCCACAACCGCGAAGAGCCTATAGTGCTGCTGACCGGCAAGGGCAACTATGAAGTGGATATACAGGCAATGCAACTGGGCGCAGTAGATTATCTTATTAAGACGGACCTGAGTGTGGAAAAGATGGAGCGCTGTATCAGGTATGCGCTGGAACGTGCAGGTACACTCAAGGCGCTGAAAGCGAACGAGCGCAAGTACCGGAGTATTTTCGAGAAGTCGAAAGATGTGGTATTTGTGACAGACTATGCGTTGAATTTTAAAGACGTCAACGAGGCTATTCTAAACCTGCTGGGTTATGAAAAAGGCGAAGTGCTTAATATGAACTTATGCGACCTCGTAGACCAGCCATTGTATAGGACATCACTCTTGCAATCTATCCAGGACCGTAACGAGGTAAACGACTGGGAACTGTTGATGAATACGAAGGATGGCGAGAAAAAGTACTGCATTCTCACCCTTACTATAGAGGACAGCGATAAAGTTGACGGCTATGTGCAGGGAATCATACATGATATCACCAACCTGAAAAAAGAAGAAAAGGCCACGCTGCAGGGCGAGAAGCTTGCTGCTGCAGGCAGGCTGGTTCGCACTATAGCACATGAGGTTCGCAATCCGCTTAATAATATCACACTCTCTGTGGAGCAAATGCAGCAGGATATAAAGGATGAGGCGATGCAGCTCTACATGGACATCATCAAAAGAAATGGAAAGCGCATAAATGATCTTATCAGCGAGTTGCTGAACACTTCACGTCCATCTGAGACAACGCTGGAAAGATATACGCTGCAAAACATACTTGACGATGTGATCGCGGCATCGATAGATCGTCTCACGCTGAAAAAAATAAAGCTACAGGTAAGCTATCCGAATAATATACTTGAAGTGCTTGCCGACAGGGAGAAGCTGAAGCTGGCGCTGCTCAATATTGTGATCAATGCAATAGAAGCAATGGAAGAGCAGTCGGGATTGTTATCAGTATCGCTGCAACAGGTAAATAATAATGTGCTGCTGGTAATAGCAGATAACGGATGCGGTATAAGTGATGAAAATATTTCGCGTCTCTTTGAACCCTACTTTACCCAAAAGCGCAATGGTGTGGGCCTGGGCCTCACATTCACACTTAATATATTGCAGGCACACAAAGCCAATATTGAAGTGACCTCGAAGCCGAATATGGGCACGTCATTCAATATCACTTTTCCGCTGGCAGGGTAGACCCTCTCCCGGGCCTTCTCCGGGAGCGAGGTGGAATGAGTTTCGATCCTTCGCTTTGAATTACGGGTAGCGGTATTTTGGTGCCGCAATGTTTGTTCATCTGTTCAATAAAGTACTTTATTAGTTGTGGTGAGTGTAATTCTTCGTGTTGATGCATGAAGAAGTAGCAGGTTTGCAGACCTTCGTTCATCCATTGTTTTATTCTTTTCACCCATAAGTCTATTCGTGTATAGTCAGTAGGGTGCAGCCCATTGCCTACAAAACGGATAAAACACTCCGGGGTGGACAAGTGCATGTGCACACAATCCCTGCGGCCTGCAGCATCGGTTATGATCGTTCCTCTCTTTGCTTTACGAAGGAATTTATAAAGCTCCGGGTTGTAGCCTTGCTTAGCATCATACCACTCTTTGTGCCTCAGTTCCAGGAACAGGCTTATATCCTTTGGTATATCGTTAATAAAAGCTTCGATCGTTGGCATATGTTTGACGCCCATTTGCGGGTGCGGCATCAGGAATATCGGGCCCAGGTGTCTGCCAAATGCCGAGACTACGTCAAGGTATGCATCCACTTCGTTCTTTGAATTCTTCAGCCGCCGGATATGTGTTATGGATTGAGTGAACTTAGGGCAGAAAAGAAAACCTTTTGGGACGGATGCCACCCATTTTTCTACCTGCTCACGTGAGTGCTTGTTGTAAAAGAAGCCATTGAACTCAATGCTGTTGAATTGTGTGGCATAGTAGTGCAGGAAGTCTTTTTCCTTTGTGCCCTGCGGGTATAGCTTCCCGATCCAGTCTTTGCGGCCCCATTTGGCACAGCCGATGTAGAATTTTGTTTTTCCCTTACCTTTCTTCAATACCTCCTTGTTTTCCGGTGGGTCCGGCGGGAGCTTGAAGTCCATCCGGATGAGGTCTTTTTCTTCTAGTTTTCCGAATTCCATAGTCGTTATTGCTTAGTCATGAAAATAGGTAATTTATCTCGCCCGGGAAATTGCATTTTGCCCCGTCCGCGAAGGTTTTCGCCACAACGAACGTCTAAAAGGAAAACCCCGCTTATTTTTTCATAATTTGCTGACAAATAATCTGTCATGAGGGTGTTTTTAGTGATCATGATCTGTGTATCAGCCATATCGCTTTTTACATTGCCTGTTTTTGCACAAAAACAGGGCCAGACCCTTATTGATTCATTGCGTAAAGCGCTACCGGAGAAAAAGAAAGACACTGAAAAAATCATGATACTCAGTAAGCTCTCTTTCGAATACCGGAATATGAACCCCGATGAAGGGATCAAGTATGGCCGGCAAGCCCTGGCGCTTGCAGAACAAAAGGGCTGGAAGAAGTGGATAGCGAAGGTGTATAATAATATCGGCGGTAATTACAATGCCAAGTCCGATTTCCCGCAGGCAATGGATTATTATCTAAAAGCGCTTACCATAAATGAAAATCTCAACGACTCAGCAGGTATAGCGACCAATTCGGTGAATATCGGTATCATTTATTATTCACAGAACGACTACAGAAAGGCGCTGGACTATTATCTGAAGGCATTGCCGTTAAATAAGAGCCTGAACAGTAAGAGAGAGCTGCAGATGAATTCGTTAAAAGAGCAGGTGAACAGTAAGAATGTGCCTGACGGCGTTGTGGCTGAGAAACAGAAGATACTGGCACTGGAGCTAAGAGATGGTAAGAAAGAGCTGGCTTCTAATTTGGCAGATATTGGTATTGTATATAGCAGCACGGAGGAATATTCCAAAGCGATGGAATACTACCAAAAGGCATTGGTAATTGATGGAGAGGTTGATAACAAGGAGGGAAAGGGTGAGATATATGCCAACCTTGGCACAGATTATTTTCTGCAGAATAATTATCCGGAGGCTTTGAAATACACGTTCAGCTCACTGCGGCTTTTCCAGGAATTGGGCAACAATGACGGCATAGCGGCAGATATGGGGGCTATAGGTGCAACATACCTGGCTATTGCCAGGAATTTTGATGGCAGCATTCCGGCAAATGCCCTGATACCTGCCGATAAGGCATCGAACCTTAACAAGGCTATTGAGTACCTGGAGCAGGGTATTGCTATCAGCAAGGAGGTTGGCAATCTGAGCTACGAGCTGCAATTCAGCCATGATATCTCAGAAGCTTATACACGGGCAGGCAGGTGTGATGATGCGCTGCGCAGCCTTAAGATGTATACTACGTTGAAAGATTCCGTTGTATTCTCCAGTGAAAATAAGAATAAGCTGGCCGGTCTGGAACGGCAACGGGAGGCAGAGCTGAGCACCAAGCTGGCGAAGCTGGAGTCGCTCCGGAAGCGAAATGAGAGCCTGGCGATACTTGGTGCGTTCTTTGTGCTGATAACAATAATCGCAACTGTTATCTGGAACAACAGGAAAGTAACGGCTGAAAAGAAAAGATCGGATGAGCTGCTGCTTAACATCCTGCCGGCAAAAGTAGCGGAGGAATTGAAAGCAACAGGCAAAACCGAAGCAAAGCACTTTGACCCGGTAACCGTGCTGTTTACCGATTTTGTTGACTTCACGATACATGCTGAGAAAATGACACCCAGCGAGCTGATCGCCGAGCTGCATATGTGTTTTACGGCATTTGATGAGATCAGCGGTAAGTATGGCATAGAAAAAATAAAGACAGCAGGCGATGCATATATGGCTGTGTCAGGTTTACCGATTGCCAGCAATGCGCATGCGATAAACATGATAAAAGCTGCTATCGAGATACGTGACTTCATGGCACAACGACGCAAGGAACTGGGCGCTAAAGCGTTTGAAGTGCGGATAGGGGTCCATAGCGGCAGTGTAGTGGCCGGTATCGTAGGTGTGAAAAAATTCGCTTACGATATATGGGGCGATACGGTGAACACCGCTGCGCGCATGGAGCAGAACAGCCTGCCCGGAAAAATAAATATTTCGGAGACAACCTACGACCTTGTCCAGGGCTCTTTTGAATGTGTATACCGGGGTGAGATTGAAGCCAAGAACAAAGGAAGCATGAAAATGTATTTCGTTGAAAGAAGTTCTGGTAACAGGGAGACAATAACAACCTGAATTTGATATTTAATACAATTTGCAAGCTGAACTACATCCATATAAATCATTTTTTATGAAAAAGCTGTTTCAATTACTTCATGTCGTTGCAATCATTTGTGCTGCGCAGTCATTATCGGCGCAGAACCTGATCACTGTTGCGGGCAACGGGCAAATCTCATTTGGCGGTAATGGCGGCCCTGCCACAAATGCGGCTTTCAACGGGCCTACAGGTATCTTCTTCGATCCGCCTACAGGTCAACTATACGTATCTGATGCGAACAACAATGTTGTACGGACGATCAATGGGGCGGCAATCGTAGGGGCGTTTGCAGGTAATGGATATGGTGCAGGCTCAGGCACGGGCGGTTATGCGGGTGATGGAAATCCTGCACTGGGAGCCCAGTTATGGGGCCCGCATGGTTTAGTGCGGGATACACTTGGAAATACCTACATCGCAGATCCCGGTAATCACGTAGTTAGAAAGGTAGATGCTTCAGGTATTATTACAACGATCGCAGGAATGGGTATTTCCGGAAGCGGGGGAGATGGTACGGCAGCAACAGCAGCCACACTGAATTTCCCGGTGGGCATTGCTATTGATACCACCGGTAACCTATACATTTCCGACTTCAGTGCAAATGTGATACGTAAGGTAAATACTTCGGGTATCATAAGCACCATCGCAGGAACCGGGACTGCGGGTTATAATGGCGATGGTATTGCGGCAACGGGCGCTCAACTGAACAACCCATCGCATATAGTAATAAGCGCCATGGGCGTTCTGTATATATGCGATGATCTGAATCATAGAATAAGGAAGGTTAATCTAGCTACAGGCGTCATCAACACGATGGCCGGGACCGGGCTTCCGGGTAACGGCGGCGATAATGGCCCTGCCACCGTTGCGCAGGTAAATATTCCCCGCGGTATCACTATTGACCATTCCGGGAATTTATATTTTACGGATGCAGCCGAGCAGGTGATAAGAAAGATAAATATACCGACCGGTACGATCTATGCAGTTGGCGGCACAGCGGGCTCGGCCGGATACACAGGTGATGGCGGCCCGGCTACTGCCGCCAGGCTTAACGGTCCCGATGGTATTGCAACCGATGGATCAGGAAATATCTTCTTCTGCGATCGTATTTCGAAGGTTGTGCGCAGGATACTTGCAGACGGGACCATTTCTACTGTTGCCGGCAATGGGCATGATAAATTTTGTGGCGATGGCGGTCCGGCCACGCAGGCTGTACTGGATTCGCCGATGGCAAGCGCATTTGATGCAGCGGGCAATTTGTATATAGCAGACTATGGCAACAACTGTGTCCGCGTTGTTCATTCATCCGGGGGCATATCTACATTTGCGGGCGATGCGCTCGCCGGTGCCGGTTTCGCCGGTGATGGCGGCCCTGCTACTGCAGCGAGATTAAATCATCCGAAAGGAGTGGCTACAGACGCAGCAGGCAATGTGTATATATCAGATGCGGGAAATTCATGTATCCGTGTAGTGCACACATCGGGCAATATCTCCACCTACGCAGGTACGCCTCTGTCATCCGGTTATGCAGGCGACGGAGGCAGTGCGGTGAGTGCACAGATCAGTGATCCCACAGGAATGATCATGGATTCTGTTGGAAACCTATACTTTTCGGATGCTGGCAACCATGCTTTGCGCGTAGTGCATACATCGGGTGGCATCTCCACTGTTGCCGGAAACGGTATTGCGGGAAATGGCGGAGACGGCGGTGCGGCAAGTGCATCGCAACTGGTTTACCCGATGGGGCTTGCTTTTGACGGCTCCGGTAATTTATACGTTGCTGATTCCGGTGCTGCGCGCGTGCGGGTCATTCATACTTCCGGCAACATAGATGCGTTTGCAGGAACAGGTACACCGGGTTTCAGTGGCGATGGTACGGCTGCTGTCTCTGCGCAGTTGAAATCTCCCACCGGCGTAGCGGTAGATGATACGGGCAACGTCCTTATCTCTGACGGTTCAAACGCCAGGATCCGTATCGTGCATAGCTCGGGTAATATCAATTCACTGGTGGGTACCGGTGCGCCCGGCTTCAACGGCGATGGCCCGGTTGGGGCAGCACAGTTGAATATGCCTGTTAACCTCACCAGGGACCAGAACGGGCGTATCTATGTAACAGACCGTCATAATGATCGTGTCCGTCGCTTTGTGGGTAATGGAGGTTTGTCGGTGAATACAGCCAATGCATTGTCTGCCGGCACACTTACGGTGTATCCTAACCCCGGCAGGGGAGTGTTTGTTATGAATTTCGCTGCGGGCATCAGCAGGAAAATGCATTATACCGTTACCAACCTGCTTGGCCAGAAAATTACCAGCGGTGATGCTATGACCAACCAGCCTGTTGAGCTCCATGTTGCTGCGTCGGCGGGCATTTACCTGCTCACCGCGACAACTAACGAGAGCAGCAAAACAGTGAGGGTTATTGTTGAGCCATAATAAGTCCAATAGTCAGGGATTGGTTGTTTCCCATTCCCAGGTCATTTGCCCATGCTGATAAAACGCTGTTGTTCCATCTTCCAGTTGTAACTCTATGGTGCCATCACTGTGTGCGTTAAGTATGGTTGCGGCTACTATTTTTCCGGCGTTGTTGAAGTTCTGGTTTTGGGTTCGTTTATAGAGTAGCTCATTATAGCGCGCCATAACTTTTTCGGCAGGTAAGGGACAAACTGTGCACAGCATTATGCTTTCTCGCAGTTCGTCCCGGAGCTTTACCAGGTTAAAATCTATTCCGGCTGCAATTTGGAGTGATGTGGCGAAGGGCAGCGAATCGGGAAAATGATCCTGCTTTACGTTAATACCGAGACCAACCACGCTATGTGTCCAGCGACTGCCACGAAGCACGTTTTCTATGAGTATACCCCCTGCCTTTTTGTCATTGATGATAATATCATTAGGCCATTTAATATGTACGCGCCAGTTCGTATGTGATTTTTGCAGCACATCTGCGATCGCCGACGCTATTGAGGCGTTAAACACGAATTGTTCCGGTATTCGCCGACCGGGAACGACAATAATGCTCATAAGCAGGCTTTGCCCGGGGGCATCGATCCATGTTTTACCGCGCTGTCCCTTACCGGAGACCTGGCTTTGAGCTACTATTGTCATGCCTTGCTGTGCTTTATTGGCATCTATTAACTGCATGGCATAGTTATTGGTGCTATCAATACTATCGAGTTCTATTATAGGTGCATCAGAAAGCATGTTGTCGCAGAATGAGAAAGCATGAGGTTAAGTGAGAAAAGATTTATAATTTTGATAATTATTACGGTATTACCGAACAAAAATAAGATATAAGATTTGGAGAAAATAATAACTGCCCTGCAGGAACGAAAAAAGGCGCCTGCTCGTCTTACCAAAAATAGCAAGCTATTTAAAACAATAATCAGCGCGATCCAGGAGAAGAAAGGTGACGGAGTTGTTGCGCTGGACCTGAAAAAGATCGATGAAGCAGTTGCAGATTATTTCATATTGTGTGATGCAAGGTCGAATATCCAGGTAAAAGCAATAGCGCAAAACCTGGCAGATACCGTGGAAATTGAATGTGGTGAAAAGCCTTACCATATAGAGCATGGTGACAAATGGACGCTGGTAGATTATGTAAACATTGTAGTGCATATCTTTCAGCATGAGGACCGGATGTTCTACAACCTGGAAAGCTTGTGGGCAGATGCGCCTAGAACAGAATATTAAGCTGAGTTAAAAAGTTACCAGGTTGATAGGTTAATAAGGCGCGAGTCGAAAAAAGTAATAACGATCAAAAGAAAAAATGGAAGACAATAACCAAAAACCCGGAATGAAACCGGTGAATGACAATCCGAATTCCCCGCGCAAAGGCCCTAAATTCAATATCTACTGGATATATGGCCTTATACTGCTGGCAATAGTAGGGGCGCAGATATACGGCGGCAATTTTGGCGCCACAACGGCGGAGCATAGCTTCCAGGAGTTTACCGAGTTCCTGAATAAGGGGCAGGTAGCAAAGCTGGTTGTTATCAACAATGAACATGTGGATGTGTACCTGAAACCCGGCGCATTGCCGGCACAGCCCACCGGCAAATTCCCATCGATCGCTAACCCGAACGATAAGGCGCCTGCATTTAATTTTAAGATCGGCACCGTAGATCGTTTTGGCAAAGACCTGGATGAGGCAGAAAAAAATATTCCCGTTGAAGCACGCCCGCCGGTAAGCTATGACTCGCAGGGTGATTATATGCACATACTGCAGTCGTTCCTGATACCTGTGATATTGCTGGTAGCCATGTGGTTCCTCATATTCCGCAAGATAGGCGCGGGTGGCGGCGGACCAGGCGGTGGCGGCATCTTTAACATTGGAAAATCAAAGGCGCAGCTTTTTGAAAAAGGAACCCGCGTAAACATCACCTTCAATGATGTTGCCGGTCTTGACGAAGCGAAAGTAGAGGTAATGGAGATAGTGGATTTTCTTAAAAATCCTAAAAAATATACTGCGCTGGGTGGTAAGATACCCAAGGGCGCTTTGCTGGTAGGCCCTCCGGGCACAGGTAAAACGCTGCTTGCCAAGGCAATGGCCGGTGAGGCACAGGTACCTTTCTTCTCTATGTCCGGTTCCGACTTCGTGGAGCTATTTGTAGGTGTGGGTGCGAGCCGCGTGCGTGATGTGTTTAAGCAAGCGCGTGAGAAAGCGCCCTGTATCGTGTTCATCGATGAGATTGATGCAATAGGACGTGCGCGTGGCAAGAATGTAGTAATGAGCAATGACGAGCGTGAGAACACCTTGAACCAACTGCTCGTGGAAATGGATGGTTTCAGTGGTGACAGTGGTATCATTGTACTTGCTGCAACTAACAGGCCTGACGTGCTCGATATTGCGTTACTGCGCCCGGGCCGTTTCGACCGCCAGATATCAATAGATATACCTGATGTGAAAGGCAGGGAAAAGATATTTGATGTGCACCTTAAGCCTATCAAGAAGTCAAAGGATCTCAATATCAAGAAGCTGGCGCTGCAGACCCCTGGTTTTGCAGGCGCTGATATAGCCAACATCTGTAACGAAGCTGCGCTTATAGCTGCCCGTAAAGGCAAGAGCGAGGTGGATATGAGTGACTTTAACGATGCCATTGACCGCGTGATCGGTGGACTGGAAAAGAAGAACAAGATCATACTACCTGAGGAGAAGCGCATAATAGCATATCACGAAGCGGGTCATGCGGTGTCAGGCTGGTTCCTGGAGCATGCACATCCGCTGGTCAAGGTTACTATTGTACCGCGTGGCGTTGCTGCGTTGGGTTATGCGCAGTATCTTCCCAAGGAAGTTTACATCCGTACTACAGATCACCTGATAGACGATATGTGTATGTCGCTTGGCGGAAGGGCTGTGGAAGAACTGATATTTGGTAAGATATCCACGGGCGCTCTGAGCGATCTGCAGCATGTGACACGCCTGGCTTATGCAATGGTGTCTATGTATGGTATGAACCCGGTGATCGGTAATATATCATTCTATGATCCGCAGAATGAGAGCAGCTTCTCAAAGCCGTACTCTGAAGAGACCGGAAAAATGATAGATGACGAGGTACGGAAGCTGGTGGAAACTACTTATATAAGGGTAAAGCAATTGCTGGTGGATAAGACAGATGCGGTGAAAATGATAGCAGAAGAATTGCTGAAAAAAGAAGTGCTTTTTAAGGATGATATGGAGCGCCTGCTGGGCAAACGTCCTTATGAGGACGCGATCGCTGCGGAAGAGGAGCCACTTGTTCCCGAGAGCATTCTGAACCCGAAGATCTAGTAATAGTATTCAATGATAAAAGTAAAGGCTGTCTGTAATGGGCAGCCTTTTTATTAACTTTACCCAATGGCGCCCGAATATAAAAGAAGAATAGTAAAATCAGCCATTATTTGTATAGTTGGTTCGGTGATTGTTGGGTCAGGTATATTTATTACTTTCCCAAAACATTATCAACACTCTTTAGTTTGCATAATCGGGACTATCATTTTTGCGATTGGTCAAATTCTAATTGTCGTAAACGCTTCCAGGGCGTCTATTGAGAGGAAAAATTCAAACCGATACACTACCTGAATTCTACTGGTACATTTTAGCATATCGTTACCGAAATATTGTTTGCAAGCTTGTTCGCAAGCCAAACATTAAAGGGTAACAATAAATTCGCAGCCCTCGTTGGGCTTGCCGTTGACAGTGATGGTGCCACCCAGTGATTCGATCTGAGTCTTAGTGATAAACAGTCCCACTCCTTTGCTGTCATAACCCTGGTGAAAGACCTGGTTCAGCTTGAACATTTTATCTCCGTATAACTTAAGATCAATACCAAGACCGTTATCCTTTACGGAAAGCTGCACACGGCTATCAACCGTTCTGGTGCTGATATTTATTACCGGCTGAATATCTTCTCTCCTGTATTTTATAGCATTGCTTATAAGGTTGTACAATATACTCTCCATGTATAGCCTGGGATAGCTAACAGATTCTTTTTCAAACCTGGAAACGATCTGGATGTTCTTCTGGTAAATGATGCCTTGTAACTGAGTGATTATGCCGTTTACAATCTCACCAAGGTCACACGTATCGTACTGTATCTTCTTATCCAGTTTTATACGCGCTATTTCCACCATCATATCGAGGTTGCCCTGCAACGCACGGCTGGCGTCGTGTATCATGGTCAGCGCTTCTTCGTCCGGAAATATGCCAGACCGTTCGGAGAGGAACACTATGTTGGCGGCCGGCCCGCGAAGGTTGTGGGCTATAATATGATTCAGCTCTTCCAGTTGGTGTATTTTATTGAGCAGATCGGTATAAGCAGCTTCCAGTTCCCGGTTTTTACGTTTCAGTTCATCACTTATCTTTTGTCTTGCAGTACGATCTATGACTTCACAGACAAAAAATTTTGGGTTATCCTCTTCATCGCGCACCAGCGTCACCGTGATCTCCGTATAAAGTACTGTCCGGTCTTTTGCTACATACCTTTTCTCGAGCGTGTACGAAGAAATTTCTTTGGCAATGAGCTTTTGAACATACGGGATGTCCTTACCTATGTCATCAGGATAGGTGAAGTCGTTGTAATGCAGATCCAGCAGCTCACCTTTAGTGTAGCCTGTGAGTTCGCAGATCACATTATTTACCTCCAGCCATTTGCCACCGGGTGCAATAAGCGCTTTACCTGAGCCCGAATGATGAAAAGAGTTTGCAAACATCTCCCTGGTCTGCCGCAGTTCTTCTTCTGCCTGTTTGCGGTTGCTGATATCGGCATGTGTGCCAATGAAGCGCACCGGAGTTCCGTCTTCTTTTCTGGAAATGATCACTCCCCGGCTCGATATCCATCTATAGCTGCCATCCTTGCAGAGGTGGCGCAGCTCGGCATAATAACGATCTGTTTTCCCCTCCAGGTATTCGTGCATTTTTTTCCGCGCAGCGGCAGCATCATCTGGATGTATTTTTGATGCCCAATCATCAAGTCCGTTAATTTCATTGCGGCTATATCCAAACAGTTCTTCCCATTTATCAGAAAAGAAGATGGTCTTATCTTCAAGATTAGCGTCCCATACTCCGAGTCCTGACGCATCCATCGCAAGTTTCCATTTGTCTTCCACGAGTTTATTTTCATTTCCCCTTGTTATATTCTCTATAATAAGGAATACGTAATTTTTGTCGGGGTGGCAAGGAAGTATGCGCAATGAAAATGTAAGAATCGCGGCTACATCATTATTATGAGAAACGTATTCTATATAGCTGCTGTGGCCGGTTTTAAATGCTTCTTCTATACCGGCCCTGCATTGGGCAATGGTGCTGTCGTTGCGTATCTCGGATATTTTTTTCCCTTCATAATGGGTTTTGAAAGCAGAGAGTGGTGACCCAGGCTGGTCCCATATGCGCGTCATCACTTGTTCACGGGAAACTTCTACAACCCGTTCTCCTATTTGCAGTAATATTTGAACTACCGCCTCAACCGCTTGGTCCATGTTGTGGCTTATAAGTCATTAAATAAACACCACAAAGGTATCACATAAATGTAAAAGAGCCTGTTTACAAATTGCAAACAGGCTCAACAAGGTTTACCCATTTATGTACCTACTTCATAATCACTAATTTCTGTGTTTCCTCCTTGCCGTCAGCGCCTGTCAGTGTTACAAAATAAATACCGGCAGAAAGCTGATTCACATCAACAGGA